>JADGQS010000001.1 GCA_017881585.1 Gemmatimonadaceae bacterium | reverse complement strand
TCGATGTTCGTGCGCGCCTGCTCGTCGGAGAAACAGCGCAGGTCGTTCACGTCGCCGTCGAGCACGAGCGTGGGAATCCCGAGGCGCTCGGACAGGCGTCGCGGCATTCCGTAGCGCGTGTTCGTGTTGTTGGGGCACGTGCGGCAATCGTGGAAGACGATGCCGTCGATGTCGTAGAGCTCCACCATCCGCTCGATGTAGCGCTCCTTGGGCCCGTCCGATCTCGCGATGAACAGTTCCACCGAGGCGCGCGCCATCGAGCGCAGCGGATCGGCGGGGTCGAGCGTCGAGAGGATCCAGCTGTTGCAATACGTCGACGCGACGACGGCCGTCCGGAACTCCGCGAACGTCGTGGAGAGCGCCCGCAGCCGCCCCCAGATGGGCATGCCGTCCCAGTAGAGCCGCAACGTCTCGCCGGGCACCGCGGATACACCCGCGAGCGTGCGCTCCTCGAGTTCGGCGAGCAGCGTCCGGTAGTACGTCGCGGCCTCCGCGACGCCACGGAGGACGACCGCCGGCCCCATGTGAATCGTGCCGTCGAAGAACGTGAACGGCGTCGGGCGATGGACCGCCGTCTTGAGACACTGTTCCCATAGCGACGACGCCTCGCGCGCAGCGCCGATCGCGGCCGCGAACCGCGCGCTGTCGAGCCGCGCGCCGGCCACCCCTTCGAGCACGGGAACGAGGGCCTCCAGCTGCGCGGTGACGTCGTCGACCTCGGCCTCGACCACGTTGCCGACCGACCGCGGCGAGTTGATGCCGACCACCGGCACGTTCCATTGGCGCCCGTACCACTCGAACCAGTCGCGCACGTCGCGGCACTGGTTGGTGTTGAACACGAGCACGTCCGCGCGCGGAACGCCGCGGAGACCGAACGCCGACAGCGGCGACTCGCCGGCGAGGTAGGCGCCGATGTCGCTCGTCAGGTACGAACAGATGTCCTGCGAGTATCCCTGTGCGTGCGCCACCGGCAGGTAGCGGTTGGCCGTTCGACCCGCTCCGATCATCGCCGCATGGTTCTCGGGAAAGTGCACGGCGAAGCCCAGCGCTCGCAGCAGCTCCGCCGGGCCGACGCTCGAGCACCAGGCCACGGGCGCGGATTTGTTCTCGACGGCGTCGCCGAGCGTGCGGTAGTACGCCGCCATCGTCTCGCGGAGTGCCCCGGTGCTCGTGAGTTCCGCCTGTGGCGCGGCCATCAGGCCTCCAAAGTGGGTTGGAATATCCTAAGTGCCGCGCCAAGCGCGGCCGTGAAGATCGGATCGGGCACCGCCCGGACCTTCATTCCCGATTGCGCTTCGAGCGCGGCAAGCACCCCCGGAAAGTATTCGACGACGCCGCCGCAGATGACCACCGGATCCTCGAACCCGCCGATCTCGATGATGCGCTCCGCAATCGAG
Organism: Gemmatimonadaceae bacterium; assembly: GCA_017881585.1. Lineage (GTDB taxonomy): Bacteria > Gemmatimonadota > Gemmatimonadetes > Gemmatimonadales > Gemmatimonadaceae > Fen-1231. The sequence goes on along the minus strand of JADGQS010000001.1, from coordinate 78,950 downwards.
TGCATGCAGCCGAGGGCGATCTCCTCTCGCGTCGCCCCCTCGCGCAGGCGCTCGAGCACTTCGGAGGCGGAGAAGACCGAGCAGTAGCTGCTCACGCGGGCCGGCCGGTCGCCCGCGGCGGACGCGAGTTCCTGCAGCCGCGTCGGGCTCACGTCCAGGTGACGGGCCGTGAACATCAGGAAGCTGCCGATCCCCACCGCGCAGCGCCGCGCGCCACGCGCCGCCGTGCGCCGGCCTTCGCCGTCGACGGCAATGACATGCGGGTCGCGGCCGCCGATGTTCACGAGCGTCATCGCGTGTCGTACGTGCTGAAACGCTCCGAGTGCATGGCACGTCGCTTCCGTCGCCGTGAGCGTCGCCTTCGGGACGCACTCCATGCCGAACCCGGTCGCGCCGATGCCCGCGAGGTCTTCCTCCTTGCGCTGCGCGTCGTCGAGGGCGGCCGCAAGCACCTCGTACACACAGGCCTGGAAATATCCGCGCGTCGGCATCACGGCACGGCCGATGACACGGCCGTCCTCCGTGGCGATGGCCGCCTTAACGCACTCCGTTCCGACATCCACACCCGCGGAGATCCGCAGTTCCTGCTCTGCCATCGATTCGTTCCTCCGCGTGACCGTGTGTTACCTGACGCCGACCCGTTCGACCCGCTGCTCGAGAAAATCGGCGAACTGTTCCTGCAACCGCTCGGTTGAGAAGAGGCGCAGGTCATGCGAGTCGGCTTCGATTACCAAGCCCGGCACGTCCGTCAAATGCCGTGTGCGCGCCGCCGGACCGTACCGCACATGACTCGTTTCCGGCGTCGTGCGGCAGTCGTGATAGATCGCGGCATCGACGCCGTACTGTTCGAACTGCTGGGCGAGGTATGCCGCCCGGTAGTCTTCGGACCGGTTGTCGAAGATCCCCGTGTAGGCCCGCGCCATGCTCTCGAGCGGGTCGTCCGGGTCGAGCCCGCGCAGTGCGAACTCCGAGCAGAACGTGGAGGCGACGATCGCCGCACCCGCTTCCTCGAAGAGGCGGGCGAGCGGACGCAGCGCGCACCAGATCGGCGGGCCGTCCCAGTAAAGCCGGTGCGACTCGTTCGGCACGGCCGACACACCCTGCGCCACGCGCTCTTCGACCTCCGCCTTGAGCTGGACGTAGTAGTCCACCGCCTCCGGCGTGCCACGCATCAGGATCATGGGGGCGACGTGGATCAGCGTGTCGAAGAACGTGATCGGAGCCGGCACGGCACGTGCGAGTCCCAGGATGTCGCTCCAGAGTTCCGCGGCCTTTGCCGAGTAGCCGACCACCTCGCCCAGCCGATCGATGTCGAGCGCGCGGCCAGTGAACTCCTCCAGCCGCCGTTGCAGGCGCAGCAGCTGATGGACGGCCGCGTCGACGTCGATCTGTTCCAGGACGTTCAGGGCCGGCGGCGGGTGGAGTCCCATCACCGGGACGTCGTAATACGACCCGTAGAACTCGAACCATCGCACCAGCTCGTGGCCGGTATTGGTGCTGTAGATGACGACGTCGGGCCGCGGTGGCCCCGCGATGCCGTGCGCGTCGGTGAGGGGGCTGCTTCCGGCGAGCAGGGCGCCGATGTCCGTGCGCATCGCCGAACTGACGAACTGCGAGAAGCCGGCGGCGGTGGCGCGCGCGATGTAGGGGCCGGCCCGGCGCGACGCGGCGATCAGGGCCGCGTGATTCTCCGGGTAGTACGGCACGAAGTCGAACGCCCGGACGATCTCCACCGGCGCGAGCCCGGAGCACGCGGCCACGCGGCGATCGGGATCGTCCGCCGCGGCGGCGAGATTCACGTAGTACGCGTGCATCAGTTCCTTGAGACGCCGCGTGCTCTCGAGCGGCGGGCCACCCAGCGGCATGCCCGCGTCCGCGTCGCGCGGCACCGCGCGCAGCACCGCGCGCGGCACCGTGCGCAGCCGCGGGCGCGGCGCTTCCTCATCCGCGGCGCGCGCGCGATCGAGGCCGAGCCGCTGCACGATCTCCTGCTTCCGGAGGAATTTCTGCCGCTCGCGCGAATGGATGAAGTGCACGAGCGCGGCGTTGTGCGGCACGGCGAGTCCGATCCGCTCCGCTTCGCGCACGATGGCGCCGTTGAGCGCGTCGACCTCGGTCCTCGTGCCGCGCGCCAGGTCCTGCCACATCGAGGGCCGGTTCTTGCCCAGCGCCTTGAGCGATCCGATGATCGGGCGGAACGGATCTTCCTCGTCGACGATCGGCACGCCGCGCGCGCGCATCACCGCGATGATCTCGGCGCACAGGTCGCGCATGAACGCCATCAACTCTCCGTCGGCGAGCATTTCCCGGCAGGTGAGCCCGGTGATGGCCGACGTCGGGTTCACCACCGCGTTGTGCAGCAGCTTCTGCCAGAGCGCGTGATCCACGTTCGCGACGACGTTGGTTTCGAATCCGGCACGGCGGAACGCTTCGGCGATCGCCTCGACCTGCGGCGTCGCGCCGCCGCGCACGGCGGCGATCTGGATGGGCTTGATGCCCGCACGATAGCGCAGTCGCCCCGGCCCGGCGTGTTCGATGCTGTGGTACGTGACGCCGCACAACACGCGCTCTTCGCCCACCATTGCCGCGATCGTCTCCGCATTCCCAATGCCGTTCTGCAGAGAGAAGAAGAGCGTCGAGGGCGTGGTCGCCTCGAGCGCCGCGCCCACCGCGTCGCCGGTCTGGTACGTCTTGACGGCGACGAACACGAGGTCGAACGGATCGACCCCGGCAAGCGAGGTCACGACATGGATCGGGATCGTCGTTTCGTCCTGGCCGACGCGCGTGATGTGCAACCCGGCGTCGGCGAGCAGGCGCGCGCGCGCCTGGTTCACCTCGAGGAGTGTGACGTCCTCGCCGGCGCGCGTGAGGTACGCCCCCACGAGCCCGCCCAGTGCCCCGGCTCCGACGATCAGGATCCGCATCGCCCCCGCTCCTGCCGCGCCCTGGCGCGGCTCACCGGTTCTTCCACAGCGGACGTCGCTTCTCGAAGAACGACGCGATCCCCTCGCGCACGTCCTCCGTGGCCATCAGCTCACCCAGGAACACGCGCTCCGCCTCGCGCCGCGCCTCTTCGAACGGCAGCCCGAGCAGTTGGCGCGAGAGGCGAACGTTCATCCGCATCACCAGCGGACTCGCACGCCGCAGGTCGCCCAGCACCTGCTCGAGCGCCGCCGACAGCCCGGCCTCGGGCACGACGCGCGAGACGAGCCCCATCGTGTGCATTTCCGCGGCCGTGTACGTGCGTCCCGTGGACGTCACTTCGATCGCCCGTGCGAGGCCGATGCGGGCGGGCAGCAGCGCCACGCCGACCGGCGCGAAGAAGCCGAGCCGGATCTCGGGCTGCCCGAACGACGCGCGCTCGCTGGCGAGGAGCACGTCCGCCATCATCACGAGCTCGAATCCGGCACCCAGCGCCGCGCCGTCCACCGCCATCACCACGGGCAACTCTACGGCGCCGAGTGCGGCAAAGAGGCGGCTGAACGTCGCGATCATCTCCGGCGCCTCCTCCGGACGGTGCTCGCCGACGTCCGCGCCGGCCGAGAACGCCCGCGCTGCAGACTGCAGCACGAGAGCCTTGAGCGAACGATCCGCCTGTGCCCGCTCGACGCCGTTCGCCAGCTCCCCCATCATCGCCGCACTCAGCACGTTGACCGGCGGCGCGTCGAGCGTGAGGAAGGCGACATCCTCCCGCACCTCGTACCGCACCGCACCCGTGATCGTCGTCGTGTTCATCGTCGTCCTCTCAGATGTACTGGCCGCCGTCGACCTTGATGATCTCTCCCGTGATGTAACGCGCCCGATCCGACAACAGGAACGCCACGACCGCCGCCACCTCGTCCGTTTCACCCAGCCGGCCGAGTGCCGACTCTTCCACGGCGCGCTCCACCACGGCCGGCGGCAGGCTCGCCGTCATTTCCGTGCGGATGAATCCAGGCGCCACACAGTTGACGTTCACGCCGCTCGGTCCCAGCTCGCGCGCGAGCGCCTTGGTGAGGCCGATCACTCCCGCCTTCGACGCCGCGTAGTTCGACTGGCCGAACTTGCCGCGCATGCCGTTGATCGAAGCGATCGTGACGATGCTCCCGCGGCGCTGTCCGCGAAACACGGGCGCCGCGGCGCGACAGAAGGCGAAACAACCCTTCAGGTTCACGTCGAGCACCGCGTCCCACGCCGCTTCCGTCATCTTCCACGAGACGGCGTCGCGCGTGATGCCGGCGTTGCACACGAGGCCGTCGAGCTTGCCGAGCGTCCCCACCGCCTCCGCCACCGCGTGTTCGGCCGCCGCGAAATCGGAAACGTCGGCCCGCAGCGCCACGGCCTGGCGGCCGAGCGCCCGCAGCTCCTCTGCGACGCGCTCGGCATCGTCGAACGCACCGAGGTCCACGAGCGCCACGTCGCTTCCCTGCAGCGCGAGCTCGCGCGCGATTGCCGCGCCGATGCCGCGTCCGGCACCGGTGACGAGCGTCGCCTGCCCCGCGAGGTCGCGCTTCATGGTGTGCGGCACTATCCCAGCTTGGCGCCGCAGCCGCCGCAGAACGCGAACTGTTTCGGGATGCCCTTCGCGCCGCAGCTGGTGCACGTCTGGCTGTACGGGCCCCAAAGGAACTCGCTGCTGCCGTTCTCGTCGGCGGCCTTCTTGCGCAATCCCATGAAATCGATTTTCCGCTTCTCGACGAACGCCTGCATCCCTTCGTAGGGCTCGAGCGTCGTGAAGTGAGTCGAGAGCCAGTCGCGCGCGTGCCCGACGGTCGCGTGCCACGAGGCTTCCTTCCAGTAGTTCACCTGCTGCTTCGTGTACCTCGTGCACTCGGGGAACTTCTCGAGCAGCTGCTTGGCGAGCACGGCCACTTCCTCGTCGAGCTTGGCGCGCGGCACCACGCGGTTCACGAGCCCCCACTCGAGCGCTTTCGCGGCGGGGATGCGCGGGTTGAGGAAGAGCATCTCGCGCGCCCGGCGATCGCCGACGTGAATCGACAGCCACTGCGTGGCGCCGCCGCACGCGACGCTCCCGACGCTCGTTCCCACCTGGCCGAGGTAGGTGTCGTCGGCCATCACGGCGAGGTCGCACGCCAGCTGCGTTTCGTTTCCGCCGCCGACGGCAATCCCGTTGATGCGCGCGATCGTGACCTTGCCGCTGCGCAGGATGCTCTCGATGTACTTGGCGAAGAGCCCCATGTACTTGAAGTAATCGTGCGGGCTCTGCGTGTACGTGCCCGCGTACTCCTTCACGTCGCCGCCGGTGCAGAACGCCTTGTCGCCGGCGCCCGTCAGCACGATCACGCCGACCTTGTCGTCGTTCGACGCGTCGTCGATGGCCGTGATGAGTTCCTGCAGCGTGGACGTCGTGTAGCAGTTGAAGGACTCGGGCCGGTTGATGGTGATGCGGCCCACCCAGTCCTTCTTCTCGTACAGGATGTCCTTGAAGCCGAAACCGGCTGCCTCCTTCGAGGCGAAATAATTCATGACTGGAATCCTCTCCGTCGTTCCGATCGTTCAGCGCATGCTGACTTTCAACACCACCGCAGCGGCGCTGTCGCCCGCGGCACAGCCAGTGAACAGTCCATATCCGCCGCCCGCGATCGCGAGATCCTCGATGAGCTCGATGATCGAGCGCAGTCCGGTCGGTCCCTGCGGGTGTCCCCACACGAGCGAGCAGCCGTGACGGTTCATCCGCTCGGGGTCGAGCTTCAGTTCGCGTGCGAGGTACACGTCATTCACCGCGAACGGATTGTGCGACGTGATGCTGCCGAGCTGGTCCGCGGTGATGCCGGCGCGGCTGAGCGCCTGCGCGGCAGCCGGCGCGACGGCCATCGGCATGAAGCCCTTCTTCACGCGCGCCTGGCCGTACGAGAGCAGCTGCACGTCCACGGCGCCCTTCGGCGAGACCCCGCGCGCACGATCGCGCCCAGCCGTGAGCAGCATGCCCGCGTTGCCGTCGGCGGGGTGCGTCTGCGTGCCGAACGTCACCGAGCCGCCCTCGACCACGGGCCGGAGCGTCGCGAGTCCCTGCGCGTTCGTCGGGCGCACGCCTTCGTCACCCGTCACCGTCGCCACGACCTTCTTGCCGCGCGCATCCTTGACCTCGAGGGGCCACGACATGTACCGCTTGAAGAACGCGCCGTCATCGGCCGTCGCGTCCGCGTACTGGCGGTAGCGCAGGAGCGTGACCTCCTCCTGTTCCCCGCGCGTGATGCCGGCCTCGCGGGCGACGTTCTCCGCGGTCTGCAGCATCGAGTTCTTCGCCCACGGATCGAGCCCGAAACTGTCGAGCACGAGGTTCTCGGAGTCACCCGTGCCGCCGGGCCCGCCGGGATTGGGATAGAACACGTGCGGGCCGTTGCTCGTACGGTCGGCCGCCACCGCGAGATACGCGGTCGCGCCCCCCGTGCTCAGCTCCTGCGCGGCCGTCACGAGGCACCGCACGGACGTCGCACAGGCCTGGCTGATGGTGGGCCCCGTCGTGTGGCCGAGGCCGGCCATCCCGGCAAACCATGGGGCGGCGTAGAACGAGTATTTGCTCGCGACCGTCGTGCCGAAGCAGAGCCCGTCGATGTCCGACGGCGTGATGCCGCGCTCGGCGAGCGCGCGCGCCGCGACCTCGGCGGCGAACGGGATCGGGGGCAGCGTCGCAAAGGACCCTTGCCACGAACAGAACGGCGTGGACCAGTATGCTCCATAGGGAATCCAGACGTCTTGAAACTGCACTGCCACCCTCCTCGCGATCGAGAATCCCGCGGACGCCGGCGCGGCGCCCGGGATCAGCCGCTGCGTTTCCCGCGCCGCAGACCGTCCAATACCAGTTCCCGCATTTCCTGTCCGATCTGTTCCACCGTCCCGTGCCGCGACGGCTCGTACCACATGAAGATCCAGTTCAGCATGCCGAAGATGAACAGCGTCGCGTGGCGGCTCTTCCGCGTCTCCTTGCCGTTCGACGAGGGCCCACCGATCACGTCCGCGACGACCGAGGTCATCAGCCGATAGTACCGGCGCCGGATCGCCTCGACCGTCTCGTACGGCTTGCCGGTGAGCGACTCGAGTTCGAACGTGCACGCCTTCAGCTCGTTCCGGTGCCGCGCGTAGAACTGGAGGTGCCCCGTGATCAGTCGCGCGAAGCGTTCCTCGGGCGTGCCCGGCTCCGCCGCGACCGCTTGCTGCTGCTCGAGCAGCGACCCGAAGGTGCGGTATTGCAGCTGGAAGAGCAGGTCTTCCTTGCTCGAGAAGTAGTGGTAGAGTCCCGCGAGGCTCGCGTCGATCGCCTTGGCGAGGTCGCGCATCGACGTCGCCTCGAATCCCTTTCGGGCGACCAGCGACGCCGCCTTCATCAGCAGCTCGTCGAGTTTCTTCTGCGTCGACGCGCGCGCCAGCCGGCGCCCGGGCGCGGGCATCACAGCGCTGGTTTTCGGCATGGTCAGGCGCGAACTCCGGCGCCGACGACCACCCGGGAAGCGCGCGACGTTTCGCGCAGCTTGAGTCCCCTGAGGATCTTCTCCGGCGTGATCGGGAGTTCCGTCACGCGTACGCCGCACGCGTCGTAGATCGCGTTGGCGATCGCGCCCAGCACGGGAAGCAGCGAGCCTTCGCCGATCTCCTTGGCGCCGAACGGTCCGCGCGGCTCGAAGCTCTCGACCGCGGCGGTGTGAATCTCCGGCGTCTCGCAGATGGTCGGGATCAGGTAGTCATGCAGATTCGCGTTGGCGAGGTGCCCGCCCGCGCCGACGATCGTGTCTTCGAGCAGCGTCTCTCCCATCCCCATGATGATTGCACCCTCGACCTGGCCGTGGAGCGTCACCGGATTGATCACGGTTCCGGCGTCGCTGTAGTCCGTGAAGCGATCGACGGTGACGTATCCGGTCTCCAAATCGACGGTCACTTCCGCGACGGCGGTGGAGAAACTGTAGGCGGGCGACGTGCCGACCGTGCCGCCCTTGAACTCGCCGCCGAGATGCTTGGGCGGCGTGTAGGACCCCGTGCCGACCACGGGCCCCTTCTTCGAGAACGCGATGCGCGCGGCGGCGGCCCAGTCCATCCCCACCGACGGATGCTCCCGGACGAAGATCCGCCCTTCTCTCGCCGTCAGCGCCGCGGGATCGCAGCCGAGTTCGCGCGCCGCCACCTCGCGGAGCTGCGCGGTGACGTTCTGCGCCGCCATCTTCACCGCGTTTCCGCCCATCAGCGTGACGCGGCTCGAGTACGACCCGAGGTCGAGCGGGCTCAGCGTGGTGTCGCAGTCGGCCATCCACACCCATTCGTACGGCACACCGAGTTCCTCGGCGGCGATTTGCACGAGTACCGTGTCGGAACCCTGGCCGATCTCGGAGGCGGCGATGTGCAGCGTCACGCCCGTGCCGTCTTCGTGCACGCGGATCATCGCGTTCGAGTGCGGGAAATCCGACCGGTAGATCGGGTAGCCCGCGCCCGAGACGAACCCGCCGCACCCGACGCCGATGCCCTTGCCGGCCGGCAACTTCCCCTTCTTCGCGGCCCAGCCGGAGGTCGCGCGCGCACGATTCAGCGTCTCGATGAACTCGCACGACGAGATATCGAGCGCATTCCCCGTGCGCATGTTCGGCTCCATCGCGTTCCGCAGCCGGATCTCGAACGGGTCGAGTCCGAGTTCCTCGGCGATCATGTCGAGCAGCGACTCGAACGCGAAGCGCGGCTGCGGCACACCGTGACCGCGGAAGGCACCCGACGCCGGCAGGTTCGTGTAGACGCGCGTGCCGTCGTACTTGTAGTTGGGAATCTTGTAGAGCGTCGGAAGCATCGAGCCGGCGTAATACGCGGTGATCACGCCGTACGACGTGTACGCCCCGCCGTCGAGCACCACCGTATGCTCCACCGCCGTGATGCTGCCGTCCTTCTTCACGCCGATCTTGAGATCGATGTACTGCTTGTGGCGTCCGCGGAAATGGCGGTACATCTCTTCCCGCGTGTACTCCATCGCCACCGGACGACCGGTCAGCTTCGCGAGGATCGCCGCGCAAAAGTCGAGCGGCGTGGCCTCGGCCTTCGCGCCGAATCCGCCGCCGACCGCCGGGCGGATCACGCGGATGTTCCCCATCGGGATGCCGAGCACACGCGACAGCGAGCGATGCAGGTAGTGCGGTGTCTGGGTCGACGACCAGAGCGTCAGGCGCTCGCCGTGGTGTTCCCATCGCGCGAGCGCGGCGTGCGGTTCCATCGGCGACTGATACGTGCGGTTGCCGACGAAGCGCTCCTCGCGCACGAGGTCGGCCTCGGCGAACCCCTGGGTCACGTCGCCGAAATGCCAGTCCACGCGCGTATTGATGTTGCCCGCATAGCGCGGCTTCTCGGGATGGATGAGCGGCGCCCCGGGAGCCATCGCCGACACGGGATCGAACACCGCCGGCAGTTCCTCGAATTCGACCTCGATCAGCTTTAGCGCGCGCTCGGCGGTTTCCTCGTCGACCGCCGCGACGGCGGCGATCTCGTCGCCCACGTAGCGAACACGCTCCTTGGCGAGGACCTGCTCGTCCTCGCGCGCCGGACTCACGCCGTACCACGTGTCGGGCACGTCGGCACCGGTGATCACGGCGAGCACGCCGCTCAGGGCGCGCGCCTTCGACACGTCGATGCGCTTGATGATCCCGTGAGCGATGGGGCTCCCGAGAATCTTGCCGACGACGGTGTCCGGGAGCTGGATGTCCGCGGTGTATTTCGCGCGCCCCGTGACCTTGTCGGGCGCATCGTACCGCGTCACACCGTGGCTGACCACATCGTGATCGCGCTTCTGGTCGCGCTCGGCGTGCACGTGGGGTTTCGCATCGAACCGCACACCTTCGAATTCCTTCCACCCCGCCACTGCCTTCAGCATCCGCGGATACGTGGCACAACGGCACAGATTGCCGGCGAGCGCTTCCTTTATCTCGTCGTGCGACGGCGCCTCGTTCTGGTCGATGAGGGCTTTCGACGCCATCAGCGCACCACTCGTGCAGAAGCCGCACTGGATTGCGCCGTGCTTCACGAAGGACTGCTGCAGGGGGTGCAGGTCGCCGTGATGCGAGAGCCCTTCGATGGTCGTGATGCGCTTGCCCTCGGCGGCCACCGCGAGCAGCAGGCAGGAGTTCACCGGCTGGCCGTCGACCTGCACCGTGCAGGCGCCGCAATCGCCGGACGCACATCCCCTCTTGGTGCCGGTCAGGCCCATGTGCAGGCGCAGCGCCGCGAGGAGCGTGGTGTTCGGCTTGAGGGCGAGCGTGCGATCCTCGCCATTGACGTTGAGGCGGACCAGGACCTCGCCGTTCATGACCGCGCCTCTTCTGCCCGCGCGCTGGCCTCATCGAGCGCGCGCCGCGTGAGGACGTTCACCAGCTCGCGGCGGAATTCGGCCGACCCGCGCAGATCGGTGATGGGCAGCGCGTCGTCGGCACACACGGCGGCCACGTCGGCGAACAGTGCGCGCGACGGGCGCTCGCCCTCGAGCATCGCGGCCGCGCGCGAGACCAGCATCGGCACCGGCGCCACCGCGCCGAGCGCGATGCGCGCTCCGGTGATCCGGCCGGCGGCCATCGTCACGCGAACGGCGACTGCCGCCACGGCCAGCGCCGCGCCTTTGCGTCGCGAGAAGCGCTGATAGCTCGAACCCGAGCCGGCCGGTTGCGCCGGCAGCGCGATCGCCAGCAGCATCTCGCCCTGCGCAAGCACCGTGCGCCGCGGCCCGAGGAAGAACTCTTCGGCGGCCACCTCGCGTGTCCCGTGCGCGCCGATAAGGTGGACCCGCGCCTCGCCGGCGATCGCCGCCGGCGGCGTGTCGGCGCAGGCCACGGCGCGACAGAAGTTGCCGCCGATCGTCGCCAGGCTCCGGATCTGCGCGCTGCCGATCGCGCGCGCCGCGTCGGCGAGCGCCACCAGCCGGTCGCGCACCAGCGCCGAGGCGGCGACCGCGGCAACCGTCGTCAGCGCCCCGATGCGCAGTTCCCCCGCCGCGATCGTGATGCCGCGCAGTTCGTCGATGCCGTCGAGGGCGATCAACTGGCGCGCCGTTTCGCGCCCGCGGTGAAAGTCGGGGATCAGCTCCGTGCCGCCCGCGATGAACGTCGCGTCGTCGCCGAGCCGGCTGGCGAGCGCGCACGCGTCGGCCACGCTGCCTGGCCGCAGATACGAGAAGTCCGGCATCCCCATGGCGGAGCTCAGCGAATCGCGGTTGCAGCGCGCATCACGCGACCTTGGCTGCGGCGGTCCATGCGACGTCGTGCTGAGACATCTTCCTGTAGCGGAAGGCGCTCCACAGCGCCGCGCCGATCGAGCCGGCGAAAATGGCCGACTCGTGCGTAACGACCTCGAGCTTGGCCAGGTCCGCCTTCTTGTCGAGCGCGTCGCGCAGCGCCGCGAGCAGCCCGGTGTCCGACGCCAGGCCGCCGCTCACGAACACCGCGCCCTCGAACTCGAGGGATCGCAGCAGCCGCACGAACCGCTCGGCCATGCTTTCGTGCACGCCGCGCAGGATGTCGGACGTGGTGATGCCCCGCGACACCATGTTGATCACGTCGGTTTCGGCGAGCACCGCGCAGATCGAACTCACCTTCTCCGGCTTCGTCGCCTGCATCGAGAGTTGCCCGATCTCGTCATGCGACACGCCGAGGTAGCGCGCGATGTTCTCGAGGAATTGTCCGGACCCCGACGCGCACTGGCTCGTCATCTTGTAGTCTTTCACGCGCCCGTTGCCGTCCATCGCCACCGCGCGCGTGTGCAGCGCGCCGACGTCGAGCACCGCGCCGATGCCGGGCTTCAGGTACAGCGCCCCGCGCGCATGCGTGGTCATCCCATAGAAATGCCCCGTGGCGAACGGCACCTCGCCGCCTTCGCCGGTGGTGCCGATGTAGTGGATCTCGTCCACGCCCGCCGCTTCCGCCGTCGCGTCGAACGTCTCGTCCACCACCTTCGCGATCTCGCGGCGGCGAATTCGGGTAGAGACCTGGGCGAGCAGGGTTTCCTCCCCCTCGCCATCCGTGCGCATCACCGTGACCTTCACGGCGCCGCTCCCCACGTCGATCCCCGCAGTGGTGATCATCAGGCCACCATCCGGTTGGCAAAGAGCGCCGCACCCAGCGCTCCGGTGTAGATGCTCTCGGCCGAAATGTTCAAAGTGCGCTTGCCGTAATTCTCCTGGACGAGTTCGCGAATGGCCCGCACGGCGGCCGGGTTCTTGGCCACGCCGCCGGTGAAGGTGAATTCGTCGTCCACGCCGCCAGAGCGTGCGAGGAGGCTCATCGCGCGAATGACGATGGCGCGGTGCAGTCCGGCGAGGATGTCCTCGCGCTTCTCACCCAGCGACAGCCGCTCGCGCAGTTCCGCGCCGGCGAAGACGGTGCACGTGGAGTTGATCTTCACGGTGCGCTTCGAGAGTTCGGCAAGCGGCCCGAGCTCGTGCAGGCCGAGATTCATTTCGTCGGCGATGTAGCCGAGGTAGCGTCCGCATCCCGCCGCGCAGCGGTCGTTCATCTGGAAGCCGGTCACGATCCCCTCGGGATCGACCTGGATCGCCTTCGTATCCTGGCCGCCGATATCGAGCACCGTGCGCGTCGCCGGGAACATCGCGTGCGCCCCGAGCCCGTGGCACAGGATCTCGGAGCGGATCTGCTCCTTGGGGAACGGCAGGCGCGCGCGACCGTAGCCCGTCCCGACGGTCGCCGCCGGCGTAAGGTCGTACGCCACCGCGAACTCCACTGCATCGGCCAGTCGTGGATTGCTCACGCGCGTCAGCGCATGGCCGATGTGGTCGCGGAAATCCAGGTCCATCGGCTCGTTCTCGACACGGATGATGCACTTGTCGTACACACCGACCAGCCGGTCGAAGCTCACGCCCGTGGGATCGCCGATCTGCTCGGCGATCCGCATGAAGGCCGAACCCACCGCGTCGCGGAAGAAATCCGAACGCAGCACCGGCGGCTGGCGGAAGTACGCCTCTTCTTCGGCGGTGATGCGACGGCAGATCTCCTCGATCGCCTCGCGGAACGGCGCCGAGAGATGCGACGGCGCCGACTTCTCGACTTCCTCGAGCAACAGCGATTCGAGGCGCCGAAGCTGATGGAGAAGCTGTTCCATCACGAACGCGCGCCGCAGGCTGGTCACCGCTTCGGCCGTTTCGGTGGCCGCCACCTGCTGTGCGATGAGCCCGAACTTCGCATTGATGACGGCCTCGGTCTTGGCGACCGCGGCAGCGAGGTCGTAGTTCGAACGCGAGTTCGTGATGCCGCGGCCGAGCACGTTGCCGTTCTCGTCGAGAATGACCGCCTTCGTCGTGGTCGAGCCGAGGTCGATGCCGACGACGCAGCTCATGGGGTCTTCCCCGCGCGACGCGCGTCGATCATCTGGAAGTAGCTCTCCAGCCGGTTCTTGATGTTCGCGGCGGAGAAGTAGCGCGGATCCACGAGATCCGACTCGATGAACGCGCCGGGAATCCCGGTCCGTTTCTCCACCTCGCGCAGAATCATCAGCTGACCGGCCGAGAACGAGTTGCACGACTTCACCGAGTTGATCAGGAAACCGTCGGCCTCGTACTCCTTGATGTACTGGCAGATCATGTCGATCCGCGACGGGAGGTTCAGGTTCGTGTAGCAGCCGCTGCAGTAGTCCGCGAGCGTGCCCAGCGGATCGTTCGGATCGTGCCGAAAGCCGAAGTCATACGTCCCGCCGACCTTCGTGTATGTCGACGCCACCACTACGGCCTTCTCGTCGGCGAACATCTTCCAGAAGTCGCGGAAGTGCGTCCAATTCGGCGGCCCTTCGACCACGAGCCTGTACTTTTCTCCCTCGAGGGGACCTTCGGGCGTGATGGGCCCAAGTCCGAGCATCGCACGCTCCTCGACTTCTTCGCGCAGCGCGCGATAGTAGTCGACCCCTTCCTGCGTGCCGCGGAACGCACTGAAGATCGGCCCCACGTAGTACACGGTACCGAAGTAGCCGTCGATCGGGCTCGGGCGCTTCTTCCCCGCCTGCAGCACCGCGACGAGGTCCTCCTCGGCTATGGCCGAGAGCGCGAGATGGTGCCGCAACTTCTCCTCGTCGTATTTCCGCCCCGTCGCCTTCTCGAGCGCGGGAATCACCTGTTCGCGCAGCTGGCGCAGCATATACTCGCGGTGCTCGGGCTCGAGCTTGCCGTCGCCCTGATACGGGACGTGGAACATCACCGTCGGGCAGTCGTACTCCTCGCGGAGCAGTTCGAACCACTTCATGAACGTGTAGCATCCGGTGTACGAGAGCAGCAGCAGGTCGGGCTTCGGCAGCTTCTTGCCCCCCGGACCGATGTTGCCCGAGCGCATCATCCCGATGTCGCACTTCACGTACGTGCACACGTCCTCGGAATGGCCGGCGCGTTCCGCCTCGGCGATGTACTCGCCGGAGAGCTTGCGCATGCCGGACTGCAGCGCGTTGATCTCCGGCAGCACCGGGAGCGCGCCGAACGAGCGGATCAGTTCGGTGAGGTTGCCGGGCACGAACGTGTAGACCACGGGCTCGCCCGTCTCCGGGGCCCGCGCCAGCCGCTCGAAGTGGTTCGCGATCATCTCCTTCTGCAGCACCATCGAACGGTCCTTGAGCGCTACGGACATCAGGCGGCCCCCCACAGCTTGATGGAATCCGCGAAGGTCCCGGCCTGCTCGCGGAACTGCTGGAACTGGCCGGTGTTCTCGGCATACTTGAACGCGATGCACGGAATGCCGGCCTTCTCGGCGCCGTTGCGCAGCATGGGCTGATCGAGCAGCGCGGGATCGCAGAAACTCGGCGTGGCGAAGATGATCCCATCGGCGTTCGCGGCGGCGACCCGGTTCGCCATCAGCGACCGCTTGCCGCCCGGGTCGATCTCGTAGAGCACCGACGACTTCATGTCGTTGCGGATGAATGCGTCGGCGAGCGCGCGCACGGGATCGCCGTCGGTCGGGACGTCGTGCGTGAGGAAGCGATTCCCGAGCAGGAAGTCGTCGTCGACGATGTAGCAGCCCGCGCGCTCGATGCTCTTGATGAGTCCGAGCGGCGGCTGTTCACAGAACGCCCCGACGATGACGACGCGGCTGTTGTCGCGCTGGCGCTTGGGGTCCGCCGCGACCGCCGCGAGGTATTGCCGCGCGCGGGCGATGAACTCCTCCGGCGCAACGCTCTCGCCTGCGCGGAGGAGGAGGTAGAGCTCCTCGGTCGGCACGTCCCACGGGCGCTCACGCCGAGCCGCGTACAGCGTGCGGATCATCTTGCGCGTTTCGTTGTACAGCGCGATCGAGCGGCGCAGCTCCTCGTCGGTCGGCCGGTGTCCGGTGACGTCGCCGAGGTCGTCGAGCAACCGGCGGAGCTCGCCCGCCCAGAACTCCGCCGCGGCGCCCGGGTCGGGAATCTGCGGCACATCCACGTACCGGACGTAGACGTCGGGGTAGAGCAGCTTCCAGATACCGGACAGGTTGCGGATGACGTCGCAGGTCGACGGGAAGAGCACTGCCGACAGCATGTCGAGCCGCCCCGACTGCGCGAGCTCGATCACCGAGCGCGGCAGGTGGCAGATGTACGACTGGTAGAAGGCATCGCCGCGGATGATCTCCAGCCGGTCGCCGCCGCCGTGGATGCCCACCGGAAGGAATCCCGTGGCATGCAGGACCTCCCTCGGAGCGTAGACCGGGAGGTAGCCGCCGGCCTTGCTCTTCGGATGCTCCTCGAGCCACTGCCGCACGACGGTGAAATCGAGGTCGTCGTAGATATCGCGCGCCCACTCCACCACGGCGCCGCGCGCCATCGGGGCCCCCATGCCGCCATCCACTCGGGTTGCCATGCGGACTCACGCCCTCCGGAGTTTCCGACCCCTTCCTATTTCGAACGGACGTTCGATAGAATATACTCTAGCTTAGCTGGCCCCGCTGTCAAGTGGGATTCCCTTTTGCACGTGGACCGGACCGGGCAGAAGACAGCTGCTCCGCCGGTCGGACTTGGAGGATACGGATGTGAGTTACCGCTTCAGGGATCTCGCCATCGACAAGATCGGGGTCGTCGGCTCCGGCAACATCGGCCCGGATATCGCGCTCTATTTCGCCAAGGCGTTCCACACGCACGGGGTGCCCGTCGTGGTCGTCGATGTCTCTGAAGAGGCGGTGGCGCGCGGCCGCGCCAAGGCCGAGCAGAAGATCGCCAAGGGACGAGAGAGCGGCGCGTTCAAGCCGGACGCCGCCGATGCGATGATCCGCGCCCTCACCTTCACCACCGACTACGCGCAGCTCGCCGGCGCAAACCTCGTGGTGGAGGCGGCGACCGAGAACCTCGACATCAAGAGGAAGATCTTCGCCCAGCTCGAGTCGCTCTGCGGACCGGACGCCATTCTTGCCTCGAACTCCTCGCACATCGAGCCCGAAGAGATCTTCGGCGGCCTCAGCGCCGACGCGCGCAAGCGTGCGCTCGTCATCCACTATTTTTTCCCGGCCGAGCGCAACTTGCTCGTCGAGATCGTCCCGGGACGGGATACCGATCCCGCGCGCACCCGGTCGCTGATGGGGCTCTATGAGGAGATCGGGAAGATCCCGGTGCTCGTGGGCGGGCGGTTCGGCTACGCCGTGAATCCGGTGTTCGAGGGGCTGTTCCTGGCCGCTGCGCTCGCCGTCGAGGAGGGGCTCGGCACGGTCAAGGAAGTCGATACCGCCGCCCGAGTTGCGCTGGGGCTCGGCATCGGGCCCTTCACCGCGATGAACCTCACGGGCGGCAACCCGATCACCAATCACTCGCTCGACGTGATGACGTCGAAGATCGGCCCGTGGTTTCGCTCGCCGCGTCTCATGAAGGACGCGATGGCGTCGGGCAAGCCGTGGGACGTGCCGAAGCGCGACGAGAAGATCGAGCTCACGCCGGAGCAGGGCAGGAAGATCGGCGACACCATGCTCGGCGCGTATTTCGGTCTCGCGGGAGAGATCCTCGACAGCGGCATCATCACGCTCGCCGACCTCGAGCTTGGCGTCGAGACCGGGCTCGCGATGCGCGCGCCCTTCTCACTGATGAACGAAATGGGTGTCGGACGCGCGCTCGCGCTGGTGGAAGCCTACGCCGCCGGGCATCCCGGATTCCCGGTGCCGAAGTGCATCGCCGCGCAGGCACGAGCGGGGCGGCCGTTCCGGATCGAGCAGGTCATTCGGCGCGACGAGGGCGATGTGGCCGTGCTCACCATCCGCCGGCCGCGCGTGCTGAACGCGCTCAACGACGACGTCTACGAACAGCTGGCAGCGCACGCCGCCGCGCTGCGCGACGACAAGAAGATCGCCGCCGTGGTGATCACGGGCTTCGGCCCCAAGGCCTTCGTCTCGGGCGCCGACGTGGGTTTCCTCGCGGCGATCAAGAGTCCCGCCGAGGGAGTCGCCACGTCGGAGCGATCGAAGGTGTCGGGCAACCTGTTCGAGCATCTCGGCAAGCCCGTGATCTGCGCGCTCAACGGCATGGCGTTCGGCGGCGGCAACGAGCTGGCGATGTGCTGCACGGCGCGTCTCGTGCGGGCTGGATTGCCGGTCGCGGTCGCCCAGCCCGAGGCGAATCTCGGCATCGTTCCCGGCGCAGGCGCCACACAGCGGTTGCCGCGCCTCGTCGGCGTCGAGCGAGCCGCCGAGATGCTGCGCACGGGCCGCGCACTATCCGGCCGGGAAGCCGTCGAGTGCGGGCTCATTCGCGAGGAGGTGGACGGCGACGTCGTGGATGCCGCCATCGCGCTCGCACGAGCGGCCGCACGCGGCGAGGTGCAGCTGAAGCCGATCGACCCGCGGCCGCTCGACGTACCCGCCGCGTTGCCGTCGATCGACATCGGTCATCGGAGCCGCGCGATCGACGGCCTCATCTGCCGCGCGATCGTCGAGGGAGGCCGCAAGCCTCTGGCCGAAGGCCTTCGCATCGAATCGGAACTCTTCGGCGAGTGCTGCGCGACCGAGGACATGCGGATCGGCGTGCAGAACTTCCTCACGAATGGGCCGCGGTCGGTGGCGGAGTTCGCACACCGCTGAACGGCCCTCGTGCTTCGCTCTAGAGCCTCCGCACCTCGTTCGCCGCCTCGATGACGCGCCCGATGTCGGTCGAGAGCGCCCGCGCCTCCTGCGTCGCGCCCGTCGAGGCGTCGAGCTTCGCATCGAGGCCGCTCGACCTGAGCTTGAAGAGGTCGAGCTTCATCGTCTGCAGCACGAGTGAGGCGCGCTCGAGCTGCTCGGCCACGGTGCCGCGGCGCGCCGCGAGATCGTTGAGCGTCGCACGCTGCCGCTCGAGCAGCTGCAGCCGCCGCTCGAGGTCTGGCGCATCCGACGGCCCTGATTTCGCGGCGGCGATCCGGCGCTCGAGCGTCGCGATCGCCGCCGGCGACGCGTCGGCGTCGAGCTGGTGCAATCCCTGCGCGAGTGAGCATATCCGTTCGACGAGCGCATCCACCGTCGGCTGGATTTCGGGGAGCATCTGGCGATCGGAAGGCGAAAGCTTCGCGAGCACGCCGGCGATGGTCGCCTTCGTGTTCACCGCTTCCCGAATCGTCGCGCCCTGCGGACCCTCGAGCACGTCGCGAGGAATGGCGGCGAGTTCCGGTGGTTCACGGCTCGGCGCCGACCACGGAATCTCCGCGGGCGGGTAGGCGGCATTTGACGCGAGCGCGGGCGCACCTTGAGGCGGCGCCTGGACATGCGGTTGCCGCTGGAATACGCGGTACAGCGGAATGCCGTCCACCCAAAGCCGGGACGTCCGTGCGAACAAGCCGATCGCCATGCCCATCGCGGGCCACAGGAACCAATAGTACTGCGGGCTCGTCATCAGGTTGATCGCGGCGAGGAATCCGACCGTCCCGACATACCCGAGGACCGCGCGCTGCACGCGGCGAATGCGATCCTCGGGCGTCTGCGGACCGAGCAATCCCTCGCGACGCGCGCGGCGCAGTTCCTTCCAACCAAGTCGGACCCCGACGACCGCGTGCCTGCCGTAGCGCTGGCGCCAGTTGCGCGCCTCTTCCTTCCACTCGCGAAGCGCCTCGCGGCCGTATTCGCGCGTGTCGGGATTGAGCATCCATCCCTGCGGAAGCGCCGGGAAGCGGGGATACGCAGGAGGCTGCCCAACGGAATCCGTGGCGGGAACCGGAAGCGGGTAGAGCGGGGCGGCAAACCTCGGAGAAGAACGAACCTCCGGAGGCAGCGGCGCCGCGTCCGCCAGCGCGTCGTGAAACGACGAGGCGTCGGGCCAGCGATCGTCGCGCCCCTTCTGCATCGCGCGCTCGATCGCGTAGATGAGGTTCGCGGGCAGGTCCGGCCGCACTTCGCCCAGCGGGCGCGGGCGCTCGCTGATGTGCTTCATCAGCATCGACGGCGTGTTCGCCGCCTTGAACGGAAGCTCGCCGGCGAGCATCTGATATCCGACAATTCCCAGCGCGTAGATGTCGGCACGCCCGTCCACGTCGCGGTCGCCCATCGCCTGCTCGGGACTCATGTACGCCGGAGTGCCGACCGCGACGCCGGTGACGGTGAGCCGCGCGTCTCCCTCCGCCGCGCGCGCGATGCCGAAGTCCGAGACCAGCACGTGCCCCGTCGCGCGCTCGACGAGGATGTTGTCGGGCTTTACGTCGCGATGTACGACGTGGCGCCCGTGAGCGTACGCGAGCGCGTCGGCGACTTCGCGCAGCATCGCGCGCACCGTCGCGAGCGGCGGGCGCGGTTCGTGCGCGAGGCGCTGCGCGAGCGTCTCGCCATCGACGAGTCCCATCGAGAAGAACACGACGCCGTCGATCTCGTCCACCGTGTAGATCGGGACGATGTTCGGGTGCGAAAGTTGCGCGGACATCTGCGCCTCGCGCAGGAATCGCGACTTCACCTCCGCGCGGAACGCGAGCTCGGGCGGAAGGACCTTCAGCGCCACCTTGCGGTGCAGCCGCACGTCGCGCGCACGATAGACGACGGCCATGCCGCCGCGTCCGATCTCGTCCTCGATCTCAAAGAGCGCGCCGACCGCGCGTTCAACGCGGTCGCGCAGCGCGTCGCGCTCGGTCACGACCGTCCCGACTCGCTGCGGGGCGTGTTTGACCTCGGGTTGATGCGCGCCATTTCGTCGGCGACGTACACGGCGTTGTCGACTTCCCTCGCGAGCGCCATCGCCTGGTCGGCCACCGAGGTGATGTGCTGCCAGCTCTCGGCGTTGGTGCCGGTGCGGAGCCGCACCACGTCGAGCCGCATGTTCTGCAGCGCGAGCGCGCAGCTCTCGAGCTTTCCATTCATCTCGCCGCGGCGGCGTCCGAGGTCGGCGACCGTCCGCCGCTGGCGCTTGAGCGCCGCGAGCCGGCGCACGCGCGACTCGCTGCCGGCGCGATCGAGCGGGTTCGCCTGCGACTCGAGCAGGGAGATCTCCTTCTCGATATTGTCGGCCGACACGCTGCCGGCCTCACGGTCGAGCCGTTCGAGCGCCGCGGCGAGGCCGAGCACCTTGTTGGTCAGCGTCTGCGCGGTGGTGATGACGTCGGGAATGCGGCCGCGATCGGCCTTGGGCAGCGACTCCACGAGACGGACGATCTCGTTGCAGTCATCCATCGCGCGCCGCGTGACGGCGGCGTGCGGCCCGCTCGCGAACGATGCGGCGCTCGCGGCAACGTTCGATGCGGCCGTGCCCATGGCGGGTGACAGCGAGCTCGGAACCGGGCTGAACATGCCCGGCGCGGAGAGCCGCGCGACGTGACGCTCGCGCACTTCGACCCGCTTCTTGGCATTCCAGAACGCCTGGATTTCGTCGCCGAACTCGCTGACGTGGTCCATGAACAGCCGCTGGCGCGGCTGGCGGAACACGTCGTGCCAGTCGAATCCGGCGCTCCAGAGCAGGGCGTACTTGTACGCCATGTAGACGGCGTACACACCCCAGATGCCGAGGAACGGGCGGCCGACGCTGAACGGCGAGAGAATCACCAGCGCCGCGCCCACGAACATGAAGGGGCCAAGCCTGCGCCGGAATTTCGCCACGTCCGGCGCTTCCCACCGCGCGCGGTCCTCGGCGGTCGCGACGTACGATCCGATCGGGTCGTTCGCGGCCGTCGGGTAGCCCGACGGCGCGGCCGGCGCCGGCATCATCCGCGGCACCGGGAGGTTCGGGACGATGCCGCTGTCGAGCGCCGTGACGAACGCCTGCGCGCTCGGGAACCGATCGTCCGGATTCTTCTCCAGGCAGAGCATCACCGCCCGCGCGAGATCCGACGGGATGCCCGAGGCGCGCTGTTCCACCGGCACCGGACGCTCGGAGAGATGCTTCACGAGCAGCGCCGGCGTGTTCGTCGCGTTGAACGGCAGTTCGCCGCACAGCATCTGGTACGCGACGACGCCGAGCGAGTACAGATCGCTGCGGCCGTCGACGTCGCGGTCGCCCGCGGATTGCTCGGGGCTCATGAACGCCGGCGTACCGATCGCGATGCCGGTGGCCGTGAGCCGGGCGCTGCCGTCGCTGATCGCACGCGCAATGCCGAAGTCCGTGACCATCGGACGATTGCTCGCGGCGTCGAGCAGGATGTTGTCGGGCTTGATGTCGCGATGCACCACGCCGTGCGCATGTGCGTATGCAAGCGCGTCGCCGACCTCGCGGAGGATGCGTCGCACCTCCGTCGGATCGAGCGCGCCGCGATCGTGGATCCGCTTCGCCAGCGTATCGCCGTCGACGAACGCCATCACGAAGAAGACGAGGCCGTCCTTTTCGTCCACGCTGTAGATCGGAACGATGCACGGGTGCGAGAGCTGCGCCGCCGTCTCCGCCTCGCGAAGGAAGCGCGAACGGATCTCGGAGCGGAACGCGAGCTCGGGCGGCAGGAGCTTGATCGCGACCGTCCGCTTGAGACGGCGATCCTTCGCGCGATACACGATCCCCATGCCGCCGCGACCGATCTCCCGATCGAGCTCATACGTGGAATTGAGCACGCGCTCGACGTGCGAGCGCAGCTCGGCGTCCGACTGCGTGATCTGCGGTTCTTCCACTTTGCCGGGTATGGGAGTCGTCGAAACGGAGAGCATAGCACCGCGCCGTACAAGGATACAAGGCAGAGAGGCCTCGGCTGAAGAGAATCCGCACTTTTCGCCGCGGTCCCCCAGGCTGACAGTCCCTACGTCATGACGGCATACGAAAGTTGCAATCCCCGCCTTTATGTCGTAACTCCGGTTGGAACGTCCCTTGCAGGGTACGGATGGTCATGAGCACACGACAGACGCTTCCAGTCCTCCCTTTGCGGGGGACGGTAATCTTTCCCGGACTGACCGCGCCCATCGCGGCGGGCCGTCCCGGCACCCTGCGCGCCATCGAGGCCGCACTGAAGGCCGACCGGCTCGTTTTCGCGGTTGCCCAGCGCGACAACACCGACGAGCCGACCGCAGAAATCCTCTACAGTACGGGCGTCATCGCCCGGATCGGCCAGGTGCAGCGCGGCCTCGGCGGTGTCCAGCTCCTGCTCCAGGGCGAGCAGCGGGCCACGACGCTCCAATACGTGCAGGGCGAGGGCTACCTCTCCGCCGTCGTGACGAACGTCGAGGAGATGTCGCCGCTCGACGACAAGGACCCCGCCTTCGAGGCGCTGCACAAGGAAATTCGCGAGCGCGCGGCCGAGCTCGGCGAACGCCGCGGCCTTCCCGAGGAAGTCGTGCACCAGGTGCTCGATGCCGTCACCGAGCCCGGCAAGTTCGCCGACCTCGTCGCGGGCTACATCGAACTGACGGTGCCGGAAAAGCAGGGACTCCTCGAAACACTTTCCGTGGAAGAGCGCCTGCGCCGCGTGCTCGTGCACGTGCAGCGCCAGATCTCGCTGCTCGAGGCGCAGGACGAGATCAAGTCGCAGGTGCAGGAAGAACTCGGCGAACGCCAGCGTGAGATGTTCCTTCGCGAACAGATGAAGGCCATCCAGAAGGAGCTCGGCGACGACGACCAGGCCAAGGAGATCGAGGAGCTTCGCGAGAAACTCATCAAGCTCGAGCTTCCGAAGGAGGCCCGCACCGAAGTCGAGCGCGAGCTCGGGCGCCTCGAGCGTTCCGGCCGCGAGTCGATGGAAGCGCAGGTCATCCGCACCTATCTCGAGTGGATGGCGGAGCTGCCATGGGGCAAGCGCTCCGACGACCAGCTCGACCTGCCGCACGCGATCACGGTGCTGGACGAGGACCATTACGGTCTCGAGGACGTGAAGGATCGCGTCGTCGAGTTCCTCGCCGTGCGTCAGCTGCGCGCGCAGCAGCTCGCCGATGAAATCAAGAACACCGGCGAGTTCCCGGCCGCGAAGCTTCGTGCCAGCAAGGAAAATGCGACGCCATCGCTCAAGAAGAGCGACGAGGCGGACGGCCGCCAGATCACCGACGAGAAGGAAGCGAAGTCCCGCGCGATGGCGAAGGGACCGATCCTCCTGTTCGTGGGACCGCCGGGCGTGGGCAAGACCTCCATTGCGAAGTCGGTGGCCCGCGCGCTGGGCCGCGAGTACGTGCGCGTCGCACTCGGCGGCGCACGCGATGAAGCCGACATTCGCGGCCATCGCCGCACGTACGTCGGCGCGATGCCGGGGCGCATCATCCAGGGGATGAAGCAGGCGGGAACGAAGAACCCCGTCTTCCTGCTCGACGAAGTCGACAAGCTCGGCGTCAGTTTCCAGGGCGATCCGTCGAGCGCGCTGCTCGAGGTGCTCGACCCGGCGCAGAACGACACCTTCACCGATCACTATCTCGGCGTGCAGTTCGACCTGAGCGAAGTGCTGTTCATCGCGACGGCGAACTTCATCCAGAACATTCCGGGCCCGCTCCTCGACCGCATGGAAGTCGTCGATTTCGCGGGCTACACCGAGCGGGAGAAGGCCGAGATCGCGAAGAAGTACCTGATTCCGCGCCAGATCGTCGACGCGGGACTCGGCGACAAGGGCATCACGTTCGCCGACGACGCGATCATGTCGATCGTGTCGAAGTACACGCGCGAGAGCGGCGTCCGGCAGCTCGAGCGCGAGATCGGCGCCGTCACGCGCAAGGTGGCGCGCCGCATCGCGAGCAAGAGCGAGCACACGGGCATCGAGAGCGGCGTGATCACGGCCGTCGAGGTGCGCGAACTGCTCGGCCGGCCGAAGGTGCGCCCCGAGAAGGCAAACGCGGAGAACGAGGTGGGCATCGCGACGGGCATGTTCTACACGCCGATGGGTGGGGACATCATGTTCGTCGAAGCCTCCACACGCCGGCTCGAAACGCCTCTTGCCGGCGACGGCAACGGCGGTGCGGGCGGCGGACCCGTGGCGCTCATTCTCACGGGCCAGCTCGGCGACGTGATGAAGGAGTCCGCACGCGCCGCGTTCACCTACGTCACGAACAACGCCGTCAAGCTCGGGATTCCGCGCTCACGGCTCGGCGCGGTGGAGACGCATATCCACGTTCCGCAGGGCGCGATTCCGAAGGACGGCCCGTCGGCCGGCGTGTCGATCGCAACGGCGCTCGCGAGCGAGATGAGCGGACGTCCGGTCCGAAAGGAGATCGCCATGACCGGCGAGATCACGCTGCGCGGCCGCGTCCTGCCGATCGGCGGCGTGAAGGAGAAAGTGCTCGGTGCGCTGCGGGCCGGCATCACCACGATCATCCTGCCGAAGGAAAACGAGGCGGATCTCGAGGACGTGCCGGACGAGGCGAAGGCGAAGCTGAAGTTCTATTTCGCCGAAACGCTCGAGGATGTGCTCAAGCTCGCGCTCGTGCCGGAACCGAAGATCAGTGTGGAGATCCCGGCGCAGTTTGCGGTCGTGAGCTAAGACTGCACTGCTGTTGACGGCAGTGAGTTATCGCAACAAAGGGGATGAGTTAACGGCCAACGGGTGTTGGTATTGAAAAAACGGCGACGGGACAGGTCGAGCGCAGTTCATTCCGCGCACCGACCGGTCCCGTCGCCGTTCTCTCGAAACCAAGAACCAAAGACCGCTAACTCATCCCCTTTGTTGCGACAACCGAAAGCCGTGAACTGCTCGGCGGTTATGCTCCCGGCTCGAACGCCCCTGCCCGCGCGATCGCCTGCCCGCCCAGCCGTCCGAGCGTCGCCAGATACGCTCGTTCGTCGTCGCTGAACACCCGATTGTCCGCGAACGCGAGCAGCAGCGCGCCGTACGAGTTGTCGTCCTCCACGAGCGGCACCGCGACGAACGCCCCATCGGACGTGCCGGTCTCCGAGAATCTCGCGAGCGACGGAAAGCGTGCCGAGCGTTCCGCGCGCGACTCGATCACCACCGGCTCGCGCGTGCGGAGCGATTCCGCGAGCGGCGCGACGAGATTCGAGGGCACCGTCGATCCCACCGCGAGATGCGGCACCACGTCGCCGAGCGCGCGAAGGACCGTCAGCGACGACGTATCGCCGACGGCCACCAGACCGAGGCTCGCCACGAGCGGCGGTGCACCACGCGCGAGCAGCGCCTGTGCGACGTCCGCCTTCGTCGCCGGACCGTTCAGCGCGGCAATCACCTGCTGGAGGCGCACGAGCCGGTCGCCCGCGTGGCGCGCCGCCTCGGTCATCGTCAACTGCAGCTCGGGAAGCGGGGCGACGAGCACTTGCGAGAGCCGCTGGGTGAGGCGGCGCTCCACGCTCGGACGCAGCGGCTGCAGCGCGAACAGCGCGAGAATGAGCGCGAAGATCGAACCGCCGAGGATCACTCGAAGCGCCGTGCTGCCGGTGGTGGTCATCGCGCGCGTACGCTCGCCGAGCACGCGCAGTTCTTCGTCGCGCATCTTCGTGGCGATGGGACCGATGCCGTCGCGTCCGCGCACGGCGCTCTGACCCTTGAGCGCCGCCACCGCGGAATCGAGTCCCGCGCGCTTGCGCATGGCGATGACGGCGTTGATTTCCTTGAACCGCTTCGAGACCATGGGAGCGAGCTTGTCGAGATTGTGGCGCTGGTCGGGATCATCCTCGGTCGCCTTCATCAAGCCCTGAATCGCATCTTCGACGTCGCTGAACGCCGCGTTGAGCGGCTCGAGGTACTGCTCGTCGGCCGTCGTGACGAAGCCGCGCTGCGCGTTCTCGGCGTCGACCGTGCGGGCGACCACGACGTCGAGGCGCGAGATGTTCGTATTGGTCGCGGCGACCGCCTGCTGGCCGCCGATCATCTGGTGGATGCTCACGTACGAGACGAAGCCCATCAGCGCCAGGAGTCCGAGCGCCGCACCGGTTCCGATGGAGAGCTTCTGTACCCACGTGAATTGCATCGACACTCCTAAAACATGATCGGGCCAAGGACGAACAACCGGCGCACATCGACACGAAGCGCACCAGGCTCCGTGCCAGCAAGAAAGTACTCGGTATAGCGGCGTTCGGCAGGAGTCGACGCGTCGGCGAGCTTTCCGGTGTGGCGGTCGAGCTCGGCCGTGACCAGGCCTGACGGCGCCTCCCAGATTGAGCCAGGGTGCGTATATCCTGCCTGCGCAAGCATCTGCGCGAACACCGGCGCGGCCAGCGACCCTCCGGCCACGCCATGTTCGGCGATCGACCTCGGCTTGTCGAACCCGAGCCAGACTCCTGCCACGATATCAGGCGTCACTCCCACGAACCACACGTCGGTGTTGTCGTCGGTGGTGCCTGTCTTGCCCGCGACGGGCACGCTCGGCGGCAGGTAGCGGCGCACCGACGTCGCCGTGCCGCGCTCGACGACGTCGCGCATCATGTCGCGGAGGATGAACGCGACCTGCGGATCGAGGGCCGGAGGGAGCGAGGCCACGCCCTGGCTCCAAAGCGTCTTGCCGGAGCGATCGTCGACGCGATAGACGAACCGCGGCACCATCGGCGTGCCGAGGTTGTCGAACGCCGTGTAGGCTGCGATGAAATCGAGCGGGTGCACTTCCGACGCGCCGATCGCGCTGGCGGGATACGGCGAGATCGGCGTGTTGATGCCGAATCGCCGGGCGAGCGCGATGATCGAGTCGGCGCCGTACTTCATCCAGAGCTGGACGGCGACGGGATTGCGCGAGAAGGTGATCGCCTCGCGCAGGGTGATGTTCCCCATGAACTTGTCGTCCGAGTTCCTCGGGCGGTACGACTGCTGGTCGTAACGAATATCGATCGCGGTGTCGCCGACGATCGCGTTCGGCGGCAACGAGTCCATGAGGGCGCGCGCGTAGACGAACGGCTTGAAGCTCGAGCCCGGCTGCCGCAGGCCGCTCACGGCGCGATTGAACGGCGACTCCTGATAGTTGCGTCCGCCGACGAGCGCTTTCACGTCGCCGGAGGACGGATCGATCGCGACGACCGCGCCCTGCAGGTACTCGGTGCTTCCCTTCGCGTGCGACGCGTAGGTCGGGTGACGGTAGCCGCGACGGCGCTCGACCTCGGCGGTTCCCTCGGCCAGCGCTTGCACGGCGGCGCGCTGCAGTGCGGGATCGAGCGTCGTGTAGATGCGATATCCGCCCGTTGAAACGGCGACGCCCGCTCGCTCGGCCTGCACGCGCACCACATCGATGAAATACGGCGACGGCGCAGAGACTCCGCCGTTGGGCGCGGTGCGCACCGGTTCTGCCTTTGCCGCGGCCGCCTCGCCCGGTGTGATGTACTTCTGCTTCGCCATCAATCCGAGGATCGCGTCACGACGATTCTTCGCGCGATCGGGATATTTCGCGGGATCGTAGACCGCCGGCCCCTTCGGCATCGCGGCGAGAGTAGCGGCCTCGGCGATCGTCAACTGTGCCGCCGACTTTCCGAAATAGTGGCGTGCCGCGGACTCGATGCCGTACCAGCCGTGCCCGAAGCTGATCTGGTTCAGGAACGCCTCGAGGATCTGCTCCTTGTTGTAATGGCGCTCCATCTCCCGCGCCGCGCTCTGCTCGCGCAGCTTGCGCGACAGCGACTTGTCGCGGCGGTCGATGAGGTCCGGGTGCATGTTGCCGACGAGCAGCTGCGTGATGGTGCTCGCGCCGCGCGACGCGCCGAGGAGATCGTCCTTGATGGCGCTTGCGATGCCGACCACGTCCACGCCGTTGTGCTGGTAGAATCGCTTGTCCTCGACGGCAATGAACGCTTCGCCCACATACTTGGGCAGCGTGCGGATGGAGACGCTCGTGCGCCATTCCGTTCCGATCTCGCCAATGAGGGAGCCGTCGCGCGCATAGACCAGCGAGGACTGCGGCGGCGTGACGATCTGCCACGCCTGCCCGGTGCTCTTGGGGGCTTTTGGCGCCGCCGGCTGGACTTGTGCGTGCACAACGCCCGGGCCGGCCGCGACGAAGGCGGCGACGGCCACGAAACGGAATCTCAGGGCGGGACGAAGGCGCATCTCGTGTATTGTACCCCAGGCGGCGTTGCCCGTCACCGGTCGAACGTGCGAACTTTAGGACGATGCCGCTTCTGCACATCGCCATAGCCCAGTTCCGCCCGCGGAAGGGGGACGTTCAGGGCAACCTTCGCCGGGTGGGCGAGGTGCTCGCGCAGGCGGCTGCGCTCGATCCGCGCCCGCACGTGGTGCAGTTTCCCGAGACCGCGCTCTCCGGGTACTTCGTGGAGGGCGGCGTGCGCGAGATGGCGCTCAGCGCCGCGGAGCTGGCCGCCGGAATCGCGGCGGCGTATCAGGGCCCGCCGATCGACGCGGTGATCGGATTCTACGAGAAGCGCGAGGGCGACCTGCACAACAGCATGGCCTACGTGCGCTGCGGAAGCACCGCCGAGATCCTGCACCTTCATCGGAAGACATTCCTTCCGACCTACGGCCTGTTCGATGAAGAGCGGTTCGTGGAGCGCGGATATTCGATTCGCGCGTTCGACGCGCCATGGGGACGCGCGGCGATGCTGGTGTGCGAAGATGCGTGGCACTCGCTCACCGGGCTGATTGCCGCGCTCGACGGCGCGCACGTGCTGTTCGTCTCATCGGCCTCTCCCGCGCGGGGCGCGTTCGAGCGCACCGACGGCGCCTCCGTTCCGGGCAGCATCGCGCGCTGGGATCGGCTGATCCGCGACATCGCGGAAGAGCACGGCGTGTTCGTGACGCTCGGCAGTCTCGTCGGCAGCGAGGGCGGCCGCATGTTCCAGGGCGGTTCGCTCGTGATCGGCCCCCGCGGCGACACGCGCGCGAAGGCGCCGGCGTTCGAGGAGTCGCTGCTCACCGCGAGCGTGGATCTCGACGACATCACGAAAGCGCGCGCCGACTCGCCGTTGTTGTCCGACATGCGCACGATGCTGCCGAAGCTGATGTCGGAGTTGGAGCGGTCGTTGGATGGCAGTTCGCCAAGCACCAACGACCAACGACCAACAACCGTTTACCCGGTTTCGCAGGAGACCGCCCCGTCCACGACTCCGTCTTCGCTGACAGTCGTCGCCGGCGGCGATCTCTCCCGCGGCGCGCCTCCTCCGCTCGAGATCGATCCCGCGCTTCTCGAGTCGTGGCTCGTCGCGTTCCTGAAGGACGAGTTCGGCAGACGCGGTTTCCAAAGAGCCGTGGTCGGTGTCTCCGGCGGCGTCGATTCCGCCGTCGTCGCCACGCTCGCCGCGCGTGCGCTCGGCCCCAAGAACGTGATCGGCGTCCGGATGCCCTACCGCACGTCGAGTGCCGACTCGCTCACGCACGCGCAGCGCGTCATCGACGCCCTCGGCATCGAATCGCGCACGCTCGACATCAGCGCCGCCGTCGACGGCTACCTCCAGCAGGAGCCCGACGCCGACGCCGCCCGCCGCGGCAACGTCATGGCGCGCGTGCGCATGATCGCGCTGTTCGACCTGAGCGCGAAGCACCACGCGCTCCCGCTCGGCACCGGCAACAAGAGTGAGCGGCTACTAGGCTACTTCACCTGGCACGCGGACGACTCGCCGCCGGTGAATCCCATCGGCGACCTCTTCAAGACTCAGCTGTGGGCGCTCGCGCGCCATCTTGGCGTGCCGCTGGAAATCATCGAGAAACCGGCCTCCGCCGATCTCGTTTCCGGGCAGACGGACGAAGGCGACTTCGGAATCAGCTACGCCAAAGCCGACGTGATCCTGAACTGGCTGCTGAACGGTTACACCGCCGCAGACCTCGCCGGCCGCGGATTCAACGCCGCGGAAGTGGAGATCGTGCGCAAGCGTCTCGATGGCACGCACTGGAAGCGAAAGCTGCCGACGGTGGCGATGATCAGTGGCGCCGCGATCGGCGAATCGTATCTCCGGCCCGTCGATTACTAGCTCTTGCGAGACCGCACGAATCGGATTGAGCCGGATGTCCGAGAGCGATAGGATGCAGGCGTCACCCGAACACGGATACAACGATGCCTGCTGACACCATGAACGCCGATTACTCGAGGATCGAGAAGGCGATTCGCTATCTCGATGCGAACCGCGCCGTGCAGCCCGAGCTTGGCGACATCGCGAAACACGTCGGACTCAGCCCCGCCCACTTTCAGCGGATGTTCACGCGCTGGGCGGGCATCAGCCCGAAGCGTTTCCTCCAGCACCGGACCGCACAGGTCGTGAAGCGCCTGCTGCGCGAAAACCGCAGCGTGCTCGACGCGAGCTACGAGGCCGGGCTCTCCGGATCGTCGCGGCTGCACGACCTGATCGTGAATGCGGAGGCCGTGTCGCCCGGCGAGTACCAAAAGGCGGGCGAGGGGCTCGTGGTGAAGTTCGGGTTTCATCCATCGCCGTTCGGCGAGTGCCTCATCGCGATCACGCCGCGCGGCATCTGCCATCTCGCGTTCGTGAATCCGGTGACGCGCCACAAAGCGCTCGAGCGCCTGCGTCACGACTGGCCGCGCGCCGACCTTCGCGCCGATCAGGATGCGACGCGCGAGACGGTCGCGAGGGCGTTCCCGATCGGCGGCCGCGCGAAACTCCCGCCGCTCTCCCTGCACATCAAGGGGACGAACTTTCAGCTGAAGGTGTGGGAGGCGCTGCTGCAAATTCCCGACGGCGGCGTCACCACCTACGGTGACATTGCCGAGTCGTTGCACTCGCCCGGCGCATCACGCGCCGTGGGCAGCGCCGTGGGAAGCAATCCAGTGAGCTGGCTGATCCCCTGTCACCGCGTGATCCGCTCAACCGGCGAACTCGGCGGCTACGCCTGGGGCATCGAACGAAAGAAGGTCATGCTCATGAAAGAGCAAATGGCGCCCCGCCCCCAGAAGGGAGCGCGAGCGCCATGGCTAATCACCAATGACCAACGACCAAAAACCGTTTACTCGTTTTAGGTTTCCTACGCCGCCTCAGCGTATGCCAGGCTCACTGCCCTCCGAGCCCCACGCTTCAGCGTCCGGTGCACGGCACGTGCGTAGCGCATGAAGTTGGCACCCGCCCACGGGTAGCGCGCGAAGAATTCCGTCGGCAGCATCGCCCCCTTCAGCTGGTTGCAGGCCGAGCACGCCGCGACCAGGTTGCCCGCGGCGTGGTTGCCGCCCTTCGAGAGCGGAAAGACGTGGTCGAGCGTCGCGTCCTCTAGCCCAAGGGACGTACCGCAGTAGACACAGCGCCTCCCGCAATCACGGAAAGTCGCACGCTTGACGTGCCGCTTGTGGTGTTGGGCGAGCACTCTACGGTGATGGCGGGCCAGACCACGGGGTGCACGGGGCAGTGCGACGCGGTAGACGCTCCGGTGAGACATGACACCTCGCCGTAAAAGACGACACCCCGCATCGGGGCACGAATCCCGGGCGGGGTGGCGGTTATGGGGCGGAGACTCCAGCCGACGATCGCGGGTCGCGATCGTGGCGATAGACGCTGGATGTTGGGTCCTGGCGTTGCTGCCATGAGCCTCCGAAGGGCGCAACGCCGGGTGTCCGCCCGCGCGTCACGCGTTCCACATTCTGACGAACGAAAAAGTTGCTTGGTAACACGTGCGGCGCAAGAGGGGACGCGGAACGAGTTTCGGCCGTTAGTCGAGCCGCAGCATCGTGCTCGTGGTCGAAAGCGCGGCTACGAAGAACAGAAACCCCATCGCAATCCAGACGGACGCAAACGCGAGACCGCCGAAGTACAGCGGAATCTCCTCGAACACTTTGAGCGCGCGCTGCATCGAAAGTTGCGCGACCACGGTTCCGATGAACACCGCCGCGAGACCAGCCGCCGCGAGCGCCGCCGAAGTTCCCTTCGCGCGATACGGCGAGACGTATGTGACCAGCCCCGACGCGAACGCGAGCCCGAGGCCCGACAGGATCAGCGGAAAGACGGAGCACAGCATGGAAAACGGGGCGTCACCTTCGGGCGCCGGCGCGCAGTACTCCACCGCGCCCTTGCCGGTGAGATAGGTGCAGTCCTTGCTCGCCGACCGCCGGACCTTCGGATGCAGCACGTGCGACACGCCGTGCAGCGACACGTCGAATCGCGTGCCGTCTTCCGCCATTCCGCTTCCCCACGTGCCGCGCAGCGCGACCGCGAGAAACACAACGGCGAGAAAACAGGAACTCAAGAGCAGCTTGATGCGCATCGGGTGAAACGCTCCGTGAAATGTCGGCCGCAATCCCTTATAATGGTGGCTATGGCGACGACATCCAAGGCGCGCAGCGCCACGCACGGCCTCTCCCGCGAGCAGCTCGTCGCGGCATATCGCAACATGCTCCTGTCGCGCCGGCTGGACGACAAGGAGATCGGGCTCAAGCGCCAGAACAAGATCTTCTTCCAGATCTCGAGCGCGGGGCACGAAGCGGTCACCACGGCGGCCGGCATGCTCCTGAAGCCGGGCTACGACTGGTTCTACCTCTACTACCGCGACCGCGCGTTCTGCCTGCAGATGGGGATGACCGCGGCGGAGATGCTGTATTCCGCCGTCGGCGCCGCCGCCGATCCGAACTCCGGCGGCCGCCAGATGCCGTCCCACTGGGGCCACAAGAAGCTCAACATCGTCACGATGTCGTCGCCGACCGGCACGCAGTTTCTGCAGGCTGTCGGCAACGCCGAAGCGACGCTGCGTGCAACACAGAACGGCATCACCGAAGGATTCCACAGCGACGAAGTCGTGCTCTGCACCACGGGCGACGGCACCACGAGCGAAGGCGAGTTCTGGGAGTCGCTGAACACCGCCGCGAATCTCAAGCTCCCCGTCGTCTATCTCGTCGAGGACAACGGCTATGCGATCTCGGTCCCCGTCGAGGTCAATACAGCCGGCGGATCGATCTCCGAGCTGGTGAAGTCGTTCCCCGGGCTCTACGTGCAGACGGTTGACGGCTGCGATCTGCTCGCGTCGTACGACGTGATGAAGAAGGCCATCGACTACGCGCGAGCGCGGAAAGGCCCGGCGCTCGTCCACGCGAAGGTCATTCGCCCGTACTCGCACTCGCTCTCGGACGACGAGGTGATGTACCGTCCGGCCGCGGAGCGCGAGGCGGACGCCGCGCGCGACCCGCTCACGACCTACCCGCTCTGGCTCGTCGACGAGGGCTACGCGACCGAGGCCGACCTCGCGAAGATCCGCGACGACGTGGAGGCCGAGGTGCTGGCCGCCACGGACGACGCGCTCTTGCAGCCGCAGCCCGACGCGAGCACGGTACACTTCGCCGTCTACTCGCCGGACGTCGATCCGACGAGCGAGCAGTTCGACACCGAGGACGATCCGCAGTTCGCGGGCGAGCCCACGACGATGGTGGACCTGCTCAACTCGTGCATGAAGGACGAGATGCGCCGCGACCCGAAGATCCTGATGTTCGGCGAGGACGTCGCCGACGTGTCGCGTGACGAACACCTCGGCAAGGTCAAGGGCAAGGGCGGCGTCTTCAAGGTCACGTGGGGGCTGCAGAAGGAGTTCGGCAGCACACGCGTCTACAACACGCCACTCGCGGAGGCCAACATCGTCGGCCGCGCGATCGGGCTGGCGGCGCGCGGGTTCAAGCCGGTCGTGGAAGTCCAGTTCTTCGACTACATCTGGCCCGCGTACATGCAGCTGCGCGACGAGCTCGCGACCATGCGCTGGCGTTCCAACAACGCGTTCTCCACCGCGGTCGTCGTGCGCACGACGTACGGCGGCTATATCCGCGGCGCGATCTACCATTCGCAGACGGGGGCCTCGCTCTTCACGCATTGCCCCGGCCTGCGCGTGGTCTGCCCGTCGAGCGCGCTCGACGCGAACGGACTGCTCCGCACCGCGATCCGCTGCGACGATCCGGTGATCTTCCTCGAGCACAAGCATCTGTACCGCCAGACGTACAACAAGTCGGCCTATCCGGGGCCGAACTTCATGATTCCGTTCGGCAAGGCGAAGGTGCTTCGCGAGGGAGCGCAGGTCACGCTGGTGACGTACGGTGCAACGGTTCAGCGAGCGCTTGTTGCCGCGCGCGAGGTGGCGGAGCGCGGGATCGACGTCGAAGTGATCGACCTGCGTACGCTCTCGCCGTGGGATCGCGAGACGGTGTTCGCGAGCGTGAAGAAGACCGGACGGGTGATCGTCGCGTACGAGGATTCGCTCTCCTGGGGATACGGTTCCGAAATTTCCGCATCCATTGCAGACGAGTGCTTCGCCTGGCTCGACGCGCCGGTGCGGCGGGTGGCGAGCACGGATACGTTCGTCGGATACGCGCCGCAGCTGGAAGACGCGATCCTGCCGCAGGTTTCCACGTTCGTGAAGGCGTACGAGGAGATCGCTTCCTTCTAGCTGACAACTGACGAACCGTCGTCGGATATGGGTTCTGGCAACTAAGGGGATGAGTTAACGGAAATCGGTGGTTGGTCGTGAAGAAACGGCGACGGGACCGGTTGGTGCGCGGAATAGCGCTCGACCGGTCCCGTCGCCGTTTTCTCAAGACCTTCAATCCGACGACTGTTAACCCACACCCTTTGTTGTCATAACCGACTACTGAAAAACGGTTTTAGCGAGAGGCCGCACTCTCGACCGCTCGATTCGTCAGCAGCAGCCTCTCCGCCGCATCCGCATCGAGCGGCGGCGAGAGCAGATACCCCTGCACATACTCGCAGCCCAATGACTGCAGCACCTCGCGCTGCGCGCCGTTCTCCACGCCCTCGGCCACCACGTCCATCGAAAGACTGCGCGAGAGACTGAGGATCGTGCGCACGATCTCGAGGCACTCGCTGTTCGAGTCGATGCGGCCCACGAAGTAGCGGTCGATCTTGATGGTCGAGATCGGGAGGCGGTGCAGGTAGCTGAGCGAGGCGTGCCCCGTGCCGAAGTCGTCCATCAGCAGGTGAATGCCGAGCGTCTTGAGCTGCTCGAGCGCGCCGACCGCCGCGACCGCGTCGGCCATGATCATCGACTCCGTGATCTCGAGCTTCAGGCGCGACGCCTCGATTCCGGTTTCGGCGATCGCGTTCTTCACGATTTCAACCAGGCCCGGGTGCGTGAGCTGCCGCGCGGTGACGTTGACGCTCACCCAGATCGGATCGTCGGCGACGACCTTCGTGTTCCAGTGCGCGAGCCGCTGCGCCGCCTGGCGCAGCACCCATTCGCCGAGCGGAAGGATCAGCCCCGTCTCTTCCGCGATCGGAATGAAATCGGCGGGTTGCATCGCGCCGTGCGTCGGATGATCCCATCGAACGAGCGCCTCGAACCCCACGATGCGGCCCGACGCGAGCGACCAGATCGGCTGGTACATCACGCGCAGCTCCCCGCGATCCATCGAGTGCCGCAGGTCATTTTCGAGCGCCATCTGCAAAACCGCGCCGGCACGCATGTCCGCGCGGAACACCTCGTGCCTCGCGCGTCCGCGCAGCTTCGCGCGGTACATCGCGAGGTCGGCGTCGCGCAGGTAGTCCTCGGGACGCTCCACGCCGGGCTGGCTCATCGCGATGCCGACGCTGACCGACATGAAGAGTTCGCGGCCGTCGAGGTAGAACGGCTGCGCGAGTGAATGCTGGATGCGCTCGGCAACGGTGATCGCCTCGGCCTCGTCCTTGACGCCCTCGAGGATCACGACGAACTCGTCGCCGCCGAGCCGCGCGACGACGTCGCCGGGCCGCACGCAGCCGTTGAGGCGGCCCGCGACGAGACGAAGCAGCGAGTCGCCCGCGTGATGGCCGAGCGAGTCGTTGACGACCTTGAAACGGTCGCAGTCGAGGAAGAGCACGCCGAACTGCTGCTCGCGGTTGCGCTTGGCGCGCGCGATCGCTCGCCGCAGGAGGTCCGTGGCATAACTGCGGTTCGGCAGCGTGGTCAGGGAGTCGAACTGCGCCTCGCGCCGCAGGCGCTCCTCGAGATCCTTTCGCGCCGTGATGTCGGTCATCGAGCCGGCGATGCGCAGCGCGCGCCCTTCGGTGTCGCGCACGACGATGCCGCGGCAGAGCACCCAGATGAAGAATCCCTCGCTGTGGCGGAGGCGGTGCTCGCTGTGGAAATGCGATCGCGACCCGGCGGCCTGCGCGGCGATATCCACCTTGAGCTGCGGCAGGTCGCTCAGGTGGACGCGGCTGAACCACTCCTCGGGGCTCAGCGAAATCGACGGGTCCACCATGCCGACCATCTCCCGCCAGCGCTCGGAGAGGTAGACCTCGCCGGCGACGAGGTTCCAGTCCCAGAGCCCGTCGTTCGCACCGCGCGCGGCGAGGGCGTAGCGCTCCTCGCTCTCGCGGAGCGCGAGTTCCATCTTGCGGCGCTCCTCGATCTCACGCTCGAGATGTTCGTTCGCGTCCTCGAGCTCGACGGTGCGCTCGAGCAGGCTGGCCTGCAGTTCCTCGAGCCTCCGCCGGGCTTCCGCCTCCTCGGCGACGCGCGCGCTGAGGTGGGCTCGCGACCGCAGCATCCACCAGACTGCCGCGGAGCCCGCGAGCAGCACGAGGACGAGCGGAATCAGCTGCACGCCGGCGCGCCGTGGCGGGCGGTGGCGAACACCCTACTGGCGCTCGATCGCGTCGCGAACGTCCAGCAGGATCTCGAAGTAGAGCTGTTCGCGGCGGTAGGCGAAGTCGAGCGACGCCATCTGTGCATCGTCGCCGGTGGCCTTGGAACGTTCGAACGCCTCGCGGTACATCTCATCGAGGTTGGCGAGAATGCGATCGCGGGATCGGGACATGCTTTTGTTCTCCAGAATGTCTGCAGTGAGTCGGGGCGGCTCGAAGCGGGCGGAAGCGGGCGGGCCGGGCTTCGGGGCGGGAGTATCGAGCAGGAATTTCTTGGCGGCGCCAAGCATCAGCCGGCGCGGATTGAGCGGTGAGGTCACCGCACGCCGCGCTGCGCGAGGAGTCTCGCGACGGACGCGTCGTCTTGCACGAACGGAAGGAGGGAAGCCACGACATCCGGTTCGCTCTCGCCTTCCACGGCCATGAGCGCCGGCGGATGACCGCCGCCACCCGACGTGCGCGGACTCCCGGCGCGGCGATCGATTTCGATCACCGCCCGCATGGGCGCGGAGCCATCCGGCGTCAGCCGCCGGATTCGCACCACGTGGCCCTGTGGCATCGTTCGCTCGTAGAGTATTTCGGACATCGGCGTTCCTGTATCCGGGGCGACCGGTCTATCAGCGAAATTCACGCCCGCGCTCCTCCGGCGCAAGACGCAGGTTCACCCATGAAGGCGGTGAAAGACAGCCTCGGCGACCACTTTTCCGTCGCGAAGGTGTTCAACCACAATGCGTTCGAGGAGTGCCGGGGTGACGTTGGAGTACCAGATCCCCTCGGGATAGACCGCCACGATGGGCCCTGAACTGCACACCCCGAGGCAGGGCGTTTCGGACCGTTTGACCCGGGTGGGGCCGAAGAGGAGCCCCTCGCGTTGGAGCAACCCCGCAAGCCTGCTGTACAGCGCGCGGCCGCGGCGCTCGGGGGAGCAGAAGCCGCCGGTGCAAACCAGCACGTGGCGGGAATACGGCTCCATTTCGGGGGGTTGGGTCACTTCGGGATGCGGAATCCGGGGTGGGATGCGGGATGCGGAATTTCGGCCCGATTCAGAATGCAGAAAAGGAATGTTGATACGAGGATAAGAGGCGAGTGGCGAGATGGATGCGGAATTCCGGATTCCGCATCCCACCCCGCATCCCGTATCAAGCAGCAATACTGATGAACCTAGCACCTCGGTGCGACGGAATTGTGTCCAACGGCTGGGGCACCGCCAAATGGACTCAACTAGTTTCCACTACCTCCTCTCACAGCCGTCCAAATGCGTCGCTTACTCCTCATCGTTTTCCTGTCCTCCCTCGCCTCCACGGCAAGCGCGCAGGACCTCTCCGCGCCCCTCCCCGCCGACGCCCACGTCGTCCGGGGCCAGTTCCCGAACGGACTCCAGTACATCATCCGCCGCAACAAGAAGCCCGAGAACCGTGCGGAGCTGAGGCTGGTGGTGAACGCGGGTTCGATTCTCGAAGACGACGCGCAGCGGGGCCTCGCGCATTTCGTCGAGCACATGATGTTCGACGGCACGAAGCGATTCCCCAAGCAGGACATCGTGAACTACCTCGAGCGCGTGGGCATGCGGTTCGGCGCGGACCTGAACGCGTACACGTCGTTCGACGAAACCGTCTACATGCTCACCATTCCGACGGACACGGCGCGCCTCGTGAACTCGGCGCTCGACATCCTGCAGGACTGGGCGAGCGGCGCGGCGACATTCGACGCGGCCGAACTGAAGAAAGAGCGCGGCGTCGTCATCGAGGAGTGGCGCACGGGGCGCGACGCGTCCACACGAGTGCAGTACCGCCAGTTCCCCGTGATGCTGCAAGGGTCCAAGTACGCCCTGCGGGTGCCGATCGGGACGAAGGAAAACCTCGAGAGCTTCGCGGACAGTCTCGCCATGAAGTTCTATCGCGACTGGTATCGCCCCGACCTCATGACGGTCATCGCCGTCGGCGATTTCGATCCGACGCAGATGGAGGCGTCGATCAAGCAGCGGTTCGCCGCCATTCCGAGCCCCAAGGCGCCGCGGCTGCGCGAGTACGCCGCGGTGCCCGATCACGACCAGACGCTCGTCTCGATAGAGACCGACAAGGAATATCCGCTCTCCTCGGTAGGGCTCCTCTGGCTCAAGCCGCGCGACAGCGTGCACACGATCGCGGATTTCCGCCGCACGCTCGTGTCGTCGTTCTACGACGGGATGGTGAACGCTCGCTTTTCAGAGATTTCACAGCGCGCCGACGCGCCCTTCGCGTTCGCGCAGGGCGGCCGCGGCAGCTTCGTGCGAACGAAGGACGCCTACCAGCTCTTCGCCGGAGTGAAGGAGAGCGGGTTCGAGAAGGCCGCCGAGGCGCTGCTCGGAGAGGCGGAACGCATCTCGCGATTCGGATTCACGCAAACCGAGCTCGACCGCCAGCGCACCAATCTCCTCCGCTCGATGGAGCAGCAGTACGCGGAGCGCGACAAGACGAACAGCTCGCAGTTCGTCGACGAATACGTGAGCAGCACGCTCTGGGGCACGCCGATCATCGGGATCGAGAAGGAGGAGCCGCTCGCGAAGTCGCTCGCCCCGACGATCACCGTCGGCGAGGTCAACGCGCTCTCGAAGACGTCGTTCGGCGAGAAGAACCGCGTGGTGCTCGTTGCCGCAGCCGAAAAACCGGAGGTTCACGTCCCGAGTGCCGCCGCGATGCTCAAGGTGTTCGACGCGGCCGGGAGCGCCACGCTCACCGCCTATGTGGATTCGTCATCGGACGCGGCGCTCGTGCCAAGCCGGCCGGCGCCGGGCAAGATCGTGACGGAACGCGCGCTGCCCGAGACGGGAATCACGGAGTGGACGCTCTCGAACGGTGCGCGGGTCCTGCTCAAGCCGACGGACTTCAAGGCCGACGAGTTGCTCTTCGCCGCGCGGTCGCCCGGCGGTGAATCGATCGTGCCCGACGCGGACGTGATCGACGCCGACCTGAGCTCGGTGGTGATGTCGCGCAGCGGAGTCGGCTCGTTCAACGCGATCGCGCTCGGCAAGAAACTCGCGGGGAAAAAGGTGAACGTCGCAGCCGGCATCGACGGGAACGGGGAGGGCCTGCGCGGCACCGCGTCGGTGCAGGACATGGAAACGATGTTTCAGCTCGCGTGGCTGCGCATGACGGCGCCGCGCGTGGACACGAGCGCGTATCTCGCGTTCAAGGCGCAGATGCGCGCCATGCTCGCGAACCAGAAGAACGATCCCGAAGCGGTGTTCGGCGACACCGTCGAGGCCACGATGGCGCAGCACCATCCGCGCGTGCACCTGCTCTCGCCGGAGCTGCTCGACTCGGTGGACCTGCGGCGCGCGTTCGACATCTATCGCGACCGGTTCGCCGACGCGAGCGGCTTCACCTTCTTCCTCGTGGGCAGCTTCAAACCCGACTCGGTGCGGCCGCTGGTGGAGCAGTACCTCGCGTCGCTGCCGTCGCTGAACAGGAGCGAGAGGGTCAAGGACAACGGGATTCGGCCGCCGGCCGGCGTGATCCAGAAGACCGTCCGGAAGGGCGTGGAACCCAAGGCCGCGACGTCGCTGATTTTCACCGGCAGCTGCACGTACAGTTTCGCGAGCCGTTACGCGCTCGACGCACTGACGGAGCTGCTCAACATCCGCCTGCGCGAGGTGCTCCGCGGGGAGAAGGGCGGCACATACGGTGCGAGCGCCGGCGGCTCGTGCAGCAACATTCCGTACGAGCACTACAACCTGAGCGTCGAGTTCGGCTCTTCGCCGGAGCGCGTGGACGAGCTCGTCGCCGCCGTCTTCAAGGTGTTCGACGAGATCAAGGCCGGAACCGTGAGCGACTCGAATCTCACGAAGATCAAGGAGATCGAACTGCGTGGACACGAGACCGGCCTCAAGCAGAACGCCTCGTGGCTCAACGCGATGTCGGATGCCGACGAGGACCATCGCGACCAGCGCGATTTCCTGCGCTACCCCGAGCTCGTGAAGGGGTTGACGCGCGAGATGATCCGTGACGCGGCGACGCTCTACCTGCGTCCGGAGCAGTACGCGCGATTCACGCTCCTCCCCGAGGCCGCGCCGAAGCCGCCGGCCGTGAAGCCCGACTGACCGATGCCGACGCCGGAAGATTTTTTCGCGATCGACATCCGTGTCGGCACCGTCGTGCGCGCGGAGCCATTCCCCGAGGCGAGGAAGCCGTCGATCAAGCTGGAAGTCGACTTCGGACCGGAGCTTGGGATCAAGCGGTCAAGCGCGCAGATTACGACGCACTACGCACCGGCCGAACTCACCGGTACGCAGGTCATCGCAGTGGTGAACATCGGCGAACGGCGCATCGCGGGATTCACGAGCCAGGTGCTCGTGCTCGGTGCCATGCCGTCGCCCACCGAGGTGGTGCTGCTGCGCCCGGGGCACGCGGTGGAAAATGGAACCCGGATAGGATAGACGCCATGAAATACGACCGCCCCGGCACCCCGGACGAGGTGCGCGCCGACCTGACCGTCGGCGTGCAGTGGAAGGGCGCGTGGACGTTCGACGCGGGGAAGGCGGGAGCCCCGACCGTTCGCATCGACGGCCACTCGAAGGAAGGGCCGAGCCCGCCGGAGACGC
Source organism: Gemmatimonadaceae bacterium (assembly GCA_017881585.1). Lineage (GTDB taxonomy): Bacteria > Gemmatimonadota > Gemmatimonadetes > Gemmatimonadales > Gemmatimonadaceae > Fen-1231. The sequence goes on along the minus strand of JADGQS010000001.1, from coordinate 37,699 downwards.
TGCTCATCTCGCTCGGGACGTGCACCGCCATCGACGTGGTCGAGATGCTCACGAAGCGGAAGACGCCGCCGGCGTCGATGGACGTTTCAGTGACCGCCGAACGGAAGGGCGAGACGCCGCGCCGCGTAACGCGCGCACATCTCGCGTACAAGATCACCGGCGCGGGAATCGACCACACGCAGACGATGCGCGCGATCGAGCTGGCCGTGACACGCTACTGCACGGTGCGCGACACGATGGATCCGGAGATGGCGATCACCTGGTCGCTGGAGCTCGGTTAGCGCCGCAGCTCGCGGATCGCATGCCGCAGTTCCGGCAGGATGATCCGCGTGAGCGCCAGCTCGACGGCCGCCTTCGACCCCGGCATCGAGACCACCAGCTTCCCGTTCGCGGATCCGGCGACCGCGCGTGAGAGAATCGCGGCCGCGCCGATCTGCTCCTGGAACGACACGACTCGAAAGATTTCCCCGAACCCGGGAAGTTCCTTTTCCAGCAGCGATCGTACGGCCTCCACGGTCCGGTCCTTGCTGCCAAGCCCGGTGCCGCCGGTGATCAGGATGGCGTCGACATCGGTGCGCGCGATGAGCGTGCGCACATGGCCGCGCACGCGGGCCTCGTTGTTCGGGAGGATCGTGTAGTCCGCTATCACATGGCCCGCGCCGTCGAGCAGCCGCTGCATCGCCTTGCCCGACTCGTCGGTGTCGATGGTGCGCGAGTCGGTGACGGTCACGATGGCGCAGCGGAGCGCGGGGAGCGCGTCGCCTTCCGCGCGATGCGAGGCGGTGCCGGGAGGAAGAGTCATCGCACGGGAACTTAGCGCGCCTTCGCGGCGGCGGCTAAGTTTGAGGCATGGATGTCGCCCACCTTCGACTCGACTACGCCCGCGAATCGCTCACCGAGCGGGACGTTGACCCCGATCCCATCCTGCAATTCGAAAAGTGGTTCGAGGAGGCGCTGCACGCGGGGCTGATCGAGCCGAACGCGATGACGCTCGCGACGAGCACGCGCGACGGTCATCCATCGGCACGAGTCGTGCTCCTCAAGGGTGCCGACGCAAACGGCTTCGTGTTCTTCACGGACTACCGCAGCCGGAAGGGCGCGGAGCTCGACGCGAACCCGCACGTGTCCCTGTGCTTCTGGTGGGACGCGCTGCAGCGCCAGGTCCGCATATCGGGAACCGCCGTGCGCGTATCGCGCGAGGAAACGGCGGCGTACTTCCATACGCGGCCCCACGGGAGCCGCGTCGGCGCATGGGCGTCGCAGCAGAGCACGACGCTCGCGTCGCGCGAGATGCTCGAGAAGGAAGTCGAACGGCTCGAGCGCGCGTATCCCGATGACGTGCCGCTTCCGCCGCACTGGGGCGGCTATCGCGTGACACCTGCATCGCTTGAGTTCTGGCAGGGCCGCCCGAGCCGGCTGCACGACCGTATCGTGTACACGCGCGACGGCTCGGCGTGGAAGATTGGGAGGTTGTCGCCCTAACCGCCCAACTGAGTACTGAGTGATCAGTGCAAAGTGGTGAGTAATGAGGCGTCAGAATTCAGTCGTCGGAGAGGGGCGGGATGGAGCGGCGCGAACCTTCTTCAACAGGCCAATCAGCATCCGGCGGACCTGCACGACGTCATCGTGGCGTTTGTCGAACTCGGCGCGCGAAATCAATGACGCGTCAGCGCAGAAGAGCAGGTGATATTCGAGTTCGGATGCGGACGCGACTGCGATTTGCAGGAACTTCGCGAGATCTCTGTTGGATTCTCGGCCGCAGCCTTCCGCGATATTTGCCGGGATCGAGGTGGCGGCCCGCCTCTCCGTCATCGCCGCCGTGTTGCCTGTCTCATCGTTCCATCGCCAACTCGGGCCCGCTCGATCTGAACACTGACACCTTCAACTCAACACGCAACACTTTGCACTGAGAGCCGACAACTCGCAGCTGTCCTCAGTTCTCACCACTGCCGTTCCGCGTCGGAGAGTTCCTCCCGCAGTTTGAGAAAGCTCTCGTAGCGCTCGCGGGATATCTGTCCCGATTCGACAGCGGAACGCACCGCACAGTTTGGTTCGTGCCCGTGCGAACAGTCCTGGAACTTGCAATTGCCAAGGAACGGCCGGAACTCGGGGAAACAGTGCGCGAGATCGACGCTTGGCAATCCCCACATCCCCACCTCGCGCAGGCCGGGCGTATCCACCACGAATCCTCCGAGCGCGTCGGGAATCGGCACGAGCAGGGCGCCGACCGTGGTGTGACGGCCCTTGTTCACCGATTCGCTGATCTCGGCGGTGCGCAGGTCGAGACCGGGGAAGAGCGCGTTGCAAAGCGACGATTTCCCGACGCCCGACGGTCCGGTGAGCGCAGAGGTCTTTCCCACGAGCACGCCGCGAAGTTCGTCCAGTCCGATCCTGGCCTTCACGCTCGTGCGATGCACGTCGTAGCCCGCGCGCTCGTAGTCGCGCGCGATCGCATCCACGCCCGACGGCCCGCCGACGAGCTCCACCTTGTTGAAGATGATCCGCGCCGGGATGTCGTTCCCTTCGGCGATCACCAGAAAGCGATCCAGCATTCGCACGTGCGGCTCGGGCTTCGCCGCCGCGAACACCACGAGCACCTGGTCGACGTTCGCCGCGACGATGCGTTCGCCGCGTGCCTTGCCCGGTGCGCGCCGCGCGAGCACCGCGCGGCGCGGATGGATCTCGGTGATCGCCCACGCGCCTTCGCTGTGGTCCTGGGCGATCGTCACTTCGTCGCCAACCGCGAGCTTCATCTTTGCGTCTTCCTGCTTGAGGCGTCCGCGCAGCGAGGCGTCGACCGTCATTCCATCGGTGGTCCGCACGACCCAGATGCCGCCCGTGCCGTTGAGCACCGTTCCGCGGGACTCGGTCACTCGGCGCCTTCGTCCTCGCGCATCGCATCCCACCAGCGGCGCGTGGAGCCGCCGTCGCGCATCGAGATCAGAGTGTCGAGCGCGCGCTGGGCAGCGGCCAGGGGCATCACACCCAGTGCGCGCGCCGCTTCATCAGTGCTGCTCCCCCACGCAAGAAAATCCGTCTCGAGATGTCCTTCGGCTTTCTGCGCGCCGACTCGCGACCACTGAACGAAGATCAGGTACGCGCCGAACGGACGCGCGCTTTCTCCGGTCGAGTCGCTCAGCACGTCGAGGCTGTAGGACATGCCGTCGCGCCCCTCGAGCGCCGCCGGCCGCGAATGCACCGCCGCGTAGCCGCCGACGGTCGTCTCGTCGCCTTTCTCGTATTCCGGGGGAAGGTGCTGGCCTGGGGTCACGCGTTGAGACGTCCGCTGTTCTTTCTCCGGCCGGCGAACTCGCGCAGGATGTTGCCGGTAATGAAGGCGAGGTTTGCCGGACGCTCCGCGAGGCGGCGCATGAGATACGGGTACCACTGCGTGCCGAACGGAACGTAGACGCGCAGCCGGTAGCCGTCGCGCGCGAGCTGGTCCTGCAGGTCGCGCCGCACGCCGTACAGCATCTGGAACTCGAAGCGCGAGCGCTCGATGCCATGCTCGGCGGCGAAGGTTTTCGCGAGCGAGATGATTTCGGGATCGTGCGTCGCTATGCCGGGGTAGCGGCCGCGCTCCATCAGCGCCTGCATGCACGTGACGTAGTTGCGGTCTACGTCGGCCTTCTCGGGAAAGGCGACCGTCGCGGGCTCGAGATACGCGCCCTTGCACAGCCGCACGCGGCAGTTGAGCGCGATCGCGCGTTCGACGTCGGTCCACGTCCGGCGAAGCGCGCTCTGCAGCACGATGCCGACGGCGTCCGGATACTGCGGGTAGAGCCGGCGCTCGAAAAACTCGAGCGTGCGCGTGGTGTAGGCGCTTCCTTCCATGTCCAGCCGCACGAACCCCCCGTACTGCTGCGCGCGGTCGAGGATCGAGCGCATGATCGACTCGCAGAGCTTGTCGTCGATGTCCTGCCCCATCGCGGTGAGCTTCACGGAGACGTTCGCGTCGAGCTTGTTCAGCGCGATGGCGTCGACCAGGCGCACGTATTCCGCACCCGATGCCCTCGCCTCGGCCTCGTTGGTGACGCTCTCGCCGAGCAGGTCGAGCGACGCGCTGATGCCCTGTGCGTTCAGCCGCTGCACGGCGGCGACGGCCGAATCGACGGTCTCGCCCGCGACGAATCGCGACGCCATCGCCTTCGCGAACCGATTGTTCCGGACAAAGCGGAAGAGCCGCGGCTGCCGCGAGAGATAGAGGAGCGAGTTGCGGAGCATTTCCTTAGGGGACGATGCGGGTCGTGACGGCGAGCGAGGCGGTGATCCGCGCGACCGGGAACACACGGGCCGACGCGTCGGTCGACTTCATCATCGGCTCGAGCGTCGCGTCGAAGTAGTTCCACGCGGTGAGCCCGTCGTCGCACATCGGTTCCAGCAGGATGACCGAGAGAACGCCGAGCGGTTGCGCTCCGCGAACGATGAAGTCACCCGGCTCGCCGGTGACATGATCGCTCGCGTGCCACGTTCCGGTGACGCGCACATCGCTGTGGCCGTCGCCCGGCGGGAGCTTCGAGACCGAATCCACGGTGAACTGCTCGCCGCGCGCGTCGACGCGGGAGGTGAGCCGCTCCACGACGACGCCGTGCAGGCGGAGCTGGGCGATCAGCGAATCCTGGCCGGGCATCCGGCGCAGCAGGTACGCGACCGGCAGCTTCGCGCTGAGCGTGCCCTCGAAACGGTCGCGCACGAGCATCTTCTGGTTCACGAACTTGCCGGTGCGCTTCAGGCCGCAGCGCACGCCGGGCTCGGTGAGCGGCCATGCGCACGCGGGCGGTCCGCCGCGGCCGCCGCCTGCCGCGCCGCCGCCACGGCCGCCCCGTCCGCCCCCGGTTGCGCGCGCCGCCGCCGACGCGGCCGCCTGTGCGCGCAACGTCTCACGAGCCTCGGGAATCGTGTCGAGCAGCTCCTCGACCACCACCTTCGTGGAACCATGCGTCGTGAGCGCCGCGCGAATCGGCACGTCGAGCGGCTTTCCGGATTCGAGCCCGGCGTCGGAGCCGCGACTCGCGGCCAGCACCGATTTCGAGCGCTCCGCCGTGAACGAGAGCAGCTCGTGCACGAACGCGTACGTGGACTTCACGCGGCGCTCGAAGGGATCGTGCGAGAACGCCTCGCTCAGCACCGAGATGCGGCCGCGCAGGGCGTAGTAGTTCGTGCCGTAGCGCGGCGTGTGCGAATACGTCGACCAGCTGCGCGACTCGCCGGGGCCGGCGCGCGGGCCCTCGTCGCCGGAGAAGTTCCCGTAATCGAAGATTGCGAACTTGTCGCGCGTCTGCATCCGCTGGCGGAGGAGGGGCAGCATCGAGTCGCGTGCGAACGCACCGCCGAACGTCGCGCCGGGGATCGCCGCGGCGGGGTGGAGCGACGGCGCATAGGTCAGCGCGTAGCCATGATAGCTGCCGTCGGTGGTGTGCAGGTCGACGAACACGTCCGGGTCCCACGCGTTGAACATCGCGAGCGACCCTTTCGTCTCCGGCGTCTCGGCGCGGACGTAATCGCGGTTCAGGTTGATCCCCTGCCCGTTCGGCCGCGTCCCCACCATCTCCGGGCCGTTCTGCGCGCCGCGACTGCGCGCCTGCGCGGCGAGCGCCTCGTTGCCGTCGGCGTTGTAGTCGGGCACGACCAGCAGCACGATCGAATCGAGCACGTTCGGCTTCGGGTCGAGCGTGAGGTCGCGCAGCATCGCGAGCATCGCCTCTTTCCCTTCCACTTCGCCCGAGTGGATGTTGCCCTGCACGTACACGATCGGCCGGCCGAGCCGCTTCGCCTCGAGCGGCGTCGTCACGAGCGGGCGCGACGCGATCACGTACGGAACGTCGCGTCCCTGCATCGTGCGGCCGATGAAGCCGACATGGATCTTCGCGCCGCGCTGCTGGAGCGAATCGAGGAACGAAATGACGTCGCCGTAGAGCGACGTCTCGGCGTACTTCGTTCGCTCGGCGCGCGTCTGCTGCGCGTGCAGGACCGGTGCGAGCGGTAGCAGCGCAAGCGCCGAGATCGTCAGCGCTGCCGCGCGTCGATGGATCGGGTTCATCTCAGTTCCTCGGGGTTGCGTCATGCGGTGAGCGGCTCAGACCGGTTTTCCGGTGGCCGGATAGAAGCGCTGCCCTTCACGCGCCATCTGGACGAGCAGCGCGCACGGGTCGAATCGTCCGTGGTGTTCCGCGTTCAGCGCCGCGAGTTGTCGCACGATCTCGGCGGCGCCGACCGCGTCGACATGACGGAACGGCCCGCCGCGGAACGGCGGGAAGCCGATGCCGAACACCGCGCCGACGTCGCCGTCGCGCGGCGAACGCAGGGTGTGCTCCTCGAGGCAGCGCGCGGCCTCGTTGACCATCGCGAGCGAGCAGCGGCGCTGGATCTCTTCCTTCGCGAGTTCGGTGCGCCGCCTGCCGGTGGGCAGCAGCGAGTAGACCGACTCGTCCACGCCGCCCTTCTTGCCGCTCGCATCGTAGAGGTAGAAGCCCTTTTTCGATTTGCGCCCGAGCCTGCCCGAGGCGAGCACCTGCCCGAGCGACGCCGAGGGCTGCAGGCGGTTGCCGAACGCTTTCGCCATGATCGCGCCCGACTTGCCGGCGATGTCGAGGCCGACTTCATCGAGCAGGGTGATCGGCCCGACGGGAAATCCGAAGTCGAGCATCGCGCGGTCGATCGCCTCGATTGCGACGCCCTCGTCGAGCATCCGTCCGGCTTCGTTGATGTACGGCGCGAGGATGCGATTGACGTAGAATCCCGGCGCGTCGTTCACGACGATCACCGTCTTCCCGAGCTTGCGGCCGAACGCGACGGTCGTCGCGATCACCTCGGGCGCGGTGCGCCGCGTCGCAATCACTTCGAGCAGCGGCATCTTCTGGACCGGCGAGAAGAAGTGCATGCCGATCACGCGATCGGGGCGCGGCGAACCGTCCGCCACCTGGGCGATCGGAATCGTGCTCGTGTTGCTTGCGAAGATCGCCGACGGCGGAAGCACTCTCTCGATCTCCGCGAGCACCTGGTGCTTCACCGCCAGGTCCTCGAACACCGCCTCGATCACCAGCGGCACGTTGCCGAACCCGGTGTACTCGATCGTGCCGGATACGAGTGACAGCTGGTCGTCGAACTGCTGGCGCGTGATCTGCTTCTTCGTGAGGCGCTCCTGCAGCACGGCCCGCACGGCCGCGAGTCCCCGGCCGACCTGTTCGTGCTGCATGTCCTTGAACCGCACGGGGATTCCCTGCATCGCGGCGACGGCGGCGATGCCGGCGCCCATGAATCCGGTGCCCAGGATGCCGATCTGGCTCACCGGCAGCGGCGCGGGTGACCCTTCGCCGACGCCGGTGTCCTTCTTCAGCGATGTCGTCGCGAAGAACAGGAAGATGAGCTCGCGCGACACCGCCGTCGCCGCCATCTCGCCGAAGAGTCGCGCCTCGGTCGCGAACCCCTGCTCCGCCGTGCCCTCATATCCGGCCTGCACCGCGTCGATCGCCGCGGGCAGCGCCGGGTACGCCCCGCGGGACTTCTTCAACGTCAGCGCGCGGGCCTGACGGAACACGATCGCCCGGCCCACGGGATTCCCTTCGAGCAGCGTTCCCATGACGCCCCGCGCCTTCTCGCTGTGTCCGCGAAGCGTGCCGGCCGCAAGCGCCTTCGCGCGCCGGATCGCCACCTCGCGCAGGATCGACGGATGCACGAGCTCGTCCACGAGGCCGCACTGCAGCGCCTTCTTCGCGCGCACGTTCTTCGCGGTGAGAATCATGTCGAGTGCGACCTGAAGCCCGACGACCTTCGGGAGCCGCTGCGTGCCGCCCGCGCCGGGAATCAGGCCGAGCTGCGTCTCCGGAAGGGCGAGCACGGTCTTCGGGTGATCGCTCGCGATGCGATACGCACATGCGAGCGCGGTCTCGAGTCCGGCGCCCAGACAGGCGCCGTGAATCGCCGCCACCACCGGCGCGCGCGATCGCTCGAGGCGCGACATCATGCGGTGCCCCGAAGCGCTCGCGGCCTCGGCGTCCTTCGCCGACTTGAACTCGAGAAACGCATCGATGTCCGCACCCGCGATGAACACGTCGGGTTTCCCGCTGATCAACACCGCGGCCTTCACGGCGCTGTTGCCCTCGATCGTCGTCATCATCGCATCGAACTCGGCGATGACCGCCGCCGAGAACTTGTTCACGGACTCATTCGGCAGGTCGATCGTGATGATCGCGATGCCGTCCTGCACGTCCAGCGAGAGCGCCGCGGCGGTCATGAGCGCTCCACCACCATCGCGAAACCCATCCCGCCCGCGGCGCAGACCGTCATGAGGCCGAACTGTCCGCCGCGGCGCGCGAGCTCGTTCACGAGCGTCGTCGTGATGCGCGCGCCGGTCGCGCCGAACGGGTGGCCGATCGCGAGCGAACCGCCCATCACGTTGAGGCGCGCGCGATCGACCGTGCCGACCGGGTTCGGGAATCCCCCGCGGCTGGCCCAGTACTGCGACTCGAATCCCTGCAGGTTCGAGAGCACCTGCGCGGCGAACGCCTCGTGCATCTCCACGAGGTCGATGTCCTTCAGCGTGAGCCCCGCGCGTTTCAGCGCCAGCGGCGCGGCGAACACCGGGGCCTGCAGGAGCTGCTCGCCCGGATCGATCGCGGCGTAGGCATAGCTCCGGATGTACGCGATCGGCTTGAAGCCGAGCGCCTTCGCGCGGTCCTCGCTCATGAGCAGCACGGCGGCGCCGCCGTCGGTGAGCGGTGAGGCGTTGCCCGCAGTGACCGTGCCGTATTTCCGGTCGAACACCGGCTTGAGTTTCGACAGCTGGTCGATGCTCGTGCCGCTGCGGACGCCGTTGTCCGAGGTGAGCGTGCGGTCGTAGCGCGGCGGGATGTAGACCGGGGCGATCTCGGCGGTCAGCCTTCCGTCCTTCGTTCCCGCGGCGGCGTTGAGGTGAGACGCGAGCGCGAGCTCATCCTGCGCGGCGCGCGAGATGCCGTTCAATTTCGCCATCTTCTCGGCCGACTGTCCCATCGACTCGCCGGTGCTCGGCTCCGCAATCGCCGGAGTGATCGGGATGAAATCGCGCGGGCGGATCTTCGCGAGCGCGCCGAGCCGCTGGCCGGTCGATTTCGCCTTGCTCGCGGCGACCAACGCGTCGCTGAAGCCGCGCGAGTGCAGGATCGGGACGTTCGAGAGCGACTCGGCGCCGCCGGCGATGGCGATGTCGGCGTGGCCGAGCATGATCTGGTCGGCGGCATCGGTGATCGCCTGGTTCGACGACGCGCAGGCGCGGCTGACGCTCCACGACTGGATGTTCTTCGGAAAGAGCGGCATCAGGGCGACTTCGCGCGCGATGTTCGGCGCGAGCACGTTGGGGACGACCGTGCCGAAGACGAGAAGATCTATTGTTTTCGGGTCCACGCTCGACCGGTGCACGAGCTCGCTGACCGCGATCTTGCCCAGGTCGATGGCGCTGAAACGTCTGAGTTCCGTGCCGGCCTTGGCGAACGGCGTGCGGACGCCTGCGATGATGGCGACGCGGCGGTTCCCGGGAATATCCATATCGCTGAAAGCTAGGCTATGTTGTTCGTCGATGGGAAATCCCCCCGCCGGGCCAGCGCACTCGTGGCGAGACCAGACGCGCGTGCGCCTCGCCCGCGACCGCTTCGACGTTCTCATCATCGGCGGCGGCATCAACGGCGCCGGCATCGCGCGCGACGCCGCGCTGCGCGGGCTGTCGGTCGCGCTCGTCGAGCGGGACGACTTCGCGAGCGGCACGTCGAGCCGGTCTTCGCGGCTCATCCACGGCGGCGTGCGCTATCTCGAACACGGGTTCTTCCATCTCGTGTTCGAATCGAGCCGTGAACGCCGCATCCTGCTCGCGACCGCGCCGCATCTCGTCCGGCCGCTGGAGTTCACCTGGCCGGTGTATCGCGGCGCGCGGATTCCGCGCTGGAAGCTCAACGCCGGACTCTGGCTGTATGACCTGCTCGCGGCGTTTCGAAACGTCGCGAGGCATCGCTCGCTGAGCGCCTCCGAGGTGCTCGCAACGGAACCGAAGCTCGAGCGCGAAGGCCTGAAGGGCGGAGCGACGTACTTCGACGCCGCGACCAACGACGCGCGCCTCACGATCGCGAACGTGATCGACGCCGTCGCCGCCGGCGCAGCCGCTCTCAACTACGCCGAAGTCACGTCGCTCACGTTCGAGCGCGGTCGCGTGAGCGGTGCGTCGGTGCGCGACCGCTTCACGAAGGACGTGATCGAGGTGCGCGCCGGGGCGGTCGTGAATGCCACGGGACCGTGGACCGACGCCATCAGCCGCATCGAGAGCCCGTCGTCGCGGCCCGCCGTGCTCGGAACGAAGGGCGTGCACATCGCGGTACCCGCGGAGCGCGTCGGAAATCGCGCCGCCGTCACCATGCTCGCACGCTCCGACCAGCGCGTGATGTTCGTGCTCCCCGGCGGAACGCACACCATCATCGGCACGACCGACACGCCCACCGAAGAGCACCCGGACCAGGTGCGGGCCACGCGCGCCGACGTGCAGTACCTCCTGGACGGCGCCAACGCCTATTTCCCGGGGGCGAAACTCACGGCCGGCGACGTCGTGTGCGCATGGGCCGGCATCCGCCCGCTGATCGCGAGCGGAAACTCGGGCGATCCCGCGGGCGCGAGCCGCGAGCATGCCATCACCGTCGGGCCGCGCGGCGTCATCGCCGTGACCGGAGGCAAGCTCACCACGTATCGCTCGATGTCCGAAGAAGTCGCCGATCGGGTGCAGACGTACCTCGGACAGCCGCGCACGCCGTCGGTCACCGGCACGCGAGTTCTCCCCGGCTCCATCTCGCGGCCCGTCGTCGGCTTCGTGCGCGGCGAGCCCATCGCGCCGGGGCTTCCGTACACGACGGATGATGTGTCCGCCGCCGTCGATCACGAGTTCGCCTGCACCATCGCCGACGTCCTCGTGCGGCGCACGCATCTCGCATTCGAGACGCGCGACCATGGGGCATCGGTGGCGCCGCGCGTGGCTGAACTGATGGCGCGGCGGCTCGGTTGGGATGCCAGCGACGTGGCGCGCGCGCTTGATGATTATCGTGCCGAGGTAGCGCGGCTATTCACGATCGATGGGGTGGAAGCGCGGGCTTAGTTCTCCTCGCCCCTCGCGTGTCGCCCTTCGCCAGGTCGCCCCGTGCCCGTCGCTCGTCACCTATATAGTGACTCATTAAGTTCCTAGCATTATTCTTGCGGCGTCTTGGGGCAACCTTTCCTGGAGACGCTATGCCTCGTGGCCGATTCCATCCTCGCCAAACTCAAAAACCTGACCTCAGTTGTTCCTGGTCGGCACACTAACGGGTCCAGATCAGGATGGCGCCGCACGGCATCCCGCCGGCGGCGTAACGTGCTGGAACGGTGGCCGGACCCGGATACACCTCGATACCCGCGAGCTCCTTTGGCGACGGGAGGTTGTCGAGATTCACCGGACCCGGCAGCAGCACCCCGTCGAGCCAGACTGTCGGGTAGCATGACGAGTTGATCGATCCCGCCGCGCGGCCGGATGTCGCGAACGATCCTCGGCCGCTTCTAGGGATATAGCCCTCCCCGACCTGGATCCCGTGAAACGTGCGGATCAGCTCGGTGGCGAAAACGGTGTTCCGCTTGTCAATCTCATCCGCCGTCATGAACTGCCCGCCGCCAAACTTCTCGGCAAACTCCCGTCGCTCCTCGAACTCAGCCATTCTCGGCGATTCGTACCGCGCCGTGATAATGGTCGCGTCAAGCGTCGTCGCAGCAGGTTGAAGAGTGAATGAGATGCGCAGTGTGTCTGCCGCGGCGATCTGAACGGTCGCGGAGACAAGCTTAAAGCCGAGGCGGCGTACGAATACGATGTAGCTCCCAGACGGGAGTTGCGTGAGCCGGAATCGGCCGTTTGCGCCAGTCACGACTCGTAAGTCGGATCCGAGGATCGAAACGGTTGCGTTGTCGAGTGGTGCAAGAGCCGTATCGGAGACGACACCGTCGACCGTTCCGCGAGATGCAGCACCGTTTGCGATTGGCTGCTGTGCAAGGGCTCCAGTGCTCAAGAATATCAGCGCCAAGAACGCGCCTCGAGTCTGGCTGTCCATCCCCGTCGCTAAAGTCATCTTCCACAAACCTCCATCCGCGAACGCACGGATAGAACAGAGAGCGCTATCGCCCGCCTGTCAACTCGACCATGACCAGAGCGGTAGGCAGACTGGGCAGCGCCGACTCGGTCTGATCATCCGGCTCGTCATCCGTCACGGCTCCCATCACGCGGTCAAGGAGTCCATCGCCGCATCTACGCTGACGTCGCTCACCACAACCGTGCCGCAGCACCGTTCGTGTGAACCGCGACGACGGATTCCATCTTCGCCATGCTCGAATGATTTACAACAGCAATTTCTGAATCAGCACACTAGACGATTTCGTCCGGCTTCGCCTGGTGAATCGTGATGATCTCGACGATCAACAGTTTTCGCGTGCGGGCGGGAAGCTTCAGCAGCACCACGTCGCCCTTCTGCTTGTTGAGCATCACGCGCCCGATCGGCGACGACATCGTCACCTGCCCTTCGTCGAACTCGACCGAATCGCCGAAGATCAGGTGATAGGTCTCCTTCTCGTTCGACTCCTGGTCGTGCACGGTGATCTTCGAGCCGAGCCCGATGCGGTCGGTCGGGATCTGCGTGATGTCGATCTGCGACAGCTTGCTCAGGCGCATGGTGAGCTGGCCGAGGCGCGCCTGCACGAGCCGCTGGCGCTCGAGCGCGGCCTTGTACTCGGAGTTCTCGCGCAGGTCGCCCATCTCCACGGCGCGCGAAATTTCCGCGGGCAGCGTGACGTTGAGCTCGATGCGGAGCTTCTCTACTTCGTCGCCGAGCTTCTGTTTGAGGGCTTCGATCATCGTGCGGCGCGGTTGTGTCTGAGAGGTACAACAATAAAACGCCAGCGCCCGGCCGCGATGTACTTGGCCGGGCGCTGCTGCTCATTCAAGACTAGCACCGGCGCCGGTGTCCGGCAATCGCTCCGGCTATTCTTCGGCATGCTCCGCCAAGAACGTCATGACGATGTCACCCGGCTCACCTTCGAGTCGTGGTGGAGCCGTTCCATGGGGTTCAGCGTCAGCACGTACGCGGTACGCGGCGTGCTGGTCGACACCGCCTTCCACGACGTGCGGGCGGATCTCGGCGCGTGGATCGGCGCGAACAAGCCCGATGGCGCGATCGTCACGCACCACCACGAGGACCACGCCGGGAACGTCGAGTTCCTCGCGGCGCGCGGTGTGCCCCTGTGGATCGCGCCGGAGACTCTCGCGAAAGTGCGCTCACCCGAGAGCATCCTCTGGTATCGACGCTGGTGCTGGGGAGCGCAGGCGCCGCTCACGTCGCCGGTGACACCGTTCGCGCATCCGTCGCTCGAGCTGATCCACACGCCGGGCCACTCGAGCGAGCACCACGTCGTGTGGGACGCCGAGCGCGAGACGGTGTTCGGCGCCGACCTCTTTCTCGGCGTGAAGGTTCGCGTGACCCACCCATGGCCGCGCGAGGACGTGCGCGCGCAGATCGCATCGATACGCAAGGTGGCCGCGCTCAAGCCCAAGCGATATTTCGACGGACACCGCGGACTCGTGCCCGACGCCGTCGCGCAGCTCACGGCAAAGGCCGACTGGACGGAGGACACCGTCGGCGAGATCGACGCGCTGATCGATCGCGGGCTCGACGATCGCGAGATCGTGAAGTCGCTCTTTGGGGGCGAGGACCGGTGGAGCCTCGTCACCAACTACGACTATTCGCGGCGCAACTACGTCGGCTCGGTGCGCGGAACGCACGCCGGCCGCTGACGGCGGCTACAGCGTTTTCGCGAACTCGTCCTTGAGTCGTTGCATCAGCGCGCCGCGCTGACCGTACAGCCGCCTGAGCTTCCGTTTCTTCCGCTTCGCGAGCGCGTAGCTCGTCATCAGCGGCAGCGCGATGGTGGAATCGAGATAGCACACCACCGCATCCGGCAGGCGGTCGGGATCGATCTTCCCCCAGCTCACGGCCTCCGCTGGCGTCGCGCCGCTCAGACCGCCGGTGTCGGGGCGCGCGTCGGTCACCTGCAGGAAGAAGTCGTGTCCCCTTTCGTCGATGCCGAGCACTTCCTGGATCTGCGGCTCCGTCTGCAGCGCGAAGTTCTTCGGGCTTCCGCCGCCCATGATCATGATCGCGCTCTTGCCACCGCCGCGTTTCGCGCCCAGCACGATGCTCGCGGTCTCGTTCACGTCCTGGTTGGGATCGATCACGCAGGTGTAGCCCTCGAGCGCGAGCGCCGCGACGTTCATCCCGATCGAGCTGTCGCCCGGGCTCGACGTATACACGGGCACACCGCACGTGTATGCGGCGCTCAGCAGCGATTTGCTCTTGAGCCCGAGCACTTTCTCCCGGGCCGCGACGTACTTGCCGCACAGCCAGTGGAATTCGGCGCTCGACATCGCGCGCTGGAACTCCGGCGCGCGGATGATCTTGCGAAAGAACGCGTCCGTCGAGAGCAGCACGTCGTAGTCGAAGAAGATGTCGTAGATGCGCACGACGCCTTCCTCGCGAAGGACCACGTCGCTTTCCGTGGGGTTGCCCCGGTGCATGGAAAGCCCAAGCCCGAAGTGCGTGTCGTGATACAGGTTCGCGCCGGTCGAGATGATCCAGTCCACGAAGCCCGCCTCGATGAGCGGGATGAGGCAGCTCATGCCGAGCCCCGCCGGCGTCAGCGCGCCCGTGAGCGTGAGGCCGACGGTGACGTCCTGCTCGAGCATCTTGTCCGCGTAGAGCTGGCATGCCTCGCGGAGCCGTCCGGAGTTGTACGCCTGGAACGTCTCCTCGATGAGCTGCACGACGCTCTCGGTGCCGTCGATGCGGCGCGGATCGATCTTCTTGCCGCGCAGGAATCGGCTGGCCTCCGCGGACACGTGCTTCTTTCCGGCTGCCTCGCGCTCCTCGGCCGCCTTCTTCTGCGCGCCCTTCGGCCCGGCTGCGTTCGCGCGCTGGGCTGTTTCCTTCGATCCGTGGCGGGACGCCTTGAACCCGCCGCGCTCGCGTGCGCCGGCTGTGACCGCCTTCTTCTTGCTCATGCCTTGGTGCGCTCCTCTTCCGTTTTCATCTGTGCTCGGTACGCCTTCGCCACGATCTTCACGACTTCCTTCGGATCGTCGGTGACCGACATCAGGTCGAGATCGCCGTCGGAGATGTTCTGCTCGCCGAGCACGCGCGACTGCAGCCAGCGCAGCAGCCCCGCCCAGTAATGCGTGCCGAAAAGTATCACCGGGAACTGTGAAATCTTCCCCGTCTGAATGAGCGTGATCGCCTCGAACAGCTCGTCGAGCGTGCCGAAGCCGCCCGGAAATATGACGAACCCCACGCTGTACTTGATGAACATCGTCTTCCGCACGAAGAAATAGCGGAAGTTCACGACCGTATCGACGTAGGGGTTCGCGCCCTGCTCGAACGGCAGCTCGATGTTGCATCCCACGCTGCGGCCGCCGGCCTCTTTCGCGCCCTTGTTGGCGGCTTCCATTATCCCGGGACCCGAGCCGGTGATCGTCGCGAAGCCCGCTTCGGCGAGGCTCTTCCCGACCTCGACGGCCGCGAGATATTGCGGATCGTCCGGACGCGTGCGCGCGGAGCCGAACACCGTGACGGCCTTCCCGACGCTCGCGAGCTTGTCGAATCCTTCGATGAATTCGCCCTGAATGCGCAGCACGCGCCAGGTGTCGCTGCGCGTGAAGTCGTCCGGATGCGGGAGCGCCTGGAGAAGCTTCTCATCTTCCGTGGCGTACGACTCGAACTGGTTTCGAATCGAATCGTCGATACGGCGCTGAGGCTTCGATTTCCTTGGGGCCGGCGGGCGCGCGCCCTTGGCATCTGTCTTTCGTGGCATCCGAGCAGTTTACTTTCCCGCGTGACTTCCCGCGAGATGGCGCGCTCGTCCGTTGTGATCCTCGTGGCCGATGGCGTGCGTCCCGACACGCTTGCCGCCGCGATGAGCGCCGGGGAAGTCCCCGCCCTGGCGCGACTGAGCGCGGACGGCGGCCTGCACGTCGTCACGTCGGTGTTCCCGTCGGTGACGGGCCCGGCGTACACGCCGTTCCTGATGGGCCGCTACCCTGGTCCCGTGGGCCTCCCGGGGATCCGCTGGTACGATCGCGCCGCGAGCGCGTCCGCGCTCCTCCCGCGCGCCCGCAGCTATGTGGGCAGCGAGTTCCGGAAGGTGGACCGCGACCTCGATCCGCTCGCACCCACGCTGTTCGAACTCTCGAGCTCCAACCTCGCCGCGCTCAGCGTGATCGGCCGCGGACTGCAGCCGCGCGACCGCGAGGGACACACGCTCGGATTCGCGCTGCGCGCCGCCCGCGTCCACTTCAGCGGCGACGTGCGCGGCTGGCTCGCGATCGATCGCGACATCGGCGCCCGTGTAGCCAGGCGAATTCGCGCCGAGCGCCCGCAGGTGGCGTTCTGCGCGCTCACCGGCATCGACAAGACATCGCACGCCGAAGGTCACGACGCGCCGGTCGTCCGCGATGCGCTGCGCAAGGTGGACGAGACGGCCGCGCAGATACGCGACGACGCCGAGCGCGACGGCCGCTGGGACGCGATGCACCTGTGGATCGTGAGCGACCACGGCCACTCGCCGGTGCGCGCGCACGAGGATCTCGCGGGGCTGATCCACTCGTGGAAGCTCGGCGTCATCGCGCACCCGTGGATCTACGGCGCAGGCCGCGACGTGGCGGTGATGGTCAGCGGGAACGCGATGGCACATCTATATCTGGAGCTCGACAGCCGTGCACGCACTCGCGCGGCGTGGCCGTCGCTCGAGAAGAAATGGGCGTGGCTCGCGGAGCGGCTGCTCGAGCGTGAATCCGTGGACCTGCTGCTCATTCCGCTCGAGGGACACACGTGCGAGGTGCGCGCGAGGGGCCGCGGCAGGGCGCTCGTGGAGATGGAAGGCGGCCGCTATTCGTATCGTCCCCTCACGGGCGATCCGCTCGCGATCGGCGCGCACGAATCGCTGTCGCACGACGAAGCGTACGCCGTGACCGTCTCCTCGGATTATCCCGACGCGATCGTGCAGATCGCGCATCTCGCCGGGAGCGCACGGTCGGGCGAGATCATGCTGTCGGCATCACGGAACTGGGATTACCGCGCGAAGTGGGAGCCCATTCCGCACGTGTCGTCGCATGGAGCGCTGCACCGGGAGCACATGCAGGTGCCTCTGCTGCTCAACCGGCGGGTGAGCGGGGTTCCGCGGCGGACCGTTGACGTCATGCCGAGCGCACTCTGCGCCATAGGGGCGGCGGTTCCGAATGGGCTCGATGGGCGGTCTTACCTCTGAGCGAACGCGGGTAAACGGTAGTTGGTCGTTGGTTATTGGTCGTTGGCGGTGCCTTCGAACAGGTTGCGGAGTTCCTCGGCGAGGGCGCGCTGGCGCTCGCGCAACGCCGACACCCGCTCGCGTTGCGCGCGCAGGACGAAAAAGCGTCGTACGGCTTCCCATGTCAGCCTGCGCGATTCGCCGACGGCAAGCGCGCTCATGGCGATGAACGGAAGGGCGACGAACAGGAGCGCGCCGAACCACGGGCCGACGAAAAAAGACGACGCGATCGCGAGCAGCAGGAACCAGATCGAGAAGAACAGGAAGCCAGCCAGCACGCGGTAGGTCGGGATGGTGTCCTCGCCTTCCGCCCGCGCCAGTTTCTCGGCCGCCGCGGCCGTGATCTCGCGCGGAATCCAGAAGAGCACGAATCCCACCGCGGCGATCGGGACGAACGCGAGCTGCGGAATCCGGCTCAGCGTCCAGCGCAGCGCGGCGTCGGCACTCACCTGATCCTTGAGCGTGCGCGGCGTGAGCCCCATGCGCGTGAGCATGCGGTCGTGCGCTCGCAGCGCCCGCGCCACCGGGCGCCACCGGTTTTCCTCGCCGAGCCGAAGCTGGGCGAGCGCGTTCGTCGCCGCATGGAGCCGCTCCATCTCGTCGCGTGCGTCCGGCGAGACCTCGAACTCCGCGCGCCACACCTGCTCGGCGCAGCGGACGAGCTGCTCGTCACTCCAATCGTGCAAGTTCAAGGTCACGGATCGCATCGACGCCTCGATGCGTCTCGTGAGATCGCGCACCGCCTCCTTGTCGTTCGGTCCGCGCAGGGCGAGGTCGTCCCACGCGAACACGTCGCCGACCACCACGTGCGCGGCACTGCGGAACGTGCGGCGGTCGCGGAACACGAGGCCCATGGGCACGATCGGAAACGCCTTGCCGATCTTGAGCGCGGCACCAAGCCCGATGCGCGCCGCCCCGGTCTTGAGCGGCTGCAGCCTCGAGGCGCTGTGGCTGATGCCCTCCGGGAAGATGCCGACCGCGTGCCCCTCGGCGAGCGCGGAACTCACGTCGCGGAACGAGTCGAAGTTCTGCGTGACGGCCTTCCGGTCATCCTGCTGGCGATAGACGGGTACCGATCCCACAGCCTTCACGAGCCACGAGATCCCCGTGTGCGTGAACAGCGTGGACTTCGCCATGAAGCGCACTTTCCGCTGCGCCGCGACCACCACGAGCGGCGCATCCATCAGCGAGTTCGTGTGGTTCGCGACCAGCAGCACGGGCCCGTCGGGAGCGACGCGCGCGCCGCCCACCGTCAATCGATAGTAGGCGCGGCAGACGAGGCTGCTGATGGCCGGCATGGCGGAGTAGAGCCACATGAGGGCTGAAAGGTGTCCCCCTGCGCGCACCGATGGGAGGTTCGCGTCGACGCTGAGTTGATAGCGGCCTCGCGTCCCGCGATCTTCCCAACTGTGAAGTGGCTGTCCCTCTCCCTCTCGCTCGCGCTTCGCGCGCTCGTGAATCCCTCGCTCGCGCGGGATCTCATGACGGTTGCCTGGCGATTCCGGCGGCGTGACTGGTTTCGGCGCCTTCCGTTCCTGCCGGTGCCCTCGAAACAGTACGTCGCGTGGCGCATGTACACGGCGTTCGGCGACCATCACGCCGTGCCCACCGTGCCGGACGTGATCCGCTACGCGCGATGGGCGCGCCGCGGCGAGTGAGCAACGAGTGAACAGCGGGCTGTCGGATGCGAGCCGAACGCAGGGCACGGCGCCGAGCGCCGCGCAGGCCAAGGCGCAGGCGTTCGGACTCGGATTCGACCTCGCCGGCATCGCTGCCCTGGGCGCGCCCGATACCGCCCCCGCGTTCGACGCCTGGCTCGCCAATGGCTACGCGGGCGAGATGCACTATCTCGAGCGGGGCGCCGACCTGCGGCGTGACGCGCGGCGCCCGGAGCCCGGCATGCGATCCGCGATCGTCGTCGCGATGAACTACGGAGGCACGCAGCCTTCGGGCCCGATCGCGCGCTACGCACGCGGCGACGATTACCACGACGTGATGCGTGAGAAGCTCGACGACCTCGGCCGCTGGTTCGTGGCCGCCAGCCGCGGCACCGCGCGCACACGCGCGTACGTGGACACCGGGCCCGTGCTCGAGCGCGACCTCGCGCGTCGCGCCGGGCTCGGCTGGTTCGGCAAGAACACGAACCTGATCAATCCCAGCCTGGGCTCGTTCTTCTTCATCGGCGCCCTGTTCACCGACGTCGACCTCGAGACCGACGCACCCTTCGAGGCCGATCGCTGCGGCAGCTGCACGAACTGCCTGGACGCGTGTCCGACGAAGGCGTTCACCGCGCCGCGCACGCTCGACGCGACGCGCTGCATTTCCTATCTCACGATCGAGCTCAAGGGCGAGATCCCGACCGAGTTCCGCGCGGCGATCGGCGAGCTCCTCTACGGCTGCGACATCTGCCAGGACGTGTGCCCGTGGAACGTGCGGTTCTCCCGAGACGTCACCGAACCCGGGCTGCGGCCGCGCGCCGATCGCGTGGATTCCAACGCAGCCGAGTTGCTCGCCCTGAGCGACCACGAATGGCGCGCGCGATTCGGGGGGAGCGCGATGACCCGCGCGAAGCGGCGCGGGCTCGCGCGCAACGCCGCCGTCGTCCTCGGCAATCGCCGTGATCCGCGGACGATTCCCGCGCTCGAAGCCGCCGCGCGCGATGATCCGGAGCCCGTGGTTCGTGCCCACGCGGCGTGGGCGCTCGCGCAATTCGAATGAACTCGACCGCACGCGAGCGCCTGCTGGCGTTCAAGAAGTCGCAGCCGCGCGCGCCGCGCCTCGCGCGGCACATGGTGGAGGCGCGGGGACTCTCGTTCGCGGTGTTCTCATCGCCCGAAGTCGCCGGCGTGCCGCCCCTGCTCTGCATCAACGGCGGGATGCTGTACTCGCACGCGCTGCTCTGGCCGGCGCTCGCCCCGCTCGCGGCGAGCCGCCGGCTCATCCTGTACGACCAGCGTGGCCGGGGCGCGAGCGAGGTGCCGCCGGCGGTGCGCAACTCGCGCATCGAGTACGATGCCGGTGACGCGGTCGCCATTCGCGAAGCGTTGGGGATCGCGCGGTGGGACGTGCTCGGGCATTCATGGGGAGGCGGCATCGCGATGCTCGCCGCGTCGCGCGATGCGATCGGCGTCCGCCGTCTCGTGCTCGCCGACGCCGTGGGGCCGACGAGCCTGTGGATTCAGTCCCTGCATGCCGACGCTTTAGCGCGGCTCGCCGGCGTGGAGCGCGAGGCGCTCGCCGCGATCGATCCGCGCATGCTCCACGCCGACGACCCGTCGGTGCACGCCGAGTACAGCCGCGCGATCTACCCGGCGTACTTTGCCGATCACGACTTCGCCGCACTGTTCCGGCCGCCGCACGAGGCGAGCGCAGCCGGTGCGGCCGTGGCCGCGAGCCTCCGGCGCGAGGGATACGACTGGCGTTCCGGCGTACGGGACATCGCGGCGCGAACGCTCGTGGTTCACGGCGCGCAGGACGTGATTCCGTCGCGGCTCGCTCACGAGATCGCGGCGCTTGTGCCTCGCGCGAGCGCGCTCATCATCGAGGGCGCGGGTCACATGCCGTTCTTCGAGCGGCCCGTGGAGTTCTTCGCCGCGGTGCGCGGATTTCTCGACCAACCCGACGCTGGCTCGTGAAGCGCTCGGAGGCAGTGACCTTCTCGGCGCTCTTCGGCGTGCTGCTCGCCGTGGGTGGATTCGTGGGCCTGCAGGCATGGCGTGCGCCGCGCCGCGCGAGGCCGGCTGCCGCAGCCGCAACCGACTCCCCCGTCGCCGCCTCCGACGAGGGCGGCAAGGGCCTCAGCAGCGTCCGCAAATCGTCGCTTCCGCCGCCGCCGCCGCGGGACTATCCGGCGATCTCGCGTCTCCTCATCGAGGCCCGCGGTGCGACGTACATGGACGCCATTCTCGCCGCACGCGATGGCAACGTGGCGCGATGGGTCGAACGGCGCGGCGATCCCGTGACCGTGTGGATCCAGCCCACCACCACGCTCCGCGATTTCTGGCCGGACTTCCGCGATCGCACGCGCGACGCGTTCTACACGTGGGCCGCGTCGGGCGTGCCGATGCGATTCCTGTTCGTGGATGATTCGTCGCAGGCCGAGGTGCACGTCGTGTGGGTCGATCGATTCGACGATACCGCCGCCGGCAAGACGTACTGGGCCCGCGACCAGAACTGGTGGATCGTCGGAGCCGACATCGAGGTCGCGCTTCACCGTCCGACCGGCGAGGCGTACGACCAGCAGATGATCCGCACGATCGCGCTGCACGAGGTGGGGCACCTCATCGGGCTCGACCACAGCCCGAACCCCGACGACATCATGTCGGCGAGGGTGCACGTCATGACGCTGTCGGCCGCGGACCTGCGGACGGCAGCGCTGATTTACAAGCTGCCGCCAGGGGCGGTCGCGAAGCCCGTCGCGCCGTAGCTGATAAGCAACGGCGTTTCGATTCAGCGACGAGCGACGGGTGAGGGGTTTGCGAAGAGGGACGAGCGACGGGTGAGGGGCGACTTGGCGAAGAGCGACGCGTAAGGGGCGAGGAGACCTTCTCCTCCCTTCTCACGCGTCGCTCTTCGCCAGGTCGCCCCTCACCCGTCGCCCATCGCTCTTCGCCAGATCGCCCCTCACCCGTCGCTCGTCCCTGTTTCTATTCGTCCGGCGCTGTCTCCTGCCAGCGCAGCACGATCACCTGCGGCTTGCCCGCCCGAATGACCTGCAGCCTCACGGCGTTCGCCTTTGCGTTGCTCACGATGCGTGAGAGCGTGCGCACCGACGCAACGGTCTGTCCGTCGGCCGAGATGATGACGTCGCCGTCGTGAAGTCCCGAGTCTTTCGCGGGTGTGCGGGGAAGCACCTTCGTCACGAGCACGCCGTTGTCCACGCCGAGCGTCGCACGCCAGTCGTCGGTCAGCGGCATGAGCGTTGCTCCTGCGATCGCCGAGTTCGTCGTCGAGAATCCGTATGAGAAGCCCGCGAACGGCGGCATCGGCGGCATCGGCGGCATCGGGCTGCGCGGAAACGCCGGCACCGCGTCCGGCGCCATCGCAGCGCGCGAGCGCATGAAGACCATCGGACGGTCGAATTCCGGCCCGATCACCTGGTCCACATTCGCGCAGTCGGAATTGAAATCGGTCGGCCGCTTCTCGACGACGATCGTGAGGTCCTTATGCGCGCCGTCGCGCTGCACGCGCACCGGCAGCTTCGTCAGCGGCCGGAGCAGCTTGTCGAGCTGCACCGGGCGACGCGCGTCCGTTCCCCCGATGAGCAGGACGATGTCACCGCGACGCACTCCGGCCTTGCTCGCGGGCGAGCCGGAATACACCGAGTCGATCTTCGGATATTCGCGCAGCGGCGGCGCCTGCGGCGCATCCTCGCCCATCACCGTCTGCAGCTCGCTGAACTGCACGCCGATGTACCCGTCGGCCTGGCGGTCGCCTGCGCAGGACATCTCGATCGTCGTGATCAGCGCGGCGTTCTTCTGCGCGATGCGGCCGAGTTCTTCGGACAGCTGGCGCATTTTCTTCGGATCGCTGGCCTGCCCCGACGCCTCGCGCAGCGACTGCCCGATCGTCTGCTCCATCGCCTTCGACGCCATCAGGTCGTGAATGAGCTGCTCGATCCGGGCCGTGTTGACGGTCACGCGCACAATCGTGGAATCGGCGCGCATGATCATGGAATCGGAGTGGATGATCCTCACGCGTCGCTGCGGCGGCTCCGCCTGCGCCGCGGCACCCGCCGGAAGCAGAACGCCGCACACGAGCAGCGCGCCTAGCACACCGAGTTCAGCGGCCGGGCGGCTCATTGCCGCATGCCTGTTGCGTCGCATCAGTAGCTCCCCTTGCGCGCCGCCACGGGCATCACGCCGCGCAGTTGCACGAGCGTCGCCTGGCGCGCACTGAGCGTGCCTTGGTAGTACTGGTTCAGCACGGGGTCCTGCGGGGCCTGATAGAGCGCCGCGCGCGTCGCCGCGAGGATGTCGTCGAGCGCGGTGAGCCGCGTGCGATACGTGTTCTCGTTCAGCCCGATGAAGTGCGACGTAGTGTCCTGCGCCGCGAGATAGGCCGCCGCGCTCTGGTACGTCTGCTGCGACATCGAGAGCGCCTTCACCGCATCGTCCGGCGTCTGGAACGACGAGACCGGCTGCGCGAGCGCCGCAAGCGAAGTCCCACCGGACGCATCCGCTCCCTGCGCCAGCGCTCCGCCCTTCACCGCCACCGACAGGCGGCCCGCGAGCACCCCTCCCGCCACGAGCGCGAGCGACGCCGCCGCCCGCATCGTCCACCGGATCGCCAGCGCACCGCGGTCTGCGCGGGCGATCAGTCCCTCGGCCTTCAGCCTCGGCACCAGTGCGTCGAAGTTCGAGATCGGACCGTCGGTCAGCGGCCCCGCCGCCGCGGCCATGCGCGCGAGCTTTCGCTGCGCGACGAGTTCTGCCGAGCAAGCGTCGCACGTGGTGATGTGCGCCGACTCGATCGGCGTCGGCGTGTCGTCCGACAGCGCCGCGAGACGTTCAGGATTGAGATGCGACATCGTCTGCTTCTTCCTTCGCCGGCACGGATTCGTCCATGAGCGGCGCGAGCAGCCGGCGAAGCTTGGCCCGCGCCTTGAACAACTGTGATTTCGACCCGCCCGACGTGATGCCGAGCTCGGCCGCGATTTCTTCGTGCGTATATCCCTCCACGTCGTGCAACACGAACACGTGCCGCGCACCGGGAGATAATTTCTGGACCGCTTCGTCGATCGTCTGCGCCAGCATCGACCGGTCACCGTCGTGCTCCACCGAAAAACTGTCTTCCTCGATGTCCACTTCGATCCGCGACACCCGCCTCAGCGAGCGCAGCGCGTTCAGCGTGCGGTTCACCGCGATGCGATGCGCCCAGGTCGAGAACTGCGAGTCGCCGCGGTATCCGGGCAGCGCCCGGAAGATCTGGATCCACACTTCCTGCGCCACGTCCGCCGCCTGATCGGGATCGCCAACGAGACGGCGCACGAGCGCGTCAATCCTCGGGGCGTGCTGCGTCCAAATGGCCCGCAGCGCGCTCTCGTCGCCGTTGATTGCCCGGCGTATCGTGATCTGATCGGTGGGAGGCATGTCTGTTCGCTCTTTCAGTCACACGGAGCAGCGAAAAGGTTGCCCTTCGGGCCCCTCGTCGGTTGCCGTGCCGGCACCTCCTCGGTTGCCATCCAAATTTGTGACAGCACCCCTCCGCCGATCGTCTTGACGTACGGGTCCGCGCGCCATAGCTCTGCGTTACCCCAGGATCGCTTAACCGTAGAACGTCCCCCGGCTCCGCGACATCCCATTCTTCCGTAGACACCGTGTTCTTCGAGCTTCTCGTCGCTGCCGTCACCACGCTTCCCGCGGACGGGCTGCCCATCAAGGCGCCCACGGCCGTCGGCATGAGCGCCGCGCGCCTCGAAACGATCGACCGGGTGGTGCAGCGCGGGCTCGACGCCGGCGGCTATCCCGGCGCGGCGGTGGTCGTCGGCCGCAAGGGCGCCACCGTCTGGCAAAAGGGCTTTGGCCATCTCGGCTGGACCCCCGACAGCCCGGCGGTCCTCCCGGACCAAACCATCTACGATCTCGCCTCGCTCACCAAGGTCATCGGCACGACCACGGCCGCGATGATCCTGTTCGACGAAGGCAAGCTCGTCCTCGACGAGAAAGTCACGCACTACCTGCCGGGGTTCGGTGGCGGAGAGAAGGATCTCGTCACCGTGCGCGAGTTGCTCGAGCACCGCAGCGGCCTGCCCGCGGGACGCGATCTCTGGCGCCACGCGCACTCGCCGGAAGAGGCGCGCCAGCTCGTGCTCGACACGCCGCTCGAGTATCACCCCGGTCATGGCCAGGTATACTCCGACCTGGGTGCCGACATTCTCGGGTGGGTCGTGGAGGCCGCCGCGGGAATGCCGCTCGACCGCTTCCTCGCCGATCGCGTGTTCACGCCGCTCGGCATGCACGACACCGGATTCCGTCCCTCGGACTCGCTCGTGTACCGCATCGCGCCGACGGAAGTCTCGCCGCCGCGCGGCTACCCGGTTCGCGGTGAAGTCCACGACGAGAACGCGTTTGCGCTCGGCGGCGTCGCGGGCCATGCCGGCCTGTTCGGCACGGCGAGCGACCTCGCGGTGTTCGCACAGATGATGCTGAACGGCGGCACGTACGACGGCGTCAGGATCGTCGGCGATTCAACGGTGCATCTCTTCACCGCACGCGCTGCCGGCGATCGCGCGCTCGGATGGGAAGTCGCCGACGGCACGCACGGCGCCGGCAACTATCTCAGCGGCAGCGCGTACGGCCACACGGGGTTCACGGGCACGTCGATCTGGATTGACCCCGATCGGCAGATGTTCGTGATCCTCCTGACGAACCGCGTGCACGCGGCGCGCGCGAAGCGCCCCGCGAAGGTCATCGCCGACGTGCGCGCCGACCTCGCCGATGCCGCCGCGCTCGCGGTAACCGACGCGAACCTCGCGGTCGCCGAGATGCCGGTGTCGTTCCGCGCCGATCGCGCCGTGGGCTGGAATCGCGCGGTGCGCGTCGCGCGCTCGGCCCGTCGCAAGGGTATTGTTAGGCAGACCGCGACGCCGAAGTCAAAGTCAAAAAAGAAAACCGCCGCGAAGCCCGCCGTGGTGAAAAAGTCCAAGGCTACGAGCAAGAAAAAATGACGCAGATCGCCGACGGCGGGGCTGCCCTGCCCGCACCCGGCCAGCTCACCGAGGACCTGGTCCGGCTGGCGCTCCGCCGCGTGAAGGACCCCGAGCTGAACCTGAACATCATCGACCTTGGACTCGTCTACGAGATTCGCGTGGACGGCAACAACGTCGACGTGGACATGAGCCTCACATCACCGGGCTGCCCGTCGGGACCCGAGATCATGGGTGACGCGGAACAGCAGCTGCAGGCGATCGAGGGGATCGGAAACGCGATGGTCCACCTGGTGTGGTCGCCCATGTGGACGCCCGACCGAATTGAGCCCAGAGTGAGGGCGTACCTCGGGTTCTGAGAGGGCGGCAACGAGCGACGGGTGAGCGGCGATTGGGCGAAGAGCGACGGGCGACGGGTGAGGGGCGATCTGGCGCCCGTTCCTAAGCTTGGAAGCCCCTCACCCGTCACCCGTCGCCGTTTTTATCCCTCTCGGTACGGCGAGTCTTTCTTCGCGGCCTTGAACCCCGAAAGCGCCGCGATGAACTGATCGCCCATCTCCGCGATCTGCCAGTTCTTGAGCCCCGGAATCTGAGCGAGCTCCTCGGTCGAGCGCGGCAGTGCGCGCGCGATCGTCTCCATGCGCTCGCGCGAGCAGAGGACGCCGGGATCGAGCGCGAGCCGCTTCGCCGCGTCGTCGCGAACGGTCTTGAGCTTCGACACCTTCGCGTCGAAATCCGGATCCTTGTCCCACCGCGCCGAGCGCGGGAACTTCGGCAGCTCCGCGTCGGGGACGGCGAGTCCGCGCTTCACCGCCTCGAGCACGTCGCGTCCCGCGCGCTCCACCATGCCGCGCGGCATGCCCTTGATCGCACCAAGCGCGTCGATGTTGGACGGCGCGGTACGCGCGATCTCGAGCAGCACTTCATTCGCCACCACGCGAAAGGTCGCGCGGTCGAGCTGCAGCGCGACCGTGTCGCGCCAGACGACCACTTCGCGCAGGATCGCGAGCTCACGCCGCGTGAGGTCGCGCGCGCCCTTCACGCGAAGGAAGGCGGAGCCCGGCTCCTCGGGTGCCCAGCGCGTTCCTTCCAGGCGCTGGAACTCCTCCTTCGCCCACTCCCACCGGCCCTTCTTCTCAAGCTCGTCCTTCATCTCGTCGCGCAGCCCGAGCAGGTGCAGCGTGTCTTGCGCGGCGTAGTCGAGCATGCCGGGCGTCAGCGGACGCATCGACCAGTCCGCGCGCTGGTGCTTCTTGTCGAGCTTCAATCCGAAGTTCCGCTCGAGCAGCGCGCCGAGTCCGAAGGCGGTGATGCCCAGTAGCTGCGCCGAGATTCTCGTGTCGAAAATGTTCGTGACGTGCCAGCCATAGTCCTGGTGCAGCAGCCGCAGGTCATAGTCGGCGTCGTGGAAGACGACCTCCACCTTCGGATCCTCGAGCAGCGCACCCAGCGCCGCGGACGTGGCGATCGGGAGCGGATCGATGATGGCGTGCCGGTCGCGTGTCGAGAGCTGGATCAGGTAGATCCGGTCCACGAAGCGATGGAAGCTCGCGCCCTCGGTGTCGATCGCGAGCTCGCGCGGACGCCCGATCTCCCCGACGAATCGCGCGACTTCGGCGTCCGTGTCGAGGTAGGCGGCTGTCGGTTGTGTCAGCGCAGCGCTTTCCTGGGTCAATCGCGCCCCCGAGTGTGCGAACGAAGAGTGAGTGCGAAATCTAGCGACCGGGACACGCCGCGTGATCCAAGCCGGCGGCCCGCTGCCCCGCCGAACATTTTCTCGCCGACGGGGTCTAGCTTTCACTCGAATGACTTCCATTTCGCCGACCGCCGCGTCGCCGGCGTGTCCCGCCGAGCACGCGCCGCTCGCACGCGTGGGCGGCTGGCTGTTCCGCCGCCGCGGATTCCTCCCGGTTCCGTTCATCGTCGTGCCGTTCATCTGGCAGGGCGTGCCGATGCAGTCGTCGACGGCTTTCGGCGCGCTCTTCGTGGCCTTCGGGGAGTCTCTGCGGCTCTGGGGCGTCGCCGCGGCCGGGTCAGAGACGCGGCGACGGTCGCGCATGGTCACGAGCCTCGTGACCCACGGGCCATTCGCCTGGACGCGCAATCCGCTGTATTTCGGGAACTTCTTCATCTGGACCGGCTTCAGCGTCATAGCCGGAATCCAGTGGCTTCTCCCGGTCGCCGTGACGGTGTTCGCGCTGGAATACACGCCGATCGTGCGCTACGAGGAAGCGGTGCTCGAGACCACGTTCGGCGATGAGTATCGGCGCTACCGGGCTCGCACGCCGCGCTGGCTGCCGGTGGCCCCCGTCTTCGAGCGGGGAGGCCCGCTGTGCTGGAGAACCGCCTGGAGGAGTGAGCGGAGCACGCTGCTCCAGTTCGCGGCGCTGGCGGCGATGCTCGGCGTCAGCCAGGCCGTGCGATAGCTCGCCCGCGAGGGCGTTCCTGCGGTTTCCGGCGGCTAGCGCGTGGGGCGCGTCGGCGGGTTGGGGCCCTTGAAGATGTCGCGGTTGATCTGGATGTACTGCTTCTGGTTCGGCGGCACGTCTTCCTCAGGGAAGATCGCCGTCACGGGACATTCCGGCTCGCACGCGCCGCAATCGATGCACTCATCAGGGTGGATGTAGAGCATCTCGGGCCCCTCGTAGATGCAATCCACGGGGCAGACGTCCACGCAGGACTTGTCTTTGGTGTCCTTGCAGGCTTCCGTGATCACGTACGGCATCGGTCGGTCCTCTCCAAAGCTCGGTGTTACGGGTGGGGAGGGAAGATTATCGCCCGTGCCGCGCCGCTACAAGCCGCATGCGCCCTTTGACACGTCGGGTAACGCCCCACTATTTCAATAGATGCGCCTCACAGTCAACGGCCGCGTCCACACCCTGGACTCCGCCCTTCCTCTCTCGCTCCTCGAATTGCTGCGCGACCGGCTCGCCCTGACCGGAACGAAGTTCGTCTGCGGCCGGGGAGAGTGCGGCGCGTGCACCGTCCAGCTCGACGGTGAGACCGTGTACTCGTGCCTCACGCTCGCGGAAGCCTGCGACGGCGCGACCGTCCTCACGGTCGAGGGGCTGGCGCCCGGCGGCGGTGAGCCGTCGCTCTCGCCGCTCCAGCGGGCGTTCATCGCGAAGGACGCCGCGCAATGCGGCTTCTGCACGCCCGGCCAGCTCATGGCCGCGCACACGCTGCTCGCGCGAAATCCCCATCCGACGGACGACGAGATTCGCTCCGGCATGAGCGGCAACCTGTGCCGCTGCGGCACTTACCCGAAGATTCTCGCCGCCGTTCGTGCCGTCGCGGACGGCGAGTTCGCGGGAAGCGCGGGAAGCGCGGAAGCCGGAAGCGCGGAAGCCGGAAGCGTCAATGCCGCGTAAGACAAAGGGCGCCGCGAAGCCCGGCGGCTTCGTCCAGACGACCGTCGAAATCGAGGGGCGCACCGAGACGCGCATCGTCGAGATTCCGGCCTTCGAGCCGGCGGCATGGGGGACCGATGCCGAACTCGGAATCGTCGGCGCTCGCGTTCCGCGAATGGACGCGCCGGAGCGCGTGTCGGGCCGCGCGCGCTACACCACCGATATCGTGCGCCCGGGAATGCTCCACGCGGCGATCGTCCGCTCGACGATTCCGCGCGGGACGATTCGCTCGCTCGATGCGTCGCGCGCGAGGGCCATGCCCGGCGTCCTCGATGTGCTCGGCCCGGGCGACGCACCGGCGGGCACACGACTCTTCGGTCGCGAGATCTTCTACGCGGGCCAGCCGATCGCGGCGGTCTGCGCCGCAACCGGGCACGCCGCGCGAAGTGCGGCGCACGCGATCGCCGTGGAGTACGACACGCTGCCGTTCGCCGTCACGTTCGAGGACGCCACGGCGAAGGACGCGCCGAAGGTGCGCGCCAAAGGCAACGTGATGGAGAACGCGCCGCTCGTGATATCGCGCGGTGACATGGACGCCGGATTGAAGGCGGCCGACGTCATCGTTCGCCGCGAGTATCGCACGCCGGTCCAGCTGCACACGGCGCTCGAGCCGCACGGCGCCGTCGCGGAGTGGGAAGGCGACCGCCTCACGGTGTGGGAATCGACACAGGGAATCTTCCGCGTGCGCGAGAACGTGTCGAAGGCACTCGGAATCTCGCTCTCGAAGGTGCGCGTCATCAAGGACTACATGGGCGGCGGCTTCGGCGCGAAGAACGGCGCCGGCCCGCACACGTACGTCGCCGCGCTGTTCGCGAAGCGCCAGGGCCGCGCCGTGCGCTGCATCAACGACCGCGAGGCCGAGCAGACCGACAGCGGCAATCGTCCGTCATCCACGCAGCGCGTGACCATCGGCGCGAAGAAGGACGGCACGCTCACCGCGATCTTCGCGAGCATCGATGTCCCGCTGGGCATCAGCGGCTGGGAAGGCGGCCCCGGCCAGATCTATCACGAGCTGTACGCCTGCCCGAACGTAAGAACCGAAGAGACGTTCGCGTACGTGAACGCCAGCGGCATGGCGGCGTTCCGCGGTCCCGGATACGTGGAAGGCGCGTTTGGGCTGGAGAGCGCCATGAACGCGCTCGCGAAGGAACTGAAGCTCGACCCCGTCGCCTTTCGCGTGAAGAACTTTGCGAAGCGCGAGCCGAGAACAGATCGCCCGTACTCGGGCAACAGTTTGTTGCAGTGCTACAAGGAAGGCGCCGAGGTTTTTGGCTGGTCAACTAATGACCAAAGACCAATGACCAACGACCGTTTACGCGTCGGCAAGGGAATGGCGGCGCAGGTCTGGCCCACCGGCGGCGGCCCCCCAGCCTACGCTCTCGTAAGAATGAATTCCGACGCGACCGTCGATGTCCTGGCAGGAACCCAGGACCTCGGCACCGGCGCCCGCACCGTCCTCTCGCAGATCGCCGCCGAGAGTTTGGGCGCGAAACTGTCCGATGTCCGCGCCATCATCGGCGACACTCAGAGCCTTCCCTATACGGGAAACTCCTGGGGCTCGATGACCACCGCGTCGGTCGGCCCCGCCGTCCGCATGGCCGCGGAAGACGCACGGCGCCAGCTGTTCGAGGCGGCCGGCGCGATGTTCGACGCCGCGCCCGACGCGCTCGAGGCGCGCGACTCGCGCATCGTCGTGCGCGACACCGATCGCACGATGACCTTCGCCGAGGTCACCGCGAAGCTCGGCAACGTGATGATCATCGGAAAGGGATCGCGCGGCCCGAACCCGGCGGACACCGCGATCATGACCTTCGGCGCGCAGTTCGCTGAAGTCGAGGTCGACCTCGATACCGGCATCGTACGCGTGCTGCGGATCGTCGCCGCGCACGATGCGGGGCGCATCATCAACCCCACGCTCGCGGAGAGCCAGCTCGAGGGCGGCATCATCCAGGGACTCGGCTACGCGCTGTTCGAGGAGCGCGTGCTCGACCGCAGGCTCGGCCTCGTGATGAATCCCACGATCCACGACTACAAGATCCCGACGATGGCGGACATCCCGCTGATCGATGCGTTCTTCGTGGCCGGCGCCGATCCGGTGGCGAACCATACGGGCGCGCGCGGAATCGCGGAGCCGCCGATGATTCCGGCCGCGCCGGCGATTGCCGCTGCGGTGAGCGACGCGATCGGCGCGGACGTGACGGAGATTCCGCTGACACCATGGCGCGTGCTCGCGGCAATCGCCGCCAAGGCGCGTCGCTAGTCGGCTGTTCCGTCCGGCTTTACGCGCCCGTCTTCGGTCTTCGGTCTTCCGTCCTCAGCCGTCCCGCCGCCGCGTCCGCACGGAAGGCGCGCCACTCCGAGAGCGTGCGCTCCGCGACGCGCCGGGCCATCGCGAGCACCGCACGCCTCCAGCCGCGCTCTTTCGCGAATGCGATGAGATCGTCCGCGATCGCCGAACCCTGACGGCCCGAGGCGCGCAGCGCCGCCCATGCCGTCACGCGGCCCATCGTCGTCATGGCGTCGCGGAGGTTCGCGATGTCGCCGCCCCACGCTTCCATGCGCATGCGGTCCTGCAGCGGCTGCAGCTCGCGAAGCACGAATCCTCTGCCCGTCATCGAAAGCGACGTGAGCAACGCCGGACTCACCGCCTGCACGCGGCCCTGCACCGCGACAATGCGTTCGGCGTCCGATTTCCAGCGAGGCTGCGTGTACGGTGAATGGCCCGTGGACGCGGGCGAGCGCGCCTCCTTGAGGTCGAGCAGGAAGTTCCCGCGCGGCGACCCCTTCCCTTCCACGAGCACGATCCAGCGCGCGAGGCCGAGGCTGCCGCATCCCGCGACGCGGCGCGCGACGTCGAGCACCCGGTAGAATTGCTTCTCGTCGAGCTTCGCTCCCAGTTGCTCGACCACGCGCGTGACGCGGGCGCGGTCTTCGCGCGTCGCCGCGAGCGCCTTCACGCCGTCCAGGCGAATGCGGCGGCGCCCACCCTTCTTCTTCGTGCGCTCGCCGAGCAGCGTCCTGCGCTTTCTTCCGCGCACGGCGTCGAGCAGTTCGCGCGCCATTCCGGTCGCCGTCTCGCGCTCCACCCACCGCGCCCTGCCGGTAGCGAGCGTACCGTCGAAGGCGTCGAGATAGAGATTCGCGAGGGCGGTCGCGGCGCCCGCACTCACGCGCAGCGCCGAGGCGCCGACGAGCACGCTCGCGGCGAAGCGCGTCAGATCCCACGAAACGGGAAGCAGCGCCGCTTCGTCGAAATCGTTCAGGTCGAAATAGACGAGCCTGTTGTCGCCCTTGTAGCAGCCGAGATTCTCGAAGTGGAGGTCGCCGCACGACCAGATCGCGGGCGCATCGTTGAGCGCGGTGCGCACGGGCCATGCGTCGACGAAGAGCTGGCTGCTGCCGCGATAGAACGCGAACGGGCTCGCCGCCATCGCCGCGTACTTCCGCTCGAGCAAGTCCCGCGCGCGCCCCTCGTGATAGCGGGCGATGCGCGCGGTGACGGCGCTCAGACTTCCCACGGAGGGGCGGCGCCCGGCTTGCGTTCGAGCTTGGGATTGTGCCGGTAGAGCGTCACGGTCTTGCCGATCACCTGAACCACCGCGGCCTTCACCGCCGCCGCGAGCTGCCCCGCCGCTTCTTTCGCGCTGAGATCGGGCTGCTTGCCGAGCTGCACCTTCACCAGCTCACGCGTGCGAAGCGCGTCGTCGAGCGAGTGCAGCAGCGCGCCGGTTATGCCGTGCTGGCCGGCATGCACCGTCGCGCTCAACCGGTTGGCGTGGGCGCGAAGCGCGGCGCGCTCCTTGCCTGTCATCAACGAACTCATCGCGTGATTCCCGCCTGTGTGAAGAACGGCAACGGATTGAGGGGCGGTCCGTCCGAATAGCGTTTTCCGTTCACGATGCGCACCACCTGAAAATGCAGGTGCGGTGTGTCTTTCGGCGCGTTGCCCGACGTGCCGACATACCCGATCACGTCCCCGCGCGAGATTTGCTGCCCGTCATGCAATCCCTTCGCGCAGCGATCCAGGTGCGCATAATAAAACGCGAACCGTCGCGACGGGTCGGCGGTCCAGATGACGTTGCCGCCGAGCGCATTCGTCCCGATGTGGAGGATCGTCCCGTCGTCGGCCGCCAGCACGGGCGTGCCGCGCTTCGCGAGGATGTCCAGCGCGTAGTGCACGCGCGCGCCGTCGCGAGCCGCGTCGTAGCTATCCGGAATCTGCGAGGCGACGATTCCCTTCACCGGCACGAGCAGCCCGCGTTCGCGCAGCGATTCGATCGCCACCTCGCGCCCGGGTTCACCGGCGGTGTTTCGGTCGCCGACCGGCGCCGCTGCGTAACCAGGGCTCGGCGACTCCGACGGTGGCTCCGGCAACGGTGCCATCGGCGGGAGCGGCTTGAGCGCCGGACCGCACGAGACCACCGCGAGCAGGAGAGGGAGGGCCATCGCTCGACGCATCATTTACTGGTAACACGATGACCTCTGCGGCGGGGTCACTGCGGGGCTACTGGTTGGCTACTGTTTGCCGGCCGATCCCGGCTCGAGCGCCCTCACGATACCCTCGTACGCAAAGGCGCGTGACCTGGCCTTTCCCGTGACCTCACGAGCGATGCCGAGCTCCACCAGTCGCGCGACGGCAGCGCCCGCGGTGGGAGGCGTGAGACCGAGGGCGCGCGCGGTTTCCGGCACGGTGATCACGATTTTATCCCCGAGCAGCGCAAGAACGTCGAGCGCCGAGTAGGCGGCCCTGCCGAGCGAGTCGCGCACCCGCTGCTGGTCGGTGTCGATGCAGTCCCGCGCGGCGAGGAGGCCGCGTTCGGCGGCCCGCGCCTCGCGTGCGAGCGCCGCGAACGTTCCGCCCAGCGAGAGATCGGCGTGGGAGGCGCTCTTACCGGAGCCGGAGCTCGGCAGGGTCAGCCAGGCGTCGGTGGTGGCACCGCCGACGCAGAGCAGGAGCGTGACGGCTAGAGCGACGAGGCGCGCGGCGTTCGGGTCATTCGGCTCAGACTTCTCGGTCGTCTCATCCAGCTCGCCGAGGGCCGCGGCGCGGAGGGCGAGCGCGGCGAGCGCCGCCTTGAGCACCGGCGGCGTGCGCTCGTGAGTGTCGCGCAGGAGTTCGTCGATCGGCGAAGCGGGCCACGCGGGGAGCGGCAGCCGGAGCAACTCGTGAAGCGTCGCGACGGACGCCAAGGCACCGCCGCGAGCGCGGGCGGCGCCGTCTCGCACTGCGTGGCCATAGGCTCGAAGCAAGTCATCCCCCTCGCCATCCGGGCGCACCAGCGCGATCATTCCGGTGTGCGAGGCGCCGGACGGCGCCGCGATGCAGCGAAGCACGAGCAGTGCCTGGAGCCCAGCGGAGGCGAGTCGCCCGGTGGCATCGAGTCGGCCGATCGCGGTTGCAGCATCTTCGTAGGAACGAACGACGTCGCTGCCCGCGGATGACAGAGCGCTGGATGGGGATCTGTTGTGTTCCAAGGAATCGTTCAAAATAATCTGTTAGATAAAGATATATATCTATTTTTACTTTATAGTTATATTTATCGCATCGACTGATTATCTAAAGAAATATTCAATAGGTATAATATACTTGAAAAGGATTATTTCGTTAGTGGCACTCTATTCCGGTCTCGCGACGGCGTCAGCCAACGCTCAAACGCCCGCACGACTTGTCGTCGACTCGATCCAGCCCAGCTACATACCGCACCGGGTCTGGGATACCAAACACAAACGCTTCGTCGATTTCGAGTCGATGCTCGCCGACGTCACCGGCGCGGACGTCCTCTTTCTGGGCGAGCAGCACGACGACCGTGCCACGCATCGCCTCGAGGCTGCCACCCTCGAGGGACTCGCCCGCCGCCGTGGCAACGTCGTGCTCGCGATGGAGATGTTCGAGCGCGACGTGCAGCCGTCGCTCGACGACTATCTCGCCGGCCGCTCGACCGAAGGCGACTTCCTCGCGCGCTCACGTCCCTGGCCGCGATACGGCGCCGATTACCGCCCGCTCGTCGAGTTTGCGCGCGCGTGGAAATGGCCCGTGGTTGCGAGCGACGTGCCGCGCCGCCTCGCCGGTCTCGTCTCGCGCCGCGGCCTCAAGACCATCCTCGACTCGATCAACCCCGCCGACCGCGCGTTCGCCGCGCACGACCTCGATTGTCCGCACGACGACTACTTCGCGAAGTTCGCGAAGACCATGGCTGACATGCCGTCGCACTCGGGCGATTCCACCAAGGAGTCCGCCGCCGAGAAGGCCGCAACGATCGAGCGCATCTATCAGGCGCAATGCATCAAGGACGAGACCATGGGCGAGTCGATTGCCGGCGCGTTCGGCGCCGCACCGCCGCGTGCGCTGGTCGTTCACGTCAACGGCGCGTTCCACAGCGACTACGGACTCGGCACCGCCGAGCGCGTGAAACGCCGGCTTCCCGGAAAGCGAGTCGCCGTCGTCAGCTTCGTGCCGGTAAAAGACCTCGACAGCGCCGATGGAAACGCGCGGCGCACGCTCGCGGACTTCGTCGTGTTCACGCTCGCGCCTCCGGCTCTGTAGACTTCACTCCCTGATGAGACCCTTCCGCTATCATCGGCCGGCTTCCTCCGCTGACGCGCTCACCGCGCTCGGCGCGCCCGATTCGGTCGCGTTCGGCGGCGGCACGGACCTGCTCGTCACCATGAAGGAAGGACTCGCCGAGCCCGCGCACCTCGTGGACGTGCGGCACCTTCGCGGCGCGAGGGACATCACGGTTCGCGCAGACGGCTCGGCGAGGATCGGCGGCGCCGTGCGCATCGCCGATCTCGCCGCGCACGGCGTGATTCGCGAACGATTCGCGGCGCTCGCGGAGGCAACCAGTCTCGTCGGCACGCCCGCCCTTCGCAACATGAGCACGATCGCGGGCAACCTCTGCCAGCGCCCGCGCTGCTGGTACTTCCGCCGTGGCGTGCCGTGCCTGAAGAACGGCGGCACCGGCTGCGCCGCCGTGGACGGGGAGAATCAGTACCATGCAATCCTCGGCGGAGGACCGTGTCATGCCGTGCACCCGT
The DNA here is from genome assembly GCA_017881585.1 of Gemmatimonadaceae bacterium. GTDB lineage: Bacteria > Gemmatimonadota > Gemmatimonadetes > Gemmatimonadales > Gemmatimonadaceae > Fen-1231. The sequence continues at coordinate 1,231 of JADGQS010000001.1, read as the reverse complement.
CGGATCCGGCCGTCGTCCTCACGGCGCTCGAGGCGACGATCGAATTGCTCGGGCCGAATGAGGCGCGGCGCAGTGTGCCGATCGACTCGTTCTTCGAGGGAGCCGGCTCGAATCCGCTCGGCGAAACGGCCATCGCGCACGGCGAGATGATCGAGGCGATCGAGCTGCCCGCACGTTCCGCAGGCGGCGTGCAGCACTACGAGAAGGTGATGCAGCGCGGTGCGTGGGATTTCGCGCTCGTTTCGCTCGCCGGCATCAAGAGGAGCGATGGCGAAGTGCGCCTGGTGCTGGGCGGCGTGTCGCCGGCTCCGTATCGTGTGAACCAGTCCGTCGAGGAAGACGTGGCGAGCGGCGCGCTCGACGACGAAAGCGCGGACGCGCTCGCGGAGCGTGCACTCTACGACGCCGCGCCGCTTTCGAAGAACGGCTACAAGGCCGTGCAGGCGGCCGCACTGCTGCGGCGCGCGATGCTCGAGCTCTCGCGGGCATGAACGCAGGGTGAACACAGCGTGAGCGAACGGACCAATCCCGTCGCCGTGGTCATCATCGGCGCCGGTGCGGGTACGCGATTCGGCGGACCCAAGGCCGAGGCGACACTGGGCGACGGTCGCCGGTTTCTGGATGCGATCGTGGAGACCTCGAAGAGCGCGGGGCTCGACCCGATCGTTGCCGTGCTGCCACCGGGAGTTGCGGCGCCCGCTGGCGTCCGCGTCGTGGTGAATGCGAAGCCGGACTCGGAGCAAATCGTCAGCGCTCGGCTCGGCCTCGCTCAGCTCACGAGCGCGCCGGTGACGTCGGCGCTGCTCTGGCCCGTGGATCATCCGTTCGTGAGCCTCGAGAGCGTTCTCGCGATCCTCGACGTCGCGCGCCGGACGGGCGCGCACATCGTGGTTCCCGTGCACAAATCGCGGCGCGGGCACCCAACCTGGTTCCATCGCGATACGTGGCGCGAGCTCATGACCGTTGCGGACGGCGGCGCGCGCGCGGTGATTCGCGCTCAGCCGGCGCGCGTCGGCGAGGTGGAAGTTCCCGATGCCGGCGTGCTGCGCGACATCGACACGCGCGGCGACCTCGAGGCTGGTTTCTAGCGGGCTGTTGGCAGGTTTTCGGCGAAGCTTACAGCGGCCAGAGCCAGCCGAAGCGCGACGCAAGAATAAACGAGCGCCGCGACGTGAACTCCCGCCGCGGCGCTCGCTGAATGCGCGAGACTCCCGCGCATTACGGATCTTTG
>JADGQS010000081.1 GCA_017881585.1 Gemmatimonadaceae bacterium | reverse complement strand
CGCGTGCGAGCGCGGTCATCACCGCGCGCGCCGAGGTCACCGCTTTTCCATTCTCGTGCCTCACGCGTCCCCGGAGACTCGCCGGGCCGCGCACGACCGCCGAATCGGCCAGCCGGACATCCTGCCGGGCCACGCCCGCGACCGGCACCACGATCGGCCCCACGAGGGCGCGATGGCCGGGCGCGGTCACGCGGAGGGTGAGCGGCGCATCGACCGGCAGCGCACACACGCGATAACTCCCGTCCAGCCCCACCGTCGCGACGGCGCGCTGCGGCACCACGCGAAAGTTGCCCGGGTCGAGCGCGATGGCGCGCCATTCGGCCGTGACCGTCGCGCCGGCGAGCGCCGTGCTGTCCGCTGCGTTGCGCACGAAGCCGGCCAGCAAGCCGTCACGAGCCGTGGGGGAATCCCCGCCGCACCGCAGCGCGTGCACCAGCGCGCCGGACGGAATGCCAAGGTCGACCGTGACATTCGTGTCGGCCGCCAGCTCGAAAGTCCGCAGCGGCGCATCGAGGCCGAGCGCCGTCAGTGCGTCGTGGTAGAAGCCGATCAGGAATTGCCCCGCGGGCAGGTCGGCGATGCGGAAATGTCCGGTGGAATCCGTCGTGGCACTGTAGAGCGGACCGGTCGACTCGCGCGGCGCGATCTGCACCACGGCGCCGGCGAGCGGCGCCTGGGCCACCGAGTCGAAGACCACGCCGTGGACCACATGTCGCGGCGGCGGGTTCTGCGCGGCCAGCGGTGCGGCAAGGAATAGTGCGAGTCCCAGCGGAGACCAGCGAGTCATCTCACGAGATCCCACCAAACGGATGGCGTGCGCGCGCTGTGCGCGATTGGATAGTATCGCGCGGCTCACGTCACTTGCAATGACACCTGCGGTTAGATTCAGGCACGGCATTGCGCTCGAAGGCGGCTTGGCGATGCAAGGGAAGATACGATTCGGCTTCAGTCGTGGAGACATGACGGATGGGTGACGTGATTGCGGTAATCGGCGCAGGACAGATGGGCAACGGTATCGCCCACGTCTGCGCGAGTGCCGGACTGCCGGTGACGATGATCGACGTGTCCGAGGCGGCCCTCGCGAAGGGGCGCGCCAACATCGAGAAGAACTTCGAGCGCCAGATCAAGAAGGGCTCGATCGACGCCGCCACGCGCGACGCCGCGCTCGCACGCGTCTCGACGAGCGGCGACCTCGGCGCGGTGAAGGGCGCGACGTTCGCGATCGAGGCCGCGACCGAGAACGCGGACCTCAAGTTCAAGATCTTCGCCGAACTCGACCGGCTCGCCGACGCGACCGCGATCCTCGCCTCGAACACGAGTTCGATCTCGATCACCGAGATCGCCGCGCGCACCAAGCGCCCGGCGCAGGTCATCGGCATGCACTTCATGAATCCGGTGCCGGTGATGCAGCTCGTGGAGATCATCCGCGGCCTCGCCACGAGCGAGGCGACGCTGGCCCGCACGAACGCCCTCGCCACCGCGCTCGGAAAAACCCCGGTCGAAGCGCAGGACTACCCCGGGTTCATCGCGAATCGCATCCTGATGCCGATGATCAATGAGGCGGTGTACTGCGTGATGGAAGGCGTCGGCACGCCGGAAGCGGTGGACACCGTGATGAAGCTCGGCATGAATCACCCGATGGGACCGCTCGCGCTCGCCGACCTGATCGGGCTCGACACCTGTCTCGCAATTCTCGACGTCCTGCACAAGGGACTCGGCGATCCGAAGTACCGGGCCTGTCCGCTGCTGAGGAAGTACGTGGCGGCCGGATGGCTCGGGCGCAAAACCGGCCGGGGATTTTACGCATACGCGAACGCGTAGACGGCAGACGACGGACGGCGGACGACAGAAGGCCGCCATCTGTCGTCCGCCCGCTGTCGTCCCGTCTGCCATCCGTCATCCGCCGTCCGCCGTCTGCTGTCTAAAATGACCCTTCGTTCGCTTACTCCGCTCACCCCCGACCAGGCCGAAATCCAGCGGCTCGCCCGGGATTTTGCCCAGAACGAAATCGCCCCGCGCGCCGCCGCGTGGGATCGCGATTCGTATTTCGAACCCGCGCTCGTCAGGCAAATGGGCGACCTCGGATTCCTCGGCATGCTCGTGCCCGAGGAGCACGGTGGTCTGGGGCTCGACAACCTCACATATCTCATCGCGCTCGAGGAAATCGCGGCCGCCGACGCATCGGCGGCCGTTCTCATGTCGGTGCACAACTCGCTGCCGACGCAGATGATCCTCAAGTACGGCAGCGCGGAGCAGCGCCGCCGGTTTCTCGCGCCGATGGCGCGCGGTGAAATGCTCGGTGCGTTCGCGCTCTCGGAATCGGAGGCCGGATCCGACGCGGCGTCGCTTCGTGCGCAGGCCGTGCGCGACGGCGATGCGTGGATCCTCGACGGCACGAAGTCGTGGGTCACCAGCGGCAGCCACGCCGGCGCGATCCTCGCCATGGTGCGCACCGACTCCCCGGGAATGCGGCGCGGCGCGCGCGGCATCTCGACGTTCATCATCACGCCCGACCTGCCGGGGTTCAAGGTCGGCAAGAAGGAAGACAAGATGGGGCTGCGCGCGTCGCCCACCGTGCAGCTCATCTTCGATCGCATGCGGGTTCCGGCCGACCGTCTCGTCGGGGAGGAGGGGCTGGGATTCGTCTACGCGATGCAGTCGCTCGAGCACGGCCGTCTCGGCATTGCCGCGCAGTCCGTCGGCATCGCCCGGCATGCGCTCCAGTTGAGCGTCGCGTACGCCAGCGAACGCCGGCAGTTCGGGCACTTCATCAAAGAGTTCGAGGGTGTGCAGTTCAAGCTCGCCGACATGGCGGCTCGTGTGCACTCGGCTCGGGCGCTGCTCCACGCCGCCGCCGCCGCGAAGGATCGCGGCGAGGCGGTCGCTCCGCATACATCGATGGCCAAGCTCGTCGCGAGCGAGACCGCGATGTGGGTCACCACGCAGGCCATCCAGATCTTCGGCGGCAACGGCTTCGTGAAGGATTATCCGGTCGAACGACTGTTCCGCGACGCCAAGGTCACCGAGATTTACGAAGGCACATCCGAAATTCAACGCATCGTCATTGGGAGAGCCCTGACGCAGTCATGAAACTCTTTGAAACCATGCAGTCCCTCGGACACGAGCAGGTCGTCTGCTGCTACGACAAGTCCACCGGTTATCGTGGCGTCATCGCGATCCACGACACCACACTCGGCCCCGCGCTCGGTGGCTGCCGATTCTGGAACTACGCGTCCGACGAGGAGGCCATCACCGACGCGCTCCGCCTGTCGCGCGGCATGACCTACAAGAACGCCGTCGCGGGGTTGAACCTCGGCGGCGGAAAGTCCGTCATCATCGGCGACAATCGCACGGCCAACCGCGAGATGATCTTCCGCGCGCACGGCCGCTTCGTGGAATCGCTCGGCGGCCGCTACGTGACGGCCGAGGACGTCGGCACCGGCACGGCCGACATGGACTACGTGCACATGGAGACGGAGTACGTCGCCGGCCTTTCGAATCGCTCCGGTGATCCGTCGCCCGTCACCGCGCACGGTGTATTTCGTTCGATCGAGGCAAGCGCGAAGTGGCGCTGGGGCTCGGCGTCGCTCGCGGGGAAGACGATCCTCGTGCAGGGCCTCGGCAACGTCGGCGGCTATCTCTCGAAGGAGCTCGTCGCGGCGGGCGCGAAGCTCATCGTCGCCGACATTCGTCAGGAGAAAGTGGCACATGCCGTGAAAGAGTACGGCGCCACCGCCGTGTCCGACGCGGAGATCTATGGGCAGAAGGCCGACATCTACGCGCCCTGCGCGCTCGGTGCGACGCTCAACGACGATACCATTCCGAAGCTGAAGGTCGAGATCGTCTGCGGCGCCGCGAACAACCAGCTGCTCGAGCCGCGCAAGCACGGCGAGGCGCTCGAGAAGCGGAACATCCTCTACGCGCCGGACTTCGTCGCGAACGCCGGCGGCGTCATCAACGTCTATAGCGAGCTCGCGGGCTGGACGCACGAGCGGTCGCTGCGCAAGGCGGACGAGATCTTCGACACGCTCCTCGGCGTCTATGCGATCGCGAAGGAGAAGGGGATCCCGAGCTACGAAGCCGCCGACGAGCTCGCCGAGCGTCGCGTCTCGGCCGTGCGCGGGCTGACCAAGACCTGGCCGCAGTGGCCGCGGAAGAGCTGATGGAGCGCCTGTGAAAGAACGCATCCCGATCGCGTCGGACCACGCGGGCTTCGAGATGAAGGAGAACATCTCGAAGGCGCTCACCGCGCTCGGGTTCGACGTGCAGGATCTCGGTCCGTCATCGCCGGTGTCGACGGACTATCCCGACTACGGCCATCCGCTCGCCGAACAAGTCTCGAAGGGCGAGGTGAAGCGCGGTGTGCTGATGTGCGGCACCGGGCTCGGCATGTCGTACGTCGCGAACCGCCATCCGCACGTGCGGGCGGCGGTGGCGTGGACGCCGGAGATCGCGTCGCTTGCCCGCAAGCACAACGATGCCAACGTGCTGGTACTCCCCGCGCGTTTCATATCTGACGAAGACGGCGTCGCCATCCTGAAGACATGGCTCGACACGCCGTTCGAGGGCGGCCGGCACGAACGGCGCGTGGAGAAGATCGAACTCGAGGAGGCGAGAGAAAACACGTGATTGACTGGACGAGGTGGGACCGGTGTCCGCCCGGTGAAGCGTTGCGCGAGGTCGATCCCGAGATCGCGCAGCTCATCGAGGAAGAGAGCGCGCGCCAGTCCGACGGCCTCGAGCTGATCGCGAGCGAGAACTTCGTTTCCCCGGCGGTGCTCGAGGCGATGGGCTCGCCGCTGAACAACAAGTACGCCGAAGGTCTTCCCGGAAAGCGCTACTACGGCGGCTGCGAGGTGGTCGACAAAGTCGAGCAGCTCGCGATCGACCGCGCGAAGCAGCTCTTCGGCGCCGAGCACGCGAACGTGCAGCCGCACGCCGGAGCGCAGGCCAACGCGGCGGTCTATCTCGCCTTCCTCAAGCCCGGCGAGACCGTGCTCGGGCTCGACCTCTCGCAGGGCGGGCACCTGACGCACGGTTCGCCGGTGAACTTCTCCGGGCTGCTCTATCACGCGGTGCACTACGGCGTGAACGACGAGGGCCTCATCGACTATGCCCGCATGCGCGAACTCGCGCTCGAGCACAAGCCCAAGATGATCATCGCGGGCTACAGCGCGTACTCGCGGGTGATCGACTTTGCGGCCTTTGCGGCAGTCGCAAAGGAAGTCGGCGCGATCTTCATGGTGGACATGGCGCACTTCGCGGGGCTCGTCGCCGCGGGTCTCTATCCGTCACCCGTGCCGCATGCGGACGTCGTTACGACGACGACGCACAAGACACTGCGCGGCCCGCGCGGCGGCCTGATCCTCTGCAAGGCCATGCACGCCAAGGCGGTGGACAAGGCCGTCTTTCCCGGAACGCAGGGCGGCCCGCTCGAGCACGTGATCGCGGCGAAGGCGGTCTCCTTCAAGGAAGCGCTCGAACCGTCGTTCAAGGTGTACTGCGCGCGTGTCATTGAGAACGCGCGTGCGCTGGCGGCCGCGCTCGCGTCACGCGGGTTCAACATCGTCAGCGGCGGGACCGACAATCACCTGATGCTCGTGGACCTGCGCTCGAAGGGTCTCACGGGCAAGGTCGCCGAGCAGGCGCTGAACGCCGCCGGAATCACGGTCAACAAGAACACGGTGCCTCGTGAAACGCAGTCGCCGTTCGTGACGAGCGGAATTCGCATCGGGACGCCGGCGGTGACGACGCGCGGGATGGGGGTACGACAGATGGAGAAGATCGCGGAGCTGATCGAGACGGTGCTGGGTGCGCCGGAGGATCTCGCGGTTCAGAAGCGGGTGAAGGAAGAGGTGCGGACGATGGCGCAGAAGTTTCCGCTCTATCCTGTGACCGGGGCCACCGCGTAAACCAGCTCATCGCGTGTCTGTTGAACTCCAGTTGTGAATCGAAAGCTCCCGTTGCATTGTTGAGTCTGAAACTCAAAGTGAGGTTGTGCAGTGCCCGAGCTGGCCTTCAGGGATGGCGTCATGGATCGCATCAGGCTGCGCGAGCCTCGTTTTCACGAGCATGCGTACCTGTTCGTCCTGTCCGCCCTCGAATTCAGCCAGGCACGACTCGTGGAGCGCCGCCATATCACCGGCCGCGAACTCGCCGAGGCGTGCCGCGACCTGGCGCTGCAGCGCTACGGCGTGCTCGCGCGGATGGTGCTCGAGCACTGGGGCGTCAACTCGACTGCGGACTTCGGGAACATCGTCTTCACGCTCGTCGATCTCGGATTGCTGTTGAGCCAGGCCACCGACACGCGCGATGATTTCGCGGGCGTCTTCGATTTCCACGACGCCTTCGACCGCGACTATCCGTGGAACGCCGCGCCCGCCGCGTAGCGCGGATCCCTTGACCACACTGCGATGAGCGTTCGCGTCGTGAGCGCGTCGCAGGCAGCAGAACTCGATGCCGCCGCAATCGCGGGGGGCGTGCCGTCGCGCTCGCTGATGCAGGCCGCCGGCCGCGCGGCCGCCGGTCTCGTATTGAGCCGCTTCCCGCTCGAGTCGTCGCGCGGCGTGGCGGTGTACGCCGGTCCGGGCAACAACGGCGGCGATGCGTGGGTCGTCGCCGCCGAACTCGCGAGGCGCGGAGTGCGCGTGCGCGTCGCCGAGGTGGGGCCGTCGCGCACACCCGACGCGATGGCGGAGCGCGAAGCGGCGAGCGCCGTGCTCACGCACGCCGTGCCCGAGGGATCCGAGGGCGTGATCATCGACGGCCTGCTTGGCACCGGTGCTCATGGAGCGCCGCGCGGCGCGATTGCCGAAGCCATCGGGCGCATCGACTTTCTGCGCTCGGACGATCGCACCGGCACGCGCGTGGTGGCGCTCGACATCCCGAGCGGCGTCGACGCCACCACGGGCGAGGCGCCCGGCGTCCATGTGCGCGCGCATCTCACGGTGACGTTCGGCGCAATGAAGCGTGGGCTGCTGGTGAATCGCGACGCGGCCGGTGCGATCGTAGTAGCCGACATCGGCCTCTCTGCGGGTGCGGCGCATTCGGGCGATGCAATGCCGCTCATGGACGCCGCCATGGTGCGCGACTCCGTGCCGCCGATTCTCGCGGCGGCGCACAAGGGAACTCGAAAGCGGCTCGCAATCGTGGGAGGCGGTCACGGTATGGCAGGGTCCGTGATTCTCGCGGCGCGCGGCGCGATGCGCAGCGGCATCGGCATGGTGAAACTGGTGGTGGCCGCTGAGAGCATCGCGGCGGTGCAGTCGGCCGAGCCCGCGGCGATGTCCGCGCGCTGGCCGCAGAGCGACGAGGAGTTCGACGCACTCTACGACTGGGCCAGCGTCCTGCTCGTGGGTCCCGGCCTCGGCCTCGGTCCCTCCGCACGCGCGTTCGCCGAGCGTCTGCTGCGCGAGTGGCGCGGCCCCGTCGTGCTCGATGCGGACGGGCTCACCGTGTTCGCGGGCGACGCCGCCGCGCTCGGCGCCCTGCTGAAGGGACGTCCCGCCGTCATCACGCCGCACGCCGCCGAGTTCTCGCGGCTCGCGGGTGTGAATCCGGGCGAAGTGAACGCGCGACGATTCGAAATCGCCGCCGAGCTCGCGCGCACCGTTCACGCGACCGTGCTGCTCAAGGGCGTGCCCACCATCGTCAGCGACGGCGCCGCCACGGACGTGAGCGCGAGCGGCACGCCGGTCCTCGCGACGGCCGGCAGCGGCGACGTCCTCGGCGGCATCGTGGCGACCCTGCTCGCGCAGAACACGGATGCGCGCTCGAGCGCCGCGGCGGCCGCGTGGATTCACGGGCGCGCGGCGGAGATCGCCGGCGCCGGCCATGTGCGCGGGGTGAACCTGCACGACGTGATCGACTCGCTGCGTGACGCGTGGCGGCTCGAATCGCCGAAGCTTCCCGCGCCGGTCCTCGGCGAGTTGCCGGCGGTCGGCGAGAGCCGTTGATGGCCAGTTGATGGAATGCCGATCAAAGACCTGAATCTCGAGCTCGGCCCGGGCGCGGAGTTCGACACCATTCGCACGATGCTTTTGCGGTGGGGCGCGCTCGCGCACGGCGTGGGCGACGATGCCGCATTGCTTGACGTGCCCGCCGGCTCGCGCCTCGCCGTGAGCACGGATACCTCGGTGGAGAACGTCCACTTCCGGCGCGAATGGCTCTCGGCCGAGGAAATCGCGTATCGCTCCGTGGCCGCGGCGCTGAGCGACCTCGCCGCGATGGGCGCGACGCCGCTCGGCATGGTGATCGCGCTCACACTGACGGAGCAGTGGCGCGCGCAGATCGTGCAGCTCGCCGACGGGTTCGCCGTTGCGTCGCGGGATCTCGGCGCGCCGATCGTCGGCGGCGATCTCTCGGAGGGATCGGAGCTCTCCATCGGCGTCACGGTGCTCGGCACCGTGGAACGTGCGCTCACGCGTTCCGGCGCCCGCGCGGGCGACGCCCTCTGGGTGACGGGTCGGCTCGGCGGCCCGCTGCTCGCGCTGCGGGCGCTGCAGAGCGGCACCGCGCCACTCCCCGCGCATCGCGACCGATTCGCGCATCCCGTTCCGCGGCTTCGTGAGGGGCGCTGGCTGGCGGCGCACGGCGCGACGGCGGCGATCGACTGCTCCGACGGTGTCGCGGCCGACGCCTCGCATCTCGCGGCCGCGAGCGGCGCGCGAATCATACTCGAGATCGACCGTCTTCCGTTGATGGCCGGCGCGACCGCGCAGGAGGCGGCGCAGAGCGGCGAGGAATACGAACTCATCGTGACTGCGCCGGGCACGCTCGATCACCGCGCGTTCGAGCGGGAGTACGGCGTTCCGCTCACCGCGATCGGCCACGTCGAGGGTGCGGGCGCGGACGGCGCCGGTGTGGAAACGCACGAGGGTGCGCACCGGGTGCCGCTTCCGCGCGGCCACAGCCATTTTTCAGGATGATCCGCACGGCGTTCACCATGCTGGTGTTCGTGATCTTCACGATCATCTGCGGCCTGATGGGGCTCACCGGCGCGCTGCTGAACCTGCGCGACGGCGTGGGGTCCGTGTTCGACTACGCGATGCGCCTGTGGGGGACGGCGGCGGCGTGGGCGAGCGGGATGAAAGTCGTCGTGCACGGCCGAGAGAACCTCGAGGGCGCGCAGCACATCATCGTCAGCAATCACATGTCGCAGCACGACATTTTCGTGCTCGCCTCGGTTCTCAAGAACCTCAAGTTCGTCGCGAAGAACGAACTGGCGCGGGTCCCGTTCTTCGGCCGCGCGGCCGCGTCGGTCGGGACCATCTACATCGAGCGCCAGAATCGGAAGAGCAGCTTCGACTCGTACCGGCAGGCCGCCGAGAAGATCAGGGCAGGCGCGTGCGTGGTGGTGTTCGCGGAGGGTTCACGCGGCGCCACGTATTCGCTCCGCCCGTTCAAGAAGGGACCGTTCGTTCTCGCGGTGCACGTCCACGCCCCGATCGTTCCCGTCGTGATCCACGGCACGAGGGAAGTGCATCCGAAAGGCACGATCAGGGTGACGGCTGGAACGGTGGACGTGCACTTTCTCGAGCCCATTCAGACAGAAGGCCTGACCTACGACGATCGCAACGCCCTCGCGAAGACCGTCTATGACCGCATGGCCGCCCTGCTCGTCGCGGAGTATGGAGTCGAGAGTCCCGACTGGGACCCCCGCAGAACGCCGGTAGCCCGTTAGGTTCTTGCAGTGTAGTTCAGCATCCCGCATTCCTCTTCCGCACCCTGCATCGGGTCGAAATTCCGAATCCCGCATTTCACCCCGCATCCCGCATCGCCCTAATCTTATGAGCCTCATCAGTTCAATAAGCGCCCGCGAAATCCTCGATTCGAGAGGTAATCCGACCATCGAAGTCGACGTCACCCTGGACGACGGCCCCGCCGGCCGTGCGGCAGTTCCGAGCGGCGCCTCCACCGGTGCCAGCGAAGCCCTCGAACTCCGTGATGGTGATCCCAAGCGTTATGGCGGCAAGGGTGTCCTGAAGGCCGTACGAAATGTCGAAGCGTTGATCGCCCCCGCGCTCAGAGGCCTCGAGGCCACCGACCAGATCGCCATCGACCGCACCCTCATCGACCTCGACGGCACCAAGAACAAGTCGAAGCTCGGCGCGAACGCCATGCTCGGCGTCTCCATGGCCGTCGCCCGCGCCGCCGCGGTCGCCACCGGCCAGCCGCTGTATCGCTACCTCGGCGGGCCGCTAGCGCGCACGCTGCCCGTGCCGATGATGAACGTCGTCAACGGCGGCGCTCACGCCACGAACACCGTGGACTTCCAGGAGTTCATGATCGTCCCGGTCGGCGCGCCGACGTTCGCGGAGGCGCTGCGGATGGGCGCCGAGACATTCCATGCGCTGAAGAAGGTGTTGCTCAAGCGGAAACTCAGCGCCGGTGTTGGCGACGAGGGCGGCTTCGCGCCCGATCTCAAGGGCGACGAAGAAGCACTCACCGTCATCATCGAGGCGATCGAGGCCGCCGGCTACAAGCCAGGCTCTGACGTCTGCATCGCGCTCGATCCCGCGGCGAGCGAACTGTTCGACAAGGGGAAGTACACCTTCAAGAAGAGCGGCGCCGGCACGAAGAGCGCCGAGGAGATGATCGAGCTGTACACGAAGTGGGTGAACAAGTATCCGATCGTCTCGATCGAAGACGGCCTCGCGGAAGGCGACTGGGCCGGCTGGGCGAAGCTCACGGAGGCGCTCGGCGATCGCGTGCAGCTCGTGGGCGACGACATCTTCGTGACGAACCCCGAGTTCCTGAGCCGCGGCATCGAGGAGGACGTCGCGAACGCGATCCTGATCAAGCTGAACCAGATCGGCACCGTGACCGAGACCCTCGAGACGATCGAGATGGCGCGCATGAACAGCTATCAGTCCGTCATTTCGCATCGAAGCGGCGAGACCGAGGACACGTTCATCGCCGATCTCGCGGTCGCCACGAACTCGGGCCAGATCAAGACCGGCAGCGCGAGCCGCACCGATCGTGTGGCGAAGTACAACCAGCTGCTGCGCATCGAGAGCGATCTCGGCGACACCGCGAAGTTCCCCGGCGGCTCGGTGTACGGCATCGGGTGATGGCGCGAAAGAAGAGGACGCGCGGCTCGCTCGTCGCGCGCGCCGTGATCGCGCTTGCGGCGATTGGCGTGATCGTGTTCGCGGTGCAGGGCGGGGAGTGGAGCACGCTGAACCTGCTTCGGCAGAAGACCCGCCTCGCGCGCATCAAGCATGAGGTGGACTCGCTCAATCACGAGGTCGATTCGCTGAAGAAGTACAAGCAGGCGCTGCTGACCGATCCCGTGATGCAGGAGAAAATTGCGCGCGAGGAGTTCGGGATGGTGAAGGGCAATAAGGAGATTCTGTACCGGTATACCGAGCCGGA
>JADGQS010000229.1 GCA_017881585.1 Gemmatimonadaceae bacterium | reverse complement strand
CGATCGAAATACGCGCGGTCATAATTCTTCATCGGTCTTCGGTTTTCGGTCTTCCGGCTTCCGGCTTCCGGCTTCCGGTTTCGATTCAGCTCGAGCGCATGAAGAGGCACCCCGCCTCTTCCGCGCGCGACGTCGCGAACACGCCGGAAGGCATGCGGATGACCCCCGGCAACACGGAATCGATCATCGCCTGCTGCGCCTTTTCCCTCGGAATGCCCTCGGCCGTTGCGAGTGCTCCCGCGTGACGCATCAGGGCGAGATTGCAGCAGAGCACGATCGCGCCGCGTGCGATCAGCGAGTCGAGGCCGCCGTCCGGAAAGGTCATCAGCTTCTTGTCGCCGGTCTTCAGATTCACGAACGGGTTTCGTTTGGTGGGCTCGCCCGTGGTGGGATCCTTGAGCTTGTCGTCGTCACCGAACTTGAGTCGCGCCCACATGTCGTCGTTGAGCACCACGGGCAGCCCCTTGTGACGGAACACGAGCACCACGGCCATGTCCGCGTCGGTCGTCTTGTACACCTCGCTGTACCCGTTCAGCCAGACCATCGCGTTGGTCAGCGCCATCCCTTCCGCCATCCAGGGCGCGTCGAATACCTGGCGGTGCCTCGCGCGCTGCACGCGATCGACCCACGACATGTCCCACCCGCCCTGGGGCGGCGTCGCGGGCGTTCCCTGCGCGAGCAGCTCGGTGGCGCCGAGCCCCGCTGCGGCGAGGGCGGCGGTGCTCCCGGCGACGTTGGCGATGAAACGGCGGCGACTCGGTTTCGCGTCGTCAGCGGGCATGCGGGTGGCCTCGGTGAAGGTGACGCTATAAGGTATTGCCGAGAGACTCGCACCGCCTAGCCCCGAGACACACGTCCATTTCCCGGAATCACGATCGATGACCGACGAACTTTCCCGACGCGATTGGATGAAGATCGTCGGCGCCGCGGGCGCCGGATCGGTGCTCGCGACAAACTCCGCCGCCGCCGGGACCGCTGAAGCTGCCGCGCCTGCTACGGATGCGGCTCGCGCGGACATTCTCCCTCTCACGTCCACCAGCGAGGTGTTCGTCCCGCCGCGCGGCCGCGCCTTCAACAAGTTCAGTTTCGATTTCCCCGAGCCGTCGGTGGCGTTCGACAATCTTCGCTTCGGCTTCATCATCTTCGGTCGCGACAACGCCTACGCGATGGACCCGCACGGCATGGAGGCGAACGCGACTCCGAACGGGATGCGGATCACCTGCAAGGGGTTCACCTGGGCCGGCGGCCAGGAGAAGCATGACGGCACGCTCGTCGCGCAGCTGCGCAAGACTGCCGACGGCGTGGAGATCGACGTCACGGCGACCATGGACCAGCCGGTCAAGACGGTCACGACGATCGTTCGCGGCGTGCCGCGCGGAAAGCTCTCCAGCTCCGGAGGCGACTTTGCCGACGTGCGCGACAACGAGATTCTCCTCGGCTACCCGTTCGGCGGCGGCGATCTCTTCAACGCCGGCGGGCTCACGACTCCCGTCGCGGTCATCCAGAGCGCCGACGACGCGTACACGACGCTGTCTTCGCTCGACGACAAGGTTCGCACCAAGCGCATCTACCTTCAGCCCGGCGAGAACGGATACAAGGTCGAGCTGATACACGAAGCCGAGGGTTGGCTCGACCTGAAGACGCTGCGCGTGCCGACGTGGAAGATTTCGCACACCAAGACTCCCGAAGCCGCGTACGCCGCGCACTACGAGCACATCCGCACCGCGTATCACTTCCCCGACTACGCGACGCGACCCGATGTTCCCGCGTGGCTCCACGACACCGCGCTCGTCCTCACGCTCCACGGCCAGCACTACACGGGCTACATCTTCAACGATTACGCGAGGCAGCTCGAGATCCTGCGCTGGGTGAACACGCAGATCCCGGGCAAACGCGTGCTCGCGTTCCTCTCCTCGTGGGACGGCCGCTACTACTGGGACTATCCGAACTACACGGTGAACGATCGCATGGGCGGCGACGGCGCGTTCCGCGCGCTCGTGACCGAAGGGCAGAAGATGGGCTTCCGCATGATGCCGATGTTCGGCATGAACACGGCCAACAAGAAACAGCCCGGCTGGGCGCGCATCGCCGACGCGGTCACGCACAAAGTCGACGGCGACGAAGTCGACCTCAACTGGGTCGACTGGGACAACGACCGACACCAGGAAGGGTGGCTCGGCTACATGAACCTCGGCGTGCCGTCATGGCGTAATCATCTCCAGGGGCGCATCGACGAGATGATCACCAAGTACGGCGTGGACGCGTACTTCCTGGATATTGCCGGCGGTTGGATCAACGATACGAAGGCCGACATGCACGCGGGGATGCGGACGATGGTGAACGAGCTGCGCGCGAAGCACCCGCAGGTGCTCGCGTGCGGCGAGATGCACTACGACGCGATGCTCGAGTTCATTCCGCTCTACCACTCAGGCGGTGGCGCGAAATACGCGAAGGACTACATCCAGCGGCACGCGAAGTTCTTCTCGCACCTGAGCACGCCCGCGCCGGGCCGCGGCAGCTCGGGCGTTCACGAGGCGGGATTCGGACGCTTCAACACCGAGACGCTTCAGCTGAACGCGACGTCGATCCCCACGCTGCAACTCGTCGACGACACATTCGACAAGCAGCGCGAGACGATGGCTGCCGTGATCAAGAAGGCGCGCGAGCGCGCGGGGATCTGATGCTCGATTCTCTTCGCGCGGAAGTCTTGAAGGCCAACGTCGAGCTGTCGCGACGCGGCCTCGCGAAACACACGTTCGGCAACGCCAGCGCGATCGACCGCGCGGCCGGCCGCGTGGTGATCAAGCCCAGCGGCGTGCCGTACGAGACGATGACGGCCGCCGACATGGTGATCACCGATCTCGACGGGAAGGTCGTCGAGGGTACGCTGCGTCCCTCTTCGGATCTCGCGACGCACATAGAGCTATATCGCGCGTTCAAGGAAATCGGCGGCGTGGTGCACACGCATTCTCACTATGCCACCGCGTGGGCGCAGTCGCTGCACGAGATCCCGTGCCTCGGCACCACCCACGCCGA
>JADGQS010000228.1 GCA_017881585.1 Gemmatimonadaceae bacterium | reverse complement strand
ATGCAGAATCGCGCGGCGCGTCCGGCCGGCTACGTGCGGCGCGAGCCGCAGGTCTCCACATACGCGGCGCGCACGATGCGGTGGGGCGGCGTCTACCTGTTGCTGTTCATTCCGTATCATCTGCTGCATTTCACGACCGGAACGCTGCACCCCGCGTTCGTGCGGGGCGAGGCGTACGGCAACGTGGTGATCGGGTTCCAGACGATGTGGGTTGCGCTCTTCTATTTGGGTGCGATGGCATTTCTTGCCCTGCACCTGTATCACGGCGCATGGGCGGCGTTCCGCACGCTGGGCATCGCGCGTCCGTCGAACGATCCGCTGCACCGTCGTCTCGCGCTCGCGCTCGCGGTGATCGTCCCCGCGGGATTCAGTCTTCTTCCGCTGAGCGTCATGCTCGGCTTCATTCGCTGAGCCGCCGGCCATGACCATCAAACTCGACGCCCGCATCCCGGCCGGCCCGCTCGCCGAGAAATGGGACAAGCACCGCTTCGAGATGAAGCTGGTGAACCCCGCGAACAAGCGGAAATACCACGTGATCGTGGTCGGCTCCGGTCTCGCGGGCGCCAGCGCGTCGGCGTCGCTCTCGGAGCTCGGCTACCGCGTCAGCTGTTTCTGCTTCCAGGATTCGCCGCGCCGCGCGCATTCGATCGCCGCGCAAGGCGGCATCAACGCCGCGAAGAACTACCAGAACGACGGCGACAGCGTCCGGCGCCTGTTCTACGACACGGTGAAGGGCGGCGATTTCCGCGCGCGCGAGGGGAACGTGTACCGGCTCGCGCAGGTCAGCGTGAACATCATCGACCAGTGCGTCGCGCAGGGCGTGCCGTTCGCCCGTGAATACGGCGGGCTGCTCGCCACTCGCTCGTTCGGAGGCGCGCAGGTCTCGCGCACGTTTTACGCCCGCGGGCAGACGGGGCAGCAGCTGCTCCTCGGCGCCTACCAGGCGCTCGAGAAGGAGATCAGCCGCGGCGGCGTGACGATGCACAACAGGCACGAGATGCTCGACCTCGTGATCGTCGATGGGCGGGCCCGCGGCATCATCACGCGCGACCTCGTCACGGGAGAGGTGGCCGCGCACGTGGCCGACGCGGTCGTGCTCGGCACGGGCGGCTACGCCAACGTGTTCTACCTCTCGACGAACGCGAAGGGGTGCAACGTCACCGCGACGTACCGCGCGTATAAGAAGGGCGCGGCTTTCGCCAATCCCTGCTTCACGCAGATCCACCCGACGTGCATTCCGGTCGCCGGCGAACATCAGTCGAAGCTCACGCTGATGTCGGAGTCGCTGCGCAACGACGGCCGCGTGTGGGTCCCGAAGAGGAAGGAAGACTGCGGCAGGAAGCCGGGCGAGATCGCCGAGGAGGACCGCGACTATTACCTCGAGCGGAAGTATCCGAGCTTCGGGAACCTCTCGCCCCGCGACATCGCGAGCCGCGCCGCGAAGGAAGTGTGCGACGAGGGACGCGGCGTCGGACCCGGCGGGCGGGGCGTGTATCTGGATTTCGCGGACGCAATCGGTCGGCTGGGTGAACAGACGATTCGCGAGCGATACAGCAACCTCTTCGAGATGTACGAGCGCATCACCGACGAAAATCCGTACAAGCAGCCCATGCGCATCTATCCCGCCGCGCACTACGCGATGGGCGGGCTGTGGGTGGACTACAACCTGATGAGCACGATTCCCGGACTGCACGTGATCGGCGAGGCGAACTTCTCGGATCACGGTGCAAATCGTCTGGGTGCGAGCGCGCTCATGCAGGGGCTCGCCGACGGCTACTTCGTTCTCCCGTCGACGATCGGCGACTATCTCGCCGGCGCGAAGCCCGACAAGCTGACGGCGGATCACCCCGCGTTTCGCGAGGCGATAGACGGCGTGAAGGCCCTCACCGCACGGCTGCTCGCCATCGGCGGCAAGCGATCCGCGGATTCGATCCACAAGGAGCTGGGGCTCATGTTGTGGGAGAAGTGCGGCATGGCGCGCAACGCCGCGGGACTCAGGCAGGCGCTTGAGGCAATCCCGAAGCTGCGCGAGGAATTCTGGAGCAACGTCGCGATACCGGGCACCGGCGCCGAGCTGAACCAGTCGCTCGAGAAGGCGGGGCGAGTGGCGGACTTCATCGAGTTCGCAGAGTTGATGTGCACCGACGCGCTGCATCGCGAGGAAAGCTGCGGCGGGCATTTCCGCGAGGAGCACCAGACCGCCGACGGCGAGGCTATGCGCGACGACGAGAATTTCGCGTACGCCGCCGCGTGGGAATACGCGGGGGAGGGCAAGCCGCCGGTGCTCAACAAGGAACCGCTCGCGTTCGAGAACATCCACCTCTCGACGCGGAGCTACAAGTGAAGGTCCTCCTCCACGTGTGGCGCCAGAAGGGCCCGACTACGGCCGGGAAGCTCGTCGACTACGAAGCCGGTGAGATTTCGCCGGACATGTCGTTCCTCGAGATGCTCGACGTCGTCAACGAGCGGCTGATCGTGAGTGGTGAGGAGCCGATCGCGTTCGATCATGACTGCAGAGAGGGAATCTGCGGATCGTGTGGCATGATGATCAACGGCGCGGCGCACGGACCGATGAAGGCCACCACCGCGTGCCAGTTGCACATGCGCAGCTTCTCCGATGGCGACGAGATCTGGATCGAGCCGTGGCGCGCGAAGGCGTTCCCGGTCATCAAGGACCTGGTCGTGGATCGCGGCGCATTCGACCGGATCATCCAGGCGGGCGGATTCGTCTCGGCGCCCACGGGCAGCGCGCAGGACGGCAACGCGATCCCGATTCCGAAGCTGGCGGCCGACGACGCGATGGACGCGGCGGCGTGCATCGGCTGCGGCGCGTGCGTGGCCGCGTGCCCGAACGCGTCGGCGAGCCTGTTCACCGCGGCGAAGATCACGCATCTCGGAGAGCTGCCGCAGGGACAGCCCGAGCGGATGCGGCGCGCCCTGGCGATGGTGCATCAAATGGACATCGAGACGTTCGGCTCGTGCACGCTGTTCGGCGAGTGCCAGGAGGCGTGCCCGAAGGGAATCTCGATCGATACGA
>JADGQS010000227.1 GCA_017881585.1 Gemmatimonadaceae bacterium | reverse complement strand
GCTCTGGTGTTCCATGCCGAGGTACGGCGCCTCGATCAACTTGTAGCCGTCGGCATACCAGGGGTACGGACCGAACCAATGCTCGAAGCAGGCGAGCATCGTCTTCACCTGCGGCATCAGCGCCGCGGCGAGGGGCTGATGCAGGGCGAGGGGCCAGAACTCGATCGTGAGGGGCCCGTTGACGCCGTTGTAGGTATCGCGGACCGGCACGTAGCTCGCGGTCGCGTTGATTTCGACGTCGTAGCTGTTGATCGGGTTGGTCACGAACCATTCGAAAGTCGTCGTGCCATCGCCGTTGTGCGTGGTGGAGCGCAATCTGCCGTTGGAGATGTCGATCAACGGATCGGGGACGGTGATCGCGATACGCTGGCTGTCTGGTTCATCCGCCGGGATGTCCTTCAAGGGCCACCAGGTGCTGCCGCCGGTGCCTTCGTTGGAAGTGGCGATCCACGGTGCACCGGTGGTGTCGGTGTTCCAATGGAAGGGGCCGCCGCCTCGCTGGGCGGGTCCGGCCTGCGGATGATACGCGCCGTGGTAGTAGACCCAGACGGTGTTGTGGTCGCCTGTCCGTTGAGGTGCCGTGAGCGTCACGAAGAACGCGTTGCCGTCCCGCTGGTATGAGAGGTGCGTCCCGGCTTGGGTCATGCTGTCGACTTCGAGCGGCCGCTGCAGGTCGATCTGCATCACGCTGGCCGGCTGCAGCACGCGGTAGGTGATCCCGTTCGCGCCGCGGATGCTGCTATCTGTTGGACTTACGCTCACGTGTAAGTCATAGAAGGTCGCGTCCCACCACGCGCGCTCGGGGGTATTCGAACCGCGGAGCGTGTCGGCGTGGGTGAAGACGCGGGCCTGCGCGGCGAGTCCGAGGACGGGGCAGGCGACGAGCGAGACGACGAGCGCGAGACGGCGCATGATGATCCCGGTGACGAGGTGATGGGCGCCTCCAACATAGCTCGTGCCCGCCACGCCCGGCACGCGGCTCTTCCAACTGCGAGCGCCGCCCGACATCGTTGACGCATGAAAAATCCTGAAACACTGCTGCTTTCGGATGTGGATGTGCGCGCGCTCCTGCCGATGAAGGAGTGCATCGGCGTGATGGAGCGCGCGCTTCGGAGCGTGACCGACGGCTCGAGCGTGCTCCCGTTGCGCACGGTGATGCGGCTCGACGGCACCCCGAACGCGTTCGCCGCGATGCCCGCGGTGGTGGGGAAGGGCGCCGGCGCGTCGCTCGGCGCGAAGATCATCACGGTCTTTCCCGGCAACGATGCCACTCCCTACGACTCCCACATCGGCGTCGTGCTCCTCTTCGACGCCGAGCATGGGAAGTTGCTGGCGATCGCGGATGCGTCGTCGATCACGGCGATCCGGACGTCGGCGGTCTCGGGGCTCGCGACGCGGCTGCTCGCGCGTGAAGATGCAAAGGAGCTCGCCATCCTCGGTTCGGGCGTGCTGGCGATGCCGCATCTCGAGGCGGTGCGCTGCGTGCGCGACCTCAAGCGCGTGCGGGTGTGGAGCAGGTCGGGGGACCGTGCAAAGGAGTTCGCGGTGCGCGCCCGCAAGCAGTTCGATGTCGAGATCGTCGTGTCAAGCACGGCTCGCGAGGCGGTCGAGAGCGCGGATGTGATCTGCACGATCACCGCGGCGCGCATGCCGGTGCTCGAGGGCGCGTGGCTCTCGCCGGGCGCGCACGTGAACGCGGTGGGCGCGTCGTTGCCGAGTGCGCGCGAGCTCGACACCGCCGCCGTCGTGCGTTCGCGACTGTTCGTCGACCGCCGCGAGTCCACGCTGAGCGAGGCCGGCGACTTCCTGGTCCCGCGCTCCGAGGGCGCGATCACCGACGCGCACATCCTCGGCGAGCTCGGCGACCTGCTGGCAGGAAGCGTGAAGGGGCGAGTGAACCGCGACGACGTCACGCTGTTCAAGTCACTCGGGCTCGCCGTAGAGGATGTGGCGGCGTTGCGACACATCCATGGAAAGGCCGTTGCCACGGGAACTGGCACATCCGTCGCGCTCGGTGGGCTGCGCTAACGCCTGATCAGCAGGTGGCAGCGCGGCATGCAACGTCCGAGCCCCATTGGAGATGAAATGATGATGCCGGCGCCAGTGAGGGCCGGCACTGTCGTATGGATGCGAACAGCAGCTTTGTACAACGCGAACGACTTGACTTGCGGTGTGGCTTCTATCAATCTTACCAGTAAGACCAACTGGGAAGATTCGATGAATGAGACCGCCACCACCACGTTGTCGTCGAAGGGACAGGTCGTCATCCCGGAAGAGATTCGGGACCGCCTCGGCCTGAAACCCGGCGCCCAGTTCGTTGTTATCGCAGAGCGTGACGTCGTGATCTTGAAGGTGCTCGAGCCGCCGTCCGTCCATGAGTTCACAACGCTCCTCGAACGGGCTCGCAAGGCCGCAAGAAGAGCAGGACTTCGGCGGGCCGATATCGCCAAGGCCATTTCCAAGGTGCGCCGCTCGAGGTGAGGGTTGTGCTCGACACGAACCTCCTTGTCTCGTCCGCACCGATCGTCGTGTCCGGCGACAGAGACCTGTTGAGCGTTTCGGGCTGGCGCGGAATCGCCGTGCTTACTCCGCGCCAGTTCCACGATCAGTACATCAGCGGTCGTTGAGGAGTGTCGCCGGTGACATGTGAAGCGATCAGTGATCCGACCAGATCGCCAGTTCGTTGCCGGCGGGGTCGGTGAAGTGGAAGCGCCGCCCGCCCGGGAACGAGAAGATCGGCTTCACGATCTTGCCGCCCGCCTTCTCGACGCGCGCCTGTGCCTCCTCGAGCTTGCTCGCGTAGAGGATGACCAGCGGCGCGCCGCTCTTCGATGTTTCTCCCGAGGCAATTCCGCCGGATACGTTCGCGTGCTCGAACGCCGCGTAGTCGGGTGTCATGTTTGTCTCGTTCGTGAAGTGTGATGTGGCAGCCTTCCGTCCTCCGGCTTCGATCTTCCATCTTCGATCCTCCATCTAGTAAAAATCATGCGAGCGCGCGAATTCCGCCCCCGCTTTCGCTCCCAAGGCGACGAATTCTTCAGCCTTGAGATTCA
>JADGQS010000226.1 GCA_017881585.1 Gemmatimonadaceae bacterium | reverse complement strand
CAGACGAGCGGGACCGTGAGGACGTTGCCAGCCGCGTCCTTGACGACCGCCCTGAACTGCGCCGTGGCACCGATGACCAGCGTTGTGTCCGGCGCGACCGTGATCGTCGCGGCCGGCCCGGCGGTGACGATGACCGTTGCGGTGACCGTGATACCGCTACAGGTCACCGACACGGTGTTGGTAAACGTTCCTGCCACCGTTCCCGCTGTAAACAGCCCCGTTTGGGTGATCGTGCCGCCACCGGCGACGACGGACCAGGTGGGCGTGACAGCGAGAACGCTTCCGTTCGACGCTTTGGCCACCGCCGTGAACTGCTGCACGCCGCCAGGGGCAAGGGTCGCCGTGGTCGGCGTGACGGTGAGCGATGTCACAGTGCGAAGATCAGTGGAGCTGCTACACGCCGCGGTGAACACACTGGCTAACGTCACCGCCACAATAACTCGGGCGATGCGCGCGCGCTGACCTAGTGCTCGTAGGGTGCGGCTCTTCATGACGCTTTTCATCGAACTCCTCCTGACCGGATGCATGTGTGGACGCGAATTTCTCGTCCGCGACATAGGCCGTCGGGGAAGAGATGCTTTGACGTTAGTGCACGTCATTTCCCTCACGTATCGCCTGAAATGGTGAAAGAGGGAGTACTCCTTTTGGGGGAGGGGGTGGAACCCTCCGCCGATCAAGAATACAGATGCACGGCGCACCTGTGCCCAGTCGATCGAGCCGTAGCGCGTCTCGCGCGGCTGAGCCGCGGCGAGGCTCAGCGGGGGTGCGAGCTAACCAACGGACCAACTATTGAAATGGCGCCGGCGCGCCTGAGCTACAGCGCCTCAATCGCCTGAGGCGCCGAGCTTCTAAGCGTCGTGGCTGTGCGCATATGCGGCTATCTTCAGGCGCGAGTGCAGGGCCAGCTTGTCCATCACGTTCCGCACGTGGCTCTTCACGGTGTCAGTGGCGATGTTGAGACGTTGCGCGATTTCCTTGTTGCTCAGCCCGACCACGATGAGCGCGATCACCTCGCGCTCCCGCAGCGTCATCCTTACCTCTTCGAGAGCCGCCGTCCGGCCTCGTTTGACGGCTATGTGTGCGATCTGCGAGAACAGGGTGCTGGTCATCCGGGGCGGCAACACCTGCGCGCCCTCGGCCACGGATCGGATGGTCCCGATAAAATCCTCGAATGTCGCATCCTTCAGAATGAATCCCGCGACGCCGGCATTCACGAACTCGGCGATTTCCTCGTGCACCGGAAGGAGGTCCATGACGATGACCCGGGCATCCGCCATCTCCTTTTTCACGGTCTCGGCCAGGCGCAGAGAGTTCTTGTCCTGCAGGCCAACGTCGAGAAGGACCACGCGAGGGTTCGTCTCCTTTAGCATCTCCGCCTCGAAGCTGGTCGCGGCGAGCACGACCTTCACGTCGGGCAGCTCATTGAGCTTGTCCGTCATGCCCTCGCGAACGAGTCGATTGTCCTCGATGATTGCGACGGTGATCATGACGAGCTCTACCGGAAGAACCGCGCCGCGGGCTCCTAGGGCATCCCAGGTATGGCCATCCGACGTCCTGGACCCGGCCAGTCGGATGGCCAGGTTTGCTCAACGATCGGCGTGCCTTCCGCGGTATAAAACACCGCCCGGCCAGGTACAGGGCAGGGCAGTAACCACGAGCGCGATCGGATACCCAGCTCGGGCCCAAGTGCATGGGGATCATTGCGATCGCACCGACCGTGGCCACCAGAACGCCCTAGCTCAGCTGCCAGCGATAAATAAACAAGAGTGCAGACGGGCTGCGGGCGCGAGCGCGGGCCGTCCGAATCCTGTAAGGAATCCGTCAGACTCAAAAGCGCCACTGCCGGTATACAATGCTCACGTCCCCCGTCTGACTCGGCACGACGTATGGCGGACGCGGGGGAATCGTCACTCCGGGAACTGGCGGAATGCCGGGCCGTCGTGCTGCAAGGTCGAAGTCTATATGACCGCCCGCGGGAATCGAAAGCGCGACGATCGCGCCGGTGTCGGGAACGGCCCAGTATTGCATGACCCAGTCCCGCGCGCGATGGCGGTATCGCGTGGTGTCGACGACGCGTCCGTCGATCGACGACTCGAGCACTTTGGCGCCGCGCGCCCGCATTACCAACCCAGTGGTTCCCGCGGGCGCGCTGACACGGAGCACGACGCGCCTGGCTCCGTCGATCAGCGTGTCGCGAACCAACGTGGCGTTGGGGGCGCCGAGCGGCACGCGTTGGACCTTTCGGCCGGTGAAGCGGCCTGCGCTATCAGACAGACGCGCCGTCCACCCGGGACTGAGCCCGGGCATCCCGATCGCGTCGCGCGTCCACGCATTTGTCGAGCTGCCGAGCGTACCAAACCACGCGTCGCCCGAGTCAGCGTTCTCGGCGTACACCAGGGCGGAGCGCAGAGGATGGTCGGCGCTCGGATGCACCGTGAGAGCGGCGATCACGAGACATACCACACCCGCGCCGGCGAGCCACGGCGCGGCCGACCAGCGCACGTCGCCGGCGATGAGCTCGAGCTGCGGCGAGAGCAGAAGTGTGACGAGCGACGCCACCACACCCAGCGCGATCGCGCCGGTTCCGGCGACGCCAAGCATCACCACCGAAACACCGTAGATGAAACCGACGAGGATGAGCAGCGTCACGATGGCGGCCGCCCAGTTGGCCACCTCGCGGCCGCGCGTGAGTAGCGCCGCGCCCGCGGCGAACAGAAGAGGCCAGGTGAAGAGGTAGCCCACACCCGGGACTCGCATGCCGAGCGCAAGCGCGAGTGCCAGCCATACGATGACAGCGCCGACGTGCAGCCCGCGAGGAGTGGACCATCGCTTGGCAACCGCATGGCACGCAGCCGTCACCGATAGAGCGAGCAGCACGATGGCTGTCGCATACAACCCACTCCACACCGCGGGACCGTCGAGCATTCTGCCGACGACCCACCCCACGCCGCCGGACAGCACAAGTGCGACGAGCGCCGCGAGCACGCCCGTGCCCACTCCCTTTCGGTCGCGAACAACGAGCGTTCCGACGAGCCCCAACGCGAGAATTGCCAGGGGGAGCTCGAGTCCCTGCGGATAAACGACGAGGCCGATGATCGGCAGGTCGAAGAACACGCCATCG
>JADGQS010000080.1 GCA_017881585.1 Gemmatimonadaceae bacterium | reverse complement strand
ATCTTCATCGGGAAGGGATTCGGCACGGGCGCGAGCACGAAGAGCTGGCTCGCGATCGGCGGCTTTCGTCTCGGACAGCCGTCGGAGATCGCGAAGATCGTCGTCGTCCTCATGCTCGCGAAGGTCCTCGCCGCGCGGCGCGATGCACCGAAGTCGCTGCTCGACCTGTGGCAGCCCGCGCTCGTGGTGGGAGTGCCCTGGCTCCTGATCATGGCGCAGCCCGACCTGGGCACGGGCCTCGTCTTCATCGGGATCTTCTTCGCGATGCTGTTCTGGAGCGGATGTTCGTGGCAGCTGCTCATGCTGGCGGCGAGCCCGGGAATCAGCCTGGTGCTCGCGGTGAACACCACCATTTGGGGAGCATGGTTTCTGCTCCTGATCACGCTCGTGTTCTGGTACCGCCCGTACATCGCGGAGGGAGTGTTCGTGGTGGTCGCCAACGTGGCGATGGGAGTCGTGGCGCCGTTGGTATGGGAGAAGCTCAACCCGTATCAGCAGCGGCGGCTGCTGGTGTTCCTGGATCCCGGCTCCGATCCGCTGCGCTCGGGCTATCACGTGATTCAGTCTCAGGTGGCGATCGGGTCGGGAGGGTGGCTGGGGAAGGGGTTCACGATGGGGACGCAGAAGCGGCTCGCGTTTCTGCCGGCGCAGCATACGGATTTCATTTTCCCGGTGGTCGGCGAGGAGCTGGGATTCGTCGGAGTGACCGTCGCGCTCGTTCTCTTTCTCTGGCTGTTCTTGCGGTGTGTGAGGATAGCAGGCCGGGCAACGGATTCGTTTTCGAGTTTGGTGGCGTTTGGGTTGGTCAGTACGTGGTTCGTGCACGTACTGGTCAATGTGGGGATGACGTTGAACCTGATGCCGATCACGGGGATTCCGCTTCCGTTCTTCTCCTATGGCGGATCGTTCATGCTGGCGTGCTGGATTGCGGTGGGGATCGAGATTCGGATTTCGGGGGAAGGGAGAGGCAAGGCCGACACACTCGTTATCTGATCGGAAGTGGCGAGTGGCGAGACCAGTGGGGAGTGGCCAGGGTGAGTGGGAAGTGGGGAGAACCGAGAGGGGAGTGGGGAGAACGGAGCGGGGAGAGGGGGGTGGGGAGAAAATGACATTCCCTGCGGTGGGATGGTGAAGGAATCTTCCGGCGGGCGCCGCATCCTTGCGGCATGCCAATCATCCATGATCCGGAATTCTGCGCGTGGGAAGCATGTGTGCCGCAGAGTCTCCGTGACGATCAGATGTGGAAGTTCCACGCATACCGCGTCGCGCTCTACTTGCTCGACCTCGCTGCGCGCGATGTTCAGGACCTACGCGCACGCAAGTGCTTTCCGCATCAAACTGACCAACTGCTGAGAGCCATCGCCTCCATCAGCGCCAATGTCGCCGAGGGATTCGGGCGAAGCTCAGCTGTTGATCGATCGAGGTTTTTCGGAATCGCACTCGGATCTCTGCGCGAGAGTTTCACGTGGTACCGCGCCGTCCAGGACGAACTCTCGCCCGAGGTCATCGAACTTCGATTCGAGCAACTCGCCGAACTCCGCCGCATTCTGATCGGCGCCCAAAAATGGCTATCAGGGAAACCTCAGCGCTCGCACCTGATGTAGTCTGCCAACTCCCCCCTCGCCACTCGGTTCTCCCCACTCCCCACTCACCCTTGCCACTCCCCACTGGTCTCGCCACTCGCCCCTGGCCTCGCCCCTCGCCCCTCGCCCCTCGCCCCTGGACTCACCTCTCGCCCCTGCAGTTGTGAGTTCCGAGGCCAACCGCGACATTTGAGAGCATGGCATGGTTCAGAAAGGAAAAGAAACCAAGACAGCCCAAAGGCGAGCACCTGGAAATCCCCGCCGACGTCTGGGAAAAGTGCGAGTCCTGCGGCCATACCGACATCCGTGAAAACTTCAACAAGACTCACAACGTCTGCCCCGCCTGCGACTACCACCGCCGCATCAGGGCCATCGACTACATCAACATCCTCCTCGACGACGGCTCGATCGAGGAAAAGGATTCCGATCTCCGCTCCGTCGATCCCCTGACCTTCCCGGAGTATCCCGCCCGCCTCAAGAAGGCGCTGACCAAGGCCGGCGACAGCGACGCCATCATCACCGCCTCCGGCACCATGGAGAAGATGCCGGTAAACCTCGGCGTGATGGACTTCGCGTTCATGGGCGGCTCGATGGGCTCCGTCGTCGGCGAAAAGATCGCCCGGCTCGGCCAGCGTTCTCTCGAGAAGAAGTTCCCGCTCATCATCGTCTCGGCTTCGGGCGGCGCGCGCATGCAGGAAGGCGTGCTTTCCCTCATGCAGATGGCGAAGACCTCCGCCGTGCTCTCGCAGCTCGCGGAGCGTCGCATTCCGTACGTGTCCATCCTCACGAACCCGACCACGGGCGGCGTCAGCGCCAGCTTCGCGATGCTCGGTGATGCGATCCTCGCGGAGCCGGGCGCGGTCGTCGGGTTCGCCGGCCCGCGCGTCATCAAGCAGACCCTCGGCCAGGATCTTCCCGAGGGGTTCCAGACCGCCGAGTTCCTCCTCGATCACGGCATGGTCGACAGTGTCGTGCATCGCGCACAGCTCAAGCAGACCGTCGGACAGCTGCTGCGGCACATGAGCGGCAAGCCCGCCGCCACCGGGTGGGCCTCGAGCTGAGAACATACGGCGACGCGCTCGACTTTCTCTACGCGCGAACCACGGGAATCTGGAGGCTTGGGCTTGACCGGGTTGAAGCATTTCTCCACTCACTCGGCGACCCGCATCGCCGCCTGCGCACGCTCCACGTCGCCGGCACCAACGGCAAGGGAAGCGTCTGCGCCACGCTCGAGGCGGTGCTGCGCGCGAAGGGGCTGCGCACCGCCGTCTATACCTCGCCGCATCTCGTCGACTTTCGCGAACGCTTCCGGATCGACGGCGTGCCGGTGGCGCCGGAGCGGATCGTCGAGTTCGTCGACAAGTGGACGCCCGAAGTCGAGCGGCTTGGCGCGACGTTCTTCGAAGCGACCACCGCGATGGCGTTCGAGTTTTTCGCCGAGGCGAACGTCGATATCGCGGTAATCGAGACCGGGCTCGGCGGCCGGCTCGACGCGACGAACGTCGTCACTCCACTCGTCGCCGGCGTCGCGACGATCGGCATCGACCACGTCGAATACCTGGGCGCCACGCTCGAGGAGATCGCGTTCGAAAAGGCGGGGATCTTCAAGCGCGGGGTGCCGGCCGTCGTCGGCGATCCCGACCCCGCGATCCGCGAACTGCTCGCATCGCACGCCCGGACGCACGGTGCCGCACCGATTCGCGTGATCTACGACGAAGGCGGGCCCACGGACGTTCGCATTGGCGCATCGGGCACGACGTTCTCGCTCGGCAAGCGATCGTTCACCACGCCGCTGCTCGGCGCCCATCAGGCGGCAAACTCGGCCGTCGCGATCGCGATGCTCGAATCACTCCCCGCGGGCTTGGCACCGAGCGAATCCGAGCTGCAAGCAGGCATGCCGCACGTCCGGCTTCCGGGCCGGTTCCAGCGCGTCGGGAAATACCTGTTCGACGTGGCGCACAATCCCGCCGGTGCGGCGGTTCTCGCGAGCACCCTGACCGCGATCGCGCCCCCCAAGCCGATCGTCGCTGTCCTCAGCGTGCTCTCGGACAAGGACTGGCGCGGCATCATGGAGGCGCTGGCCCCGGCCGTCGAACGATTCATCCTCACCAACGCGCCCACGGCGCCTCCAAGCCGTACCTGGATCATCCCGGAGCCGCTGAACTACGCCCGCGAACGGGGGTGGAACGCCGAGGTCAGCCGGGACTTCGACCGGGCGCTGGTCCGCGGCGCCTCGGAAGGGGCCACGGTGCTCATTACGGGGTCGTTTCACACGGTGGGCGACGCCATGGCGCGTCTGGAGGTAAGTCCGACGGGCGGCTAGCTTTAGCAGATGGCAGGCGGAGCGCTTCCCGGGTTCAGAGACTTCTATCCAGACGAGTTCGCGCAAAGGGCCCACATTTTCCGGGCCTGGCGCGAGGTCGCCCGGCGCTACGCGTTCGTCGAATACGACGGACCTCCGCTCGAGCCGCTCGATCTCTATACCAAGAAGAGCGGCGACGAGATCGCCGGCCAGCTGTACACGTTCACGGACAAGGGCGGGCGCGAGGTCGCGCTGCGGCCGGAGATGACGCCGACCTTTGCGCGCATGGTGGCCGAGCGCGCGAACGCGCTCCGGAAGCCGGTGCGCTGGTTTTCGATTCCCCAGCTCTTCAGGTACGAGCGCGCGCAGCGTGGGCGGCTTCGCGAGCACTTCCAGCTGAACGTCGACATAGTCGGCGAGGTGAGCGAACTCGCCGACGCCGAATTGCTCTCGGTCGCGATCTCGATCATGAAGGAGCTGGGGCTCGACGCGAGCGACGTGCGCGCGCGGGTGTCCGACAGGCGCCTGCTCAACGCACTGCTCTCCGAGATCGGCGTGCGCGAGGAGAACCAGCAGGCCGCGGTGTACGCGGTACTCGACAAGATCTCGCGCCAGCCTCGTGACGTTTCGGTCGCGAAGCTTGCGGAGGCCGGCCTCACGCCAGTCATGATCGAGGCCGTGCTCGAATTGCCGTTGGTAAAGGACCTCGGCGGCTTTCGTCCGGAACTCGCCAACGCGGCCACGGTGAAGCCGCACATCGAGCGCGTCGCGACGTACCTCTCGCACCTGCAGTCGCTCGGTGTCCGCGATTGGGTGGATATCGATCTTTCGATCGTTCGCGGCCTCGCGTACTACACCGGCATCGTGTTCGAGCTCTTCGACGCCAAGGGCGAGCTTCGCGCGATCTGCGGTGGCGGACGATACGACAACCTCCTGAACGATCTCGGCGGCGCCGATCTTCCCGCGCTCGGCTTCGGCATGGGCGACGTCGTCCTCGGCGAGCTGCTGAAGGAACGCCACCTCATGCCCGAGACGACCGGAACGGGGGCCGACCTCTTTTTCGTCGGCGGCAACGGCGCGCTCGAGCATCCGATCGGCGACGCGCTTCGGCTTCTTCACTTGCTCCGGGATGCCGGATTCAGCGTGGACTACGGCCTCAGCGCCGAACGCTATCAGACCCAGCCCACGCGCAATCAGGTGGACAGCGCCAGAAAATCCGGAGCGCTCGCGGCGATCTGCTTCGAGTCGGGCACCGAGGTGCTCGTGCAGGGCCTGATCGGCAAGCTCAAGGAAGCGCCGAGCAGGAAGTTCGCATCGCGACCATTGCTCGCCGCCGATGCCACCGCAATCGCAGCACTGAAGAGCTGGTTCGAAGAAACGATCTCCTCACAAAACCCAAGCAACGACTGATGGCAGACGACAAGAAGCTCACCACCCGCGCCAAAGACTTCAGCGCGTGGTACACCGAGGTCGTCCTCCGCGCCGAACTCGCCGACTACTCGCCGGTGAAGGGCTCGATGGTCATTCGCCCCAATGGCTACGGCATTTGGGAACGGATGCAGCGCGCGCTCGACGACAAGTTCAAGGCGACGGGGCACGTCAACGCGTACTTCCCGCTCCTGATTCCCGAAAGCTTCATGAAGAAGGAGGCGCAGCACGTCGAGGGGTTCGCGCCCGAGTGCGCCGTCGTGACGCACGGTGGCGGCAAGGAACTCGAGGAACGGCTCTTCATCCGCCCCACGAGCGAGACGATCATCTATCACATGTTCGCGAAGTGGGTGCAGAGCTATCGCGACCTGCCGATCCTGATGAACCAGTGGGCGAACATCGTGCGCTGGGAAATGCGCACGCGGCTCTTCCTGCGCACGCTCGAGTTCCTCTGGCAGGAGGGCCACACCGCCCACGCGACGCACGAGGAGGGCGAAGCCGAGGCGCTCAAGATGCTCGGCGTATATCGCGATTTCATGGAGGGATGGATCGCGATGCCCGTCATCACCGGCTACAAGTCCGAGAGCGAGAAGTTTGCGGGCGGCTTGCGCACGTACGCCTGTGAGGCGCTGATGCAGGACAACAAGGCACTGCAGGCCGGCACGTCGCACGACCTCGGGCAGAACTTCTCGAAGGCGTTCGACCTCAAGTTCCAGTCGGAGTCCGGCGAGGTCGAGTATGCCTGGAACACGAGCTGGGGCGTCTCGACGCGCATGGTCGGCGGTCTCGTGATGACGCACGGCGACGACAACGGTCTCGTCACGCCTCCGAAACTCGCGCCGATCGAGATCGTCATCGTTCCCATCTGGAAGACGGACGAGGAGCGATCGAAGCTCGTAGAGGCCGCGAACAAGCTGAAGGACGAGCTCACCTCGTGGAGCGGCCGCGGTGAGGATCGCCTGCGCGTGCACATCGACGCGCGTGAGGGGATGAAGCCGGGCGCGAAATACTACGAGTGGGAACTGCGCGGCATCCCGCTACGCCTTGAACTCGGGCCCAAGGACCTCGAGAAACAGTCCGTGTTCTCCGCGCGGCGCGACACGCGGGCAAAGGCGGCCATTCCGATGGCCGGCGTCGCGGCGTCGGTCGCGCAGTTGCTCGGCACGATTCAGTCGGACCTGTTCACCGCGGCGAAGGCGCGGCGCGATGCGGCGACGCATCGTGGCGACATCTCGTATTCCCGTTTCAAGGAGATCATGGAAGGTCCCGGCGGGTTCGTGTACGCCGGATGGAACGGAGATCCCGCCGTCGAGGCGCAGGTGAAAGAGGAAACGAAGGCGACCATTCGCGTCATTCCCGACGCCGAGTTCCGCTCGGCGGATGCGCCCAGGACCTGCATGGTCACCGGCCAGCCCGCCACGCACGAGGTCGTGTGGGCCAAAGCGTATTGACGACGGCGTTCGCGCGCCGTGACGGCGTGCTGTACTGCGAGGACGTGCCGGCCGAGACGATTGCCCGGCAGGCGGGGACGCCCACGTTCGTGTACAGCGCGGCCGTCCTTCGCGACCGGTATCGCCGCCTGGCCGCGGCGCTCGCCGGCGTGAAGCACCGTGTGCATTACAGCCTCAAGGCGAACGCCAATCGGGCGATTCTCTCGGTGCTGCGCGAACTGGGCTCGGGCGCCGACGTCGTGAGCGGCGGTGAGCTGCATCGGGCGTTGCGCGCGGGGTTCCATGGCCACGACATCATTTTCGGCGGCGTCGGCAAGACCGGGCAGGAGCTGCGTGAGGCGCTGAAGGCCGGCGTGAAGCTGATCAATGTGGAGTCGGAGGCGGAGCTGTATCTCCTGGAGGCCATCGCGCGCGAGCTCGGCGTGGTGGCTCCAGTCGGATTCCGCATCAACCCCGACGTCACGGTCGAGAATCCGCACGCATACATCGCGACGGGCTCGCGTGGTCACAAGTTCGGCATTCCTCACGACGAGGCGCTCGATCTCGCCAAGAAAGCGCGGGCGCTCGAGCATGTGGAGTTGATCGGGCTGGACATGCACGTCGGATCGCAGCTGGCCACGCTGGAGCCGTATCGGGCGGGACTGGAGCGATTGAGGGAGCTCGCGGAGCGCATGGTCGGCGCTGGTGCGCCGATCCGGTACGTGGACATCGGCGGAGGATTGCCCGTACGTTACGACGAGGGCGACGTGGAGCCGGACCTCGACGCGTTTGCCCGTATAATTTCACCCGTGGTGAAGCGGATGAATGCGGAGCTGATCGTCGAGCCCGGCCGGTTCTTCGCGGCCGCAAGCGGTGTGCTCCTCGCACGCGTACTGTATAGAAAGCGCAGCGGGGGCAAGGACTATGTGATCGCCGACGCGGGGATGACGGAGCTCTTGCGGCCGTCCCACTACGATGCGTATCACTTGATTGAATCCGCGAAGCCGAGTGGGGAACGGGCGGTGGTGGATGTGGTCGGCCCCGTATGCGAGAGCGGAGACTTTCTCGCCCAGGATCGTGAGATGGACGATATGGAGCCCGGCGACCTGCTGGTGATCCACACGGCTGGAGCGTATGGCTACGTGATGTCGTCGAACTACAATGCGCGACCGAAGGCCGCGGAGGTGATGGTCGATGGCGCGCGCTTCGCGGTCGTCACGGCGCGCGAATCGTACGATGACCTGACGCGGCTCGAGCAGGCCCACCCAGACTGGAGGGATGTCTGATGCTCGTGGGACTGATGTCCGACACGCACGATCGCATCCCGGCGATCGCCGAACTCCTGAAGCGCATGACCGAGCGGGGAGTGGGGATGGTGCTGCATGCCGGTGATTTCTGTTCTCCGTTTTCGCTGAAACCGTTCCAGGATGCGAACGTCGCGCTCGCCGGCGTGTTCGGCCGAAACGACGGCGATCATGAGGGGTTGAAGGCGTTCGCGGAGCAGGGAATGGGGAACGAGCTCTTCGAGTCGCCGCACAGCCTGACCATCGGCGAGCACAAGATTCTCCTCGTGCACGACATCGGCGACGTAACGGCCCGTTCGATCAAGGCGCACAACGTCGTGGTGCACGGCAGCGAGCACCAGCAGTCGATGAAGACGCGCGGCGACTCGCTGATCATCAATCCGGGTGAGGCGTGCGGCTGGATCAACGGCGCGCCCACCGCGGCGGTGCTCGATCTCGATACCAAGCATGTGGAGTTTCTGAAGCTCTCCGATCCGCAGTGGCAATTCTGAACAGAACGGCAACGACGTCGGACGACAGCGCTCAGTTGTCAGCTATCAGACAACGGCTTCATTACCGATTTGTGAGATAATGTCATCGCGGATTTTGATTCTCGACTGCGGAAGCCAGTTTACCCAACTCATTGCCCGGCGGGTCCGCGAGGCCCGCGTGTACTCGGAGATTCACCCGCCGACCCGTTCACTCGAGTGGATCAAGGCGTGGAATCCCACCGGCATCATCCTGAGCGGCGGGCCGAACTCGGTCACGGATGAGGGTGCGCCGGACTTCGACAAGGGACTTCTCGACGTCGCGCCCATCCTTGGCGTGTGCTACGGACTGCAATGGATCACGCACGTCGAGGGCGGGAAGGTGACCGCGGGCGGCGGACGTGAGTACGGCAGGGCGATGATCACTGTTGACGAAGCCGCTGGAGTATTCGCGGGGTTCGCAAGGGGTGAGGAGACTCAGGTGTGGATGAGCCACGGCGATCACGTCGATGCGCCACCGCCGGGATACGTCAAGACGGCGTCGAGCGGAAACGTCGTCGCCGGATTCCGTCATGCGACCAAGCCGATTCACGCGATCCAGTTTCATTCGGAAGTCGCGCATACGGTGAGAGGCGCCGAGATCATCGGCAACTTCCTGTTCGGCGTGTGCGGAGCGAAACCGGACTGGACGCCAGGTTCCTTTGTGGAGCGCGAGATCGCGCAGATCCGCGAGCTGGTGGGCGACAAGCACGTGATCTGTGGCCTTTCGGGAGGAGTTGATTCGTCGGTGGCGGCCGCGCTGGTGCACCGCGCGATCGGCGATCAGCTCACCTGCATCTTCGTCGACACCGGGCTGCTGCGGCTGCACGAGCGCGAACAGGTCGAGCGCACGTTCAAGGCGAACCTCGGCATCAAGCTCATCACGGTGCGCGCCGAAGAGCGTTTCATCAAAGCGCTCGCCGGCGAGGCCGAGCCCGAGAAGAAGCGCACGATCATCGGCCACATGTTCATCGACGTGTTCGAGGACGCCGCGGCGGCAGCGGGAAAGGACGCCGCCTTCCTGGTGCAGGGCACGCTGTATCCCGACGTGATCGAGAGCGTGAGCGTCAAGGGCGGCCCGAGCGCCACGATCAAGACGCATCACAACGTGGGCGGGCTCAAGCCGGGGATGAAGTTCAAGCTCATCGAGCCGCTGCGCGAACTGTTCAAGGACGAAGTGCGCAACGTCGGCCGCGAGCTCGGCCTGCCGGAGGAGATGGTCGGCCGCCATCCGTTCCCCGGGCCCGGGCTCGCGATTCGCGTGCTCGGCGCCGTCGACCAGCCGGCGATCGACACGCTTCGCAAGGCCGACGCCATCTATCTCGAGGAGATTCGCGAAGCCGGCTTGTACGACGACATCTGGCAGGCGTTCGCGGTGTTCCTCCCGATCCGCTCGGTTGGAGTGATGGGTGATTTCCGGACGTACGAGAATGCGATCGCGCTGCGCGCGGTGACGAGCACGGACGGCATGACGGCCGACTGGTTCGCGTTTCCTCACGAGGTGCTCGCGCGGATCTCGAGCCGGATCATCAACGAGGTCGCGGGAGTGAATCGCGTGGTGTACGACGTGAGCTCCAAGCCGCCCGCCACCATCGAGTGGGAGTAGCGTGCCGCTGATGCGGGATACGGAGGAACTTTAGTGTCATCCCTCGCGCAGCTCCGCCCGACGCGAGGCGAGCTGCGCGAGATGCTGCGCCTCGCCTGGCCCGTCGTGCTCGCTCAAGTGGGCATCATGCTCATGGGCGTGGTGGACACGGCGATGGTCGGCCGCGTGGGAACGTCCGCGGTCGCCGCGGTGGCGCTCGGCCACATCTACTGGGTCAACGTCACGATTTTCGGGATGGGGATCCTGCTCGTCCTCGATCCGGTTGTCTCGCAAGCCACGGGCGCGCAGGATCACGAAGGCGTCTCGCGCGGGGTGCAGCGCGGCGTGCTCATGGCGCTCGCGCTCAGCGTGCCGACGGCGCTCCTCCTGATTCCCGGCGAGCTGTTCTTCGGCTTCCTCCGCCAGCCCGCCGACGTCACGCCGATCGCCGCGACGTTCTCGCGCATTTCGATCGCCGGCGTGGTGCCGTTCTACCTGTTCTTCGCGCTGCGGCAGTCGCTGCAGGCGATGGCGCAGGTGCGGCCGGTGGTGATCGCGATCGTCGTCTCGAACTTCGTGAACTTCGCGCTGGACTACGCGCTGATCTACGGGCACTTCGGGCTTCCTGCGCTGGGAACACAGGGATCGGCGATCGCCACGGCGCTGAGCCGGTGGCTGATGTTCGGCCTGCTCGTGTACTTCGGCTGGAAGCAGCTCCACGGCGCACTCGTGCCGTGGCGGCCGGAATCGTTCCGCGTCGGGCCGATGGTGCGAATGCTCCGGCTCGGCATGCCCGTCGGACTTCAGAACTGGCTCGAGATCGCGGTGTTCTCGGGTGGAGCGGTGGCGCTCGGCTGGTTCGGCTCCGTTCCGCTCGCCGCGCACGAGATCGCGATCAACCTGGCGGCGCTGACCTTCATGTTTCCGATGGGGGTGAGTGCCGCCGCCGCGGCGATGGTCGGACGCGCCATCGGCAGGGAAGATCTCTCGGGGGCGAGGCGCGATGCAGTCGCGGCCCTGGCCGTTGGGATGGGGTTCATGGCTATCGCGGCGATCGCGTTCCTGACGATTCCGCGAGCGCTCGCGCTGATCTTCGTGCGTGATCCGGCGACCGTTGCGACGGCGGCCTCGCTGATCTTCATCGGCGGGCTATTCCAGATTTTCGACGGCATGCAGGCCGTCGCGACGGGCGTGCTGCGCGGGACGGGTGACACGCGCGTGCCGATGCTGCTGCACCTCGCGGGCTTCTGGGGAATCGGGATTCCGCTCTCCCTCGGGCTCGCGTTCCGGCTCGGATTCGGCCCGCAGGGCGTGTGGTGGGGCTACGTCGGCGCGCTCGCAGCCGTCGCGGCGATGCAGCTGCTGCGCGTGCGCTGGCGCCTGGGGCAGGACATCCAGCGGCTCCAGATCGACGAGTCGCAAGAGTTCGTGGTGATGGAAGTCTGAGGACGATCTGGCGACGAGCGACGCGTGAGGGGGCTTCCAAACAGGAACGAGCGACGCGTGAGGGGCGACTTGGCGAAGAGCCACGGGTGAGGCGTGAGGAGAACGTCTCCTCGCCGCTCACGCGTCGCTCTTCCCCAAAATCGCCCCTCACCCGTCGCTCATCGCTCTTCGCCAAATC
>JADGQS010000018.1 GCA_017881585.1 Gemmatimonadaceae bacterium | reverse complement strand
GCGCGCAGGTCGATCACCGGCACCACGCGCCCGCCGTAGTCGATCACGCCCTCGAGCCACGCGGGCACGTTGGGAATCGGGCGCGGCGCCGTGAACCGGAGGACGCGCTCGACCGAGAAGATGTCGGCGGCGAAGAGGTCTTCACCCACGCGGAACGTCACGAGCTGCGTTCGCTCGGCGCCCTTGGCGCCGCCGGTGCCGCGGGCGCCGCTGGCGGCGCTCGCGGCACCGGCAGCGCTCGCCGCCCTTGCTGCACTCGATCCGGATGTGCCGGTCATCGTGTCATCCCGTCGACGAAGGTTCCACGCGGCGACACCAACAAACACAGCGCCGCGAGCGCGTCCACCCGCACCACGTTCACGAGCGCACTGCCGCCCTGAGAGGAGAAACAGACACCGGCGAGGACGCCGTCCAGGTCGGCGCCGCCGGGCACCGGGCGCACGTCGGCGGGCTCGATGCGGGCCATCTCCGTCACGTCGTCCACCACGAGGGCGACGCGCCGCGGTCCGTCGCGCAGCACGAGCGCCGCGCCGGCGCCCGCCGGCCTGGCGAGCCGGAACGCCCACCCCGCATCCCAGGCGCCCACCATGCGCCCGCGATGCGGCACCTGTCCGAGCATGCCGGCGGGTGCCACGGGGACCCACTCGACCACCGGCGCATCGAGCGCTTCCTCGACGTGCGACACCGGAAACGCGAAGCGCTCGTCGCCTACGCGCACCACGATGTGCAGCGTGTGCTCCGCCACGAGCGCCGCAGGCGCGACGGGCGCGTTCATCGGGTGCTCCAGATCGCGCGCCGCGAGCCGATGAGTTCCAGGACCGCCGCCGCGACGGATCCGAGCGGAGCGACGACGTCCGCCCCGGCGTGCTCGAGCGCAGACTGCGGCATTCCGTAAATCGTCGCGGTCGCGCGGTCCTGCACCACGGCTCCGCCGCCGGCCGCGCGGATCGCCGCCAGCCCGGCACTCCCGTCGCGGCCCATTCCGGTGAGCACGACGCCGACGCACGCGGCGCCGAAGTGTTTCGCTGCGGACACGAAGAGCGGGTCTGCGGCGGGCCGCACCCCCCACACGGGCTCCGATTCGTCGAGCACGATTCGGGCCTGCCAGCCGTCCGACGACACCGTCATGTGCTGTCCGCCCGGCGCGATGTACACGTGGTTGGTGAGCACCGCCTCGCCGTGCGTCGCCTCCGACACTTCGAGCGACGACATCGCGTCGAGCCGCCGCGCGAGACCGGCCGTGAATCCCCTCGGCATGTGCTGCGCGATGAGCACCGCGGCGTCGAGCTCCCGCGTCAGCG
This sequence comes from Gemmatimonadaceae bacterium, assembly GCA_017881585.1. Classification (GTDB taxonomy): domain Bacteria; phylum Gemmatimonadota; class Gemmatimonadetes; order Gemmatimonadales; family Gemmatimonadaceae; genus Fen-1231. Next base: position 34,372 of record JADGQS010000018.1, on the reverse strand, counting down.
CCGGGACCACCTCGACGAGCGCGCGCGGACCGCCCGTCGACGCGGCGATCGCGACGGCCGCGCGCGCGCCTCGCGCCGAAATTCGCGCCCGGGCGGTCTCGAGCGCGACGCGGGCGAGCGCGGGAACTCCGCGCAGGTTGACGACGGCCGCCGCGCGCAGCGCCTCGAGGAGCCGGCTCGCCATCGCGGGCATCGCATCGGCAAACGTGCCGGCCGGCTTGCGCACGAAGTCCACCGCACCGAGTTCGAGCGCGCGCAGCGTGAGGTCCACCGCGCCGCGCGACTCGACGCCGCTGAGCATCACGACCGCGCGCGGCGCCTCGCTCATGATGTAGCCGAGCGCGGCGATGCCGTCGATCACCGGCATCTCGATGTCGAGCGTGACGATGTCGGGGTCGAGCGCATGCACCTTGGTGAGCGCGTCGAGGCCGTCGTGCGCGGTGCCGATCACCTCGAACTCGTCGAAGCCGGCGATCAGGTCGCACACCACCTGGCGCACGAGCGCGCTGTCGTCGACGACGAGGACCGTGCGCCGTGCGCTGCGATCCGGGATACGGGACTCTTTGTCACTGCGATCCGGGATGCGGGACTCTTTATAAGACATGCTCGCCCCCCCGCACCGACCGCACGTGCACCTCGCCGGTGGACACGTCGAACGACACCGTCCGGCCGCTTTCGCCGCCGACATCCTCCGCCACCACCGGAACGCGCGCGGCGGCGAGCGCCGTGCGCGCCGCCTCGATGTTGCGCGCTCCGACGGAACCGCCGAACGCGAGCAGCGGTCCGAACAGCGCCGCGCCGCCCGCGAGCGAGGCGGCGAACGGACCGGTCGCCCCGATGGCCTTCATCTCGTCGAGCAGCAGCGGAACGGCGGTCGACGCATAGCGCGCGCGATTCTCGACGCCGCGGCCGAGCGCCGCGTCCGGCAGCAGCACGTGTGCAAGCCCGCCGACCTTCGCCGCGCGGTCGTGGATCGCGATCGCCACGCACGAGCCCAGGCCGATCGTCACGAGACGGGAGCGCCCCTTGGCCACGGCGTGATGAGCGATGCGCACGCGAATCTCCTTCACGGGCGCCGGAAGATGCGCTGCCGCGAGTCCACGGCGTCGAACAGCGCACGCGACGGGCCGAGCAGCGTCTCGACCTTGCCGAGCACGAGATACCCGCCCGGCGCGAGCGAATCGTGGAAGCGCTGCATGAGCGCCTCCTGCGACTCGCGGTCGAAGTAGATGATCACGTTGCGGCAGGTGATCAGGTGCATCGCGACGGCCGGCGCGGGATCCAGCAGCAGGTCGCGGCGCTCGAAGCGGATGATCGCGCGCAGCTCCGGACCCGCCGTCCACCGGCCCCCTTTCTCCGCGGGAGCGAACCAGCGCTCGCGCACGCCGGCTGGCGCCTCGGCGAACGAATCGTCGGCGTACGTGCCGGCCTCGGCCGCCGCGAGACTCTCGCGATCGATGTCGCTCGCGGTCACGCGCACGCGGCTCGCGCCGCCAGGCTCGCCCGGCCGGGTGTGTGCAGACGCGTGCTGCAGCCAGAGCGCCGCCAGCGTATATGCCTCCTCTCCGGACGCGCAGCCAGCGACCCAGCAATTCAGGCGCGGCGACGGCAGCGACCAGAGCGCGGGAAGGACGGAGTGCGCCACCGCGTCCCACGCCTCCGCATTCCGGAATAGCTTGGTGACGTTGATCGTGAGCACCGCGATCAGCCACTCGTACTCGGCGGGATCGCTGTCGAGCAGCCGGCTGTACGCCGCGAAGTCCGCCGCGCCGCGGGCCCGCATGCGCACGGCGATGCGGCGGCGCATGCACGTGTCCTTGTAGTTCGCCGCGCCGAATCCGCGATCGCGGGCGATCTTCGACGTCAGCGCGACGAAGGCGCCGTCGTCCGCCGTGTCGTTCACGTGGCCGCCCGGGCCGCCTCGATGTTCTTGCGCGCGGTCTGGTTGGCCGGGTCGAGCTGCAGCGCATGCTCCCAGCACTTGATGGCGTCGTCGCGCTCGTTCCGCTTGAGGCGGATGTTGCCGAGCTTGAGCCACACGTCGGGTCCGAGCGTGTCGTTGAACTTCACCGCGCGCTGGTACGCGTCGTAGGCCTCGTCGAAGAGTGCCACGCGATAATGCGCGTCGCCGATGTTCTTGTGCAGTTGCGCGATTCCCGCATCCTCGGAGACGCCGCGTTCCGCCGCCGCGAGCGCCTCCTGATGGCGTCCGACGCGCTCGAACGCCACCGAGAGGTTGTTGTGGAGTACCGCGGCGTGCGGATACGCCTCGACGCCCTCCTGCAGCAAGGCGATCGCCTCGTCCGCCTTGCCCGCGAGCGCGAAGCAGAGCGCCGCATAGTGGAACCACGCGGGCGACGGCGGGCGCCCGTCGAACAGCGGACGCGCGGCGAGGAAGCTCGCCTCCGCGGCCGCGAGGTCGCCCTCGCGCAGCGCGAGCACGCCGAGCGACGTGTGCACGCGCGCATCGTGTTCGCCGCCGCGCTTCACCGCCTCGCGCAATGTTTCACGCGCCTTGGCCGGCTCTCCCTTCCGCTCGAACGCGAACGCGAGATTGTGCAGGACGGCCGGAGCCGCGCCGCGCTGGTGCGCGGCGTACTCGAAGTCGGAGACCGCGTCGTCCCAGCGCGCGAGCCGCAGGTGCACGAGCCCGAGGAAGAACCGCGCGTGCATGTCGCTCGCGCGCAGCTCCACGACGCGCCGGAATTCGCGCTCGGCTTCGTCGAGCATGCCGGTCTTGTAGAACGCCATGCCGAGGTTGCGGTGCTCTTCCACGCGCGCGTCGGGCGCGATCACGTCCGGCGCGCGCGACTTGCCCACGCGATGCAGGAAGCCCGCGGTGGAGAGACCGTACAGCGCCTTGCCGACCTGGAACTCCACCAGCCCCGAGTCCTCGATGATCGCGAACACGTCGCGCCGGCCGTCGATCAGCGGCAGCAGGACCTGCTGTTCCTGCGTGAGCTTCGCGGCGCTCTCGTCGAGGCGCCTGAGGTCGATGTCGAATACGATATCGAACGACGGGATCTTCTTCTCGATGAGGCTCCACTCGTCCACGCGCCGCGCCCCTTCGAGCAGGAGCGACTCGGGGTTGATCAGCACCAGGAAGTCCTGCTCTTCGGGTCGGATGTCCGCCTCGAAGTTGAACGTGCCCTGCGTCCACGTGAACAGGAAATACACGGCCTCCTCGATCTGCAGCCGGATCTGCTTGTGCAGGTCGTCGCGCGAGATGATGCCGAGCCCCACGAGAATCTCGCCGAGCCGCTTGTCGCGCTGCTTTTCCTGCGACTCGATCGCCTCCTGCAGCTGCGCGGGCGTGATCGCGCCGCTTTTGAGGAGGATGTCACCGAGCCGGTCGCGGCGGTTCACGATCGCCGCGTAGCAAATGCGACCCTTGTCGAAATAGATGGAGCCGAAGTTGTTCCGGTGCGTGACCGACAGGCATCCGGTCTTCTTCCCCATCGCGAGGAGCTGGAGCACGTCGGGGAGGCTCGCCTCTTTCAAGCTGCCCTTGATGGCCATCAGCGGAACTCCTCGATCACGCGCGCGCCGACTTCAGGCCAGTCCCACACGATCTTCTCGGCGTCCATGAACGCGGGGTCGCGCCCGTCGTTCGCCTGCGCGATGACGGATACGCCGGCGTAGGGCGTGACCGCGCCGAGTTCACGGCGCACGAGCTTGGCGTCGAGCGGCACGCCTGCCGCCTGCGCCGCCGCGCCCAGCCGGTTCACGACGCCGATGATCTCGCGCACGCTCTGCACCGGCTGCTGGCCGAGCAGCGCGAGCAGGTGCGCGTCGGACTCCCGGCCCGCCGCGGCGAGGAATCGCGCGAAGAGTTTCTCGCGCAGGGCGCGGTCGGGCGCCTGGATGGGAACGACGAGCCCGCCCTCGAACCGCGAGCGCAGCCGCGCCTCCAGATCGGGAATCACGGAGGGAGGCTGGTCGCTCGTGAGCACGACCTGCTTCCCCGCGTTGACGATCTCGTTGAACAGCAGGAAGAGCTCGTCCTGCGTGCGCTCCTTGTCCGCGATGAAGTGCACGTCGTCGATCAGGAGCGCGTCCACGGAGCGATACCGGGCGCGCCAGCGTTCGATCGTCCCGCCCTGGATCGACGTGATCAGCTCGTCGATGAACTGCTGGGCGTGCACGCACGCGACGACGAGCCGCGAGCCGCGCGCCAGCACGAGTGCGTTGCCGATGGCGTGCAGCAGGTGCGTCTTTCCCACGCCGCTCGCGCCGTGGATCAGCAAGGGATTGTACTTCACCCCGGGCGACGCGATGACCGCGTCGGCGGCATGGACGGCGAGCTGGTTCGACGTTCCCACCTCGAACGCGTCGCGCGTGAACGCGGGACTCGGCCCGCCCGGCGGCGTCTCGCCCGCCAGCGCGCGCTCGACGAGGTCCTCCGCCGCCGCCATCCGCTCGGGATCGCGGAACACGGGATCGCTGCCGAGCGCGAGATCCACGTCCGCGGCGGCGCGCTCGAGGTCGCGCAGGTGTTCCACGGCCGCCGTGAACGTCGAGAGCAGACCCGCGACGTCGGGGGCCTTGGTCAGCGTGAGAGCGCGCGCGAGCACGGCGGTGCGGTATCCCTCGCCGTTCCAGTACGCGATCGCCTCGCGCAGCCTCGCCTGCCACGACTCGACCTGCTGCTGCACGACCGTCGTGACTTCGGAGAGGAAGCTCTCGAACTCGCCGGTGGGACGCTCCTTCGGCGCCGGCTTTTGCACCGTCTTCGCGGACGGTTCCTCGTCCGCGCTGACCGCCTCGGCCACGACGAGCCGGTTGAGCGCGCCCTGCAGCGCGCGCACGTTGTTGAAGTTGAACCGCGCGAGCTCCTCGAGCACGCCGTTCGTGAACTCGAGGTGGCGCTCCTCGCAGTTCGCGCGGAGGATCGCGACGCGCGTCTCGTAGTCCGGCGCGGTGACGTCCGCGATGAGCCCACCCGAGAGCCGGCTGATCAGCCGCTCGTCGACGTCCGGGATCTCGGCCGGCGGGCGGTCGCTCGTGAGCACCACCTGGCCGCCCGCGGCCTGCATGCGCTCGAACAGCCGCAGGAGCTCGGCCTGCGTCTCGCGTCGCCCGGTGAGGAACTGCACGTCGTCGATGAGCAGGAGTCCCACGCGCTCGTAGCGGCGCGAGAACGCGTCCATCTGCCCGGCGGAGACCGAGGCATGCAGCTGCTCGACGAACTCGTCGAGCGAGAGGTACTCGATCTCGAGCTGCGGCTGCAAAGCGGCCGCCAAGTGTCCCACGGCGCAGAGCAGGTGCGTCTTGCCGAGCCCGGTGCCGCCATAGATGAACAACGGGTTGTAGACCGCGCCCGGCGACTCGGCCACGGCTCGCGCGGCCGCCACCGCGAGGCGGTTCCCCGCGCCCACCACGAGGCTGTCGAACCGGAGCCGCGGATCGAGCTGCACGCTCAGCCCCCTCCGCCCGCGCTCAACTTGCGGAGCACCTGCTCGCTCACCGCGCGCAGCGTCTCGAACACGCCCGGGCCGTGCAGCGCGTCGGCCGCGAATGACGGCACCCCGCGGAAGTTGAGTTGCTCCTCGAGTTCGGGCACACTGAGGATGAGGTCGGCGGGCAGGTCCTGCTTGTTGTACTGGATCACGAGGGGCACGGTGCGCGCGTCGACGCCGTGTTCCGCGAGATTCGCGTGGAGGTCCTGCATCGACTCGATGTTTTCGTCGAGCTGCCGGGCTTGGCTGTCCGCGACGAACACGACGCCGTCGGCGCCCTGCAGCACGAGCCGTCGTGTGGTCTGGTAGTACACCTGTCCCGGCACCGTATAGAGCTGGAATCGCGTCGTGAACCCCGAGATGATCCCGAGGTCGAGCGGAAGAAAATCGAAGAACAGCGTGCGGTCCGTCTGCGTTGCCAGCGAGACCATCTGCCCTTTCCGGTCACCCGGCACCTGGCCGTAAATGTAATGCAGGTTCGTCGTCTTCCCGGACCGTCCCGGGCCGTAGTAAACGATCTTGCACGTGATTTCGCGGGCTGCGTAGTTGACTAGTGACACGTCCGAGATCCGGGATGCAGATGAGGAATACGGGACGCGGGGAGACCGGACATCATGAACGCCCGAACATCGCGGCGAGATTGCGGTGCAGCTCGCGTTCGAAATCCTCCGCCAGCGCGGGCGCCGCCGGTGCATCCGCCGGCACGACAGCCGCGAGGCTCGCGCAGAGTTCCGCGAAGAACAGCTGCACCAGGCCGAGCGAACTCTCGTCGTCGAACACCGCCAGCAGGATCAGCGAGCCGGCTCGCATCGATATCTGCCCGAGGAAGATCTGCCGCACATTCCCGGCGTAGTGCAGTCCGGCGAACGGCTTGCCGTCCACCAGCCGGCCGAGCTCCGCCGAAGACGCCGTCGTCGCCGCCGCGAGCGCGCACGCGGTCATCACGTCCACGGAGCTCGCGAACCCGTACTGGCCGAGCACCTGCCCGCTCCGATTCAACAGCACGGCCAGCTGCACGCGCGCCTCATCCACGAACTGCTTGAGGGGCGCCTCGACCCAGTCTTCGGCGACGGACAGCCTCATGCGAACGCCTCCAGCGCCTTCAGCATCTCGACGCGGAGCAGCCCGACGTTCACCCTCGGCTCGGCCAGGACGACAATGACGAGATCGTTCCTCCCCGCCGCGCACATGCGGCCGCCGTCGGCGTCGAGCTCGAAGAATCCGGTCGGGCCGAATCCCGCCGCCGCCGCCGCCCGTCTCGCTTTGCGATACATCGACGCGGTGAGTGCCGCGAACGCCTCGCCATTCACGCCGATCTGCAGGCTCGAGTCGACGATCATGCCGTCGGCCTCGCCCACCACCATGCAGCCGGTGACGCCGCGGTGGCGGATGAGCGATGCGAGGAGCGCGGTGAACGGGCTGCTCATGGTTTTCTCATGCGCGCCGTCCCATCCAGCGGCGTGCGCGCTCGAGCGACCGTTCCAACAGGCGCCGGACATATCCGAGCGGGACGGACCGCGGCGCCGCGACGAGCAGCACGCCACCGCCGCTCGGCGCCATCGCCACGCTCGCGGTCTCCGACTCGAAGACGATCTGGCGCCAGCGGCCGAGGCCGAGATGGCGCATGGCGCGATTCGCCTCGTCGCTCACCCCCGAGAGCTGCGCGCCGATGTCGGCGCCGAGATCGCGTCCGTCCGCCGTGAGATACTGGCCCGCGACAACGTAGCCATCCGCGTCAAGCAGGATCGCGGTCTGCGACGGGTCGCCGAGCACTTCGTGGAACAGCGTGCGCGCATCGACGACCGGCGCGGGCGCGGTCGGCCCCTCTTCGAGCGGCCGCCGGTCCGGATGCGACGCGTAAACCGTGTCGAGCGCCGCCGCGAGCGACTCGTCGAGCGGATCGCTCGCGAGCGCGGCGCCGAGATACCGCGCCGCCTCGTCGAGGTCGCCCTGCTGGAAACAGAGGAAGCCGAGTCCCTTCTGCGCGCCGCCGTGTCCCGGCGACAGCGTGAGCACCGACTCCCATTCGGCCCGCGCGCGCGGAACATCGCCGCGATCGATGGCGATGCGCGCGACCAGATCGTGCGCGTCGGCGCGCTGCGCGTGCCGCTCGAGACCGCGCGAGGCGACGCGCCAGGCGAGTTCCAGCTGTCCGGAGCGGCGCAAGGCCTCGCCGAGCTGCACGAACACCACGCTCGACGGATCGGCCGCGAGCGTCTCGCTGAGGGCGCGGATGTCGTCGCTCATCAGTAGCGCGCCTCCACGAGCCCGCGCAGGCGCGCGGCGGCCTCGAGACCGGCGCGAACCTTTTCCGCCATCGCGTCGTTCGAGTGCGAATGCAGCCACAAGGCCCACGACACCACGGCGCTGTCGAAGTCGCCGCGCAGCAGGTACTGGAATCCGCGCTCGAGATCGTCGATGCCGTCGGCCATGGGCGGCGGTTCGTGCTTCGCGGTGAGCGGCGGCAGGTCGTCCGTGATCGTCGGCGCGCGCAGCGCCCCGGGAGCCGCCGGCACCGCGGCAGGAGACGTCACGGTGGGCGCCCCGATCACGGGAGTCGGGACATCGGCCACCGCGCGCATCGGACTCGCCGGCGTGGACGCGCGCGCCGCGACCCGTTCCGCCACCGACGCGGGAACCGTGAGCTCGACCACGCCGGTGCTGACGAGTCCATAGACGACCTTGGCCGTGTCGAACTCGGTGCGCGCGAGCCTCGCAGCGATCGCACGCAGGTCCAGCGCGCCGTCGATCATCGTCAGGACCTCCCATTCGCTCGGCAGCAGGTCGAGCATCGGCGCGTGGCTGTCGTCCTGCAGCGACGTGAGCCGCGGAATCGCGAGCAGGCTCGGCACGCGATCGGAAATGCGCGACCATTCATCGATACGGCGGGCGCCCTCCATCAGCAGCGCCTCCGTGCCGATCTGCACCATCGGCTCGCCCTGCATCGGTCCTTCCTCGAAGCGGAAGAATCCTTCTCGCCACGAGAGGAGCTCGAAGACGACCGCCTCGATCTGGATCCGGATCTGCCGCTCGAGCTCCTTCTGCGTGATCGCGCCCATGTCGAGCAGGATCTCGCCCAGGCGGCGGCGGTCGCCGCGCTCCACCTGCGCGGCGCTCGCCTCCGCCACCTGCGCGGCCGTCACGCGGCCGGCGCGCATGAGCAGGTCGCCGATGCGGTGCGGATTGCTCTTGATCTTTGCGGCCACGACGCGGCCGTTCTGGAAGTGCACCGTCCCCTCGTTGTCGCGCAGTTCCGAGGTGACCGCCAGTGTTCCCGTCTTGCGGCTCAGGTCGAGCAGCTGGAAGACGTCGTGGATGCCGAGTTCGCGAAGGGGTCCTTCGATCGCCACGGTCAGTGACCTCCGAGCCGGCTGCCGAACACCGTAAGCAGGTCTTCCGCCGTGCGCATTTCACGCCGCGCGCGCCGGGCGTACTCGCCGGCGGGCTCGAGCTCCACCACACGGTGCCAGCGTTCGATGGCATCGCGGTAGCGCTTCTGGCCGGCGAGGATCACGCCGTCATAGAACGTCGCGCCCGCATGGTCGGGATCGAACGCGAGCACGCGCCGGAACGCGGTCGCCGCGTCGGCGGGGCGATTCAGTTCGATGAGCGTCTCGCCGAGCGAGATGTGGCCGTCGAAGTTGTACGAGTCGCGCTGCAGCAGGTCGACGAGCAGGCTCACGGCCTCCTGCTGCTGCCCCGTGACCCGGCGCAGCGTGGCGAGCTCGAGCGTCGCCTCGGCGTACGTCGGCACCGCGTCGAGCGCGGCCACGAGTTCCCGCTCCGCCTCGGACCACAGTTCGCGCTGCATGAGCAGCCGCGCGAGATCGAATCGCACCGCGGCAAAATCGGCGTCGAGCGCGAGCGCGTCGCGATACGCGCGTATCGCGCCGTCGACGTCGCCCAGCGAGCGCGTGATGTTGCCGATCCAGCGCAGCACGTCGGCGCGGCGCGGCGCGAGGACTCGCGCGGCCTCGAGCGCCTCGAGCGCCGCCGAAGGGTCGCCGGCCTCGAACCGGCACGTCGCGGCCAGCATGAGCGCGTCCACGTCCCGTGGCGCGGCGGCGAGCACCTGCTCCGACACATCACGGGCTTCCGGCCCGCGCCCGAGCAGCAGCAGCGTCTGCGCTTCGCCGCGCTGCGCGCGCAGATGATGCGGATTCGCCACACGCGCCGCGCGATACTTCTCGAGCGCGTCGCCGTACGCACCCTGACGGCACAGGATGTCGCCGAGCAGCGCATTCCCTTCCGCCGCATCCGCACCCCGTGCAATGGCGCGGCTCGCTTCGGCCATCGCGCGATCGTACAGCCCCGTCGAGAGGTAGTCGGCGGCCATCGTGAACGCGTCCGCTTCCACGACGAGCTGCGGCGCCGGCTCGGGCGGCGGTGCGAGTTCGCTGAAGAGCGACTCGAGCAGGCGCGGGTCGAACGTGAAGCTCTCCACTTCGCCGCTCATGCGCTGCTCGCCGCCGAGATCCGGGACCACCGAGAGATCGGGATCCTCGTATTCGAGGTCGATCGCGAGCGAGAACTTCTGCGCGACGTAATAGGGATCGAGCTCGAGCGCCCGCTTGGTCTCGCGCAGCGCACCCTCGTGATCGCCGAGGTTCGAGAGCGTGAAGCTCAGGTTGTAGTGCGCCTCGGCGAAATCGGGCCGCGCCTGGATCGCCCGCGCGAACGCGTTGCGCGCGTCCTCGAACTTGCGCAGCTCGCCGAGCACCAGCCCGATGCCGTTCCATGCGAGCGGGTTCTCCGGCTGCGTCACCAGCACCTGTTTGTACGCCTCGAGGGCCAGCTGGAAGCGGCGGCTCTTCGTGAGCAGCAGTCCGAGGTTGAGCCGCGCCTTCACGAAGCCGGCGTTCGTGGCGAGCGCATCGCGGAACGCGTCCACCGCGTGCTCGCGATCGCCCGCGTGATAGAGCGCCACGCCGAGATTGTTGTGCGCGATCGCGTAGTGCGGATCGGCCTCAAGCGCCCTGCGATAATTCCCGGCCGCTTCGGCGAATCGGCCGCCCTGGTGCACCGCGACACCGCGCTCGTTCCACAGCTTTGGGCTGTGCGGCGACTCGACGATCAGGTTGTCGTAGAGCGCGATCGCGCCCTCGGGATCCTTGCGCAGCAGGTGCACCTCGGCCATCGCCTGCAGCACGAGCGCCCGATCCTCGCCGCGTTCGAGCGCAAGCTCGTACTCGCGCTGCGCCTCGGCGTAGTAGCCCTTCTGCCGGAACGCGAGCCCGAGGTTGTAGTGCGCGAGTTCCACGCCTTCGCTCACCTGCATCATGCGCTGCGCACGGCGCTCGTGAACGCCCGCCGGCAGCTCCGCGTCCCCGCCCGGGTTGCGCTGGTCGATCGCGAGGTTGGCCTGCGCGCGCGACAGCGTCGGATTGAGCTGCACCGCGCGCTTGCTCGCGGCGGCGGCCTCCTCGTGCCGTCCCATGTCGCCGTACACGAAGCTCAGCAGGAACTGCGCGTCGGGATTCTCGGGATTCAGCTCGATCGCGCGCTTGAGCGCATCGAGCGCTTCCTCGATGCGTCCCTGGTTGTAGAGCACCTCGCCGAGATAGAAGCGCGTGACCGAGCTCGCGGGATCGAGCCGGATCGCGTCCTCGAACCAGTGCTGCGCGGCGCCGAGATTGCCGCTCGCCTTCTCCGCGAGCCCGAGCTGGACGACGGCGCCGAGATCGTTCGGATGGTGCCGCAGCAGCGCCGTGAACTCGGCGACGGCCTCGTCCGACTGCCCGAGCAGTGCGTACGCGCGGCCGAGCTCCCAGCGCGCGTCGCGGTCGTCCACGCGGAAGCGCAGCTTCTCGCGCAGCTCGGCGATGCGACGGTCGTAGTAGCCCGTGTTGAAGTACGCGACCTCGAGGTTGCGCTGCGCCACCTGCATCTTCGGGTCGAGCTCGAGCGCCTTCGTGAACGCGGCCGCCGCCTCCTCGTACAGCCCCTTGTTGTAGTAGAGGACGCCCAGGTTGTTGTGCGCGCCCGCGTCGGACGGATCGATGCGCCGCGCGAACGACTTCAGCGTGTCGCGATCGCGGTCGGAGGCGAGGGGAGCGGACACGGCGTCGATCAGCCCACGCGAATCGCGCGGAGGATGGCGGTGAGGCTGCCGAGGTCGGGAAGCAGCAAGAAGAACCCGCGCAACGTCTCGTTGAGCTCCTTCAACTGGAACTCGGTCTCGACGCAGAAGGCGTAGTCGGCGCCCTGCGCGACCTCGAGGAACGTCGCGCTCATCACGGCGTCGGACAGGTCGATCGCCAGCGACGGCGGCGACGGCAGCAGGATCATCCCCATGAACTCGCTGAGCGCGTTGAGATACGCGGCACTCAGGATGTTCCCCGCCTCGCGCAGCGCCGACTGCCCGATCTCGTCGAGTTCCGTCAGGTTCTCCTTCTTCATCATGAGGCCCGCCACGCGCAGCGCGGTGGGCTGCGTGAACACGAGCAGCGCGAGGCCGGTGAGGTCGCCGAGGATCTTCATGAGCACGGCGGCCACCGGCTCCTCGTGGGAGCCGACCTGGTTCGGAATGTCCTCGAGCGGCGCGATGTTGATCTGCGGCACGCTGATCATGATCGTCTGGCCCGTCATCTGCGAAAGCGCGGTCGCGGCGTGACCCGCGCCGATGTTCGCCACCTCGCGCAGGGCGTCGAGCTGAAGCGCCTTGAGTTTGCGAATGTCGTCCACGGCTCAGGTCCCCTCGAAGAGACTGCCCACGTCCATGATCAATGCCGGCGCGCCGTCCGCGAGGATGGTCGCACCGCTGAACAGCGCGAGGCCGTCACGCGCCGCGTCGAACTGCTTCACCACGATGTCCTGCTGTCCGATGAGCTCGTCCACCACGAGCCCCGACTTCCGGTCGCCGCGCTCGATCACCACGATCTCGCGGTTCGGGCCGCCGGCAAACGGTGCGGCGCGCTGCCGCACCACGTCGCGCAGGTCGAGCAGCGGCAGCACCTCGTCACGCAGCACGAGCACGGGCTTTCCCTTCACGTGCTGCACGACATCGCGATCGTACTCGAGCGTTTCGCGCACGTGCGTGAGCGGCAGCGCATAGCGCTCGGTGCCCGACCTCGCGAGCAGCGCGCGCACGATCGCGAGCGTGATGGGGAGCCGGATCGTGATCGTCGTGCCCTCGCCGGCGACGGTCTTGAGCTCCACCGAACCGCCGAGCGCGCGCGTCTTGACCTGCACCGCGTCGATGCCCACGCCGCGTCCCGAGAGATCCGAGACCTGCTCGGCCGTGGAGAGTCCGGGCCGCGCGATCAGCCGGAAAAGCGCGTCGTCGTCGACCTCGCGCGTGCCCTCGTCCACGAGTCCGAGCGCGCGGGCGCGCGCCAGCACACGCGGGCGGTCGATGCCGCGGCCGTCGTCGCTCACGCGGATCAGCACGGCCGCGCGGTCGCGCGCGGCGCTGAGCACGAGGCGCCCCGCGCGCGGCTTCCCCGCGGCGGCCCGCTCCGCCGGCGACTCGATGCCGTGCCCGATCGCGTTGCGCAGGAGGTGCACGATCGGCTCGCCGATTTCGTCGAGCAGCGAGCGGTCGAGCTCGATCTCCTTCCCCTCGACGACGAAGGTCACGTCCTTGTTCAGCGCGCGTGCCGAGTCGCGGACGAGGCGCGGAAAGCGGTCGAACACCTGCCACACGGGCACCATGCGCATCGTCATGATTTCCGTCTGCAGGTCCGACACGAGCCGCGCGGCCATCTGCATGGATTCGTCGAGCGCGGGATCGGGGTTCGACGCGGTGAGCTGCAGCAGCCGTCCGCGCGTGATCACGAGCTCGCCGATCAGGTTCATCAGCGCGTCGAGCCGCGCGAGGTCGATGCGCACGTGCCGCGTGGAACGCGCCGACGCGCGCGTGACTTCCTCGCCCTCGGCCACGACCGCGATCGTCGATCGCGACTCGCGGCGCGTGCGCCCGGACACGTCCACCTCGACGAACGCGACGTCGCCCGCGGACCGCACGGCGTGCTCGATCTCGTCGACGGACGCCGTGGTCACCACGCGCATGGCGAACGATATCGGCACGGCCGACGCCTGCAGCGCGTCCAGCGATGGGTTCACGGCCGCGACTTCCCCGAGCGCGCGTACGCGCTGTACCGCCATGAACGCGCGCACGCCGGGGAGCATCGCGTCCGCGGCCTGGCGAACGCGCACGATCACGCCCGGGCCGTCGAGCGGATCGGCGACGGCGACCTCCACGAGCGCCCCCGTCTCCTTTGTCGGCGCGCCCGGGAACTCGCTCGTCGACGATCCGCCGGCGACGTCGCGGAGCCGCTGCAGCGCGGCGACCATCGCGGGCGTCTGTCCCGCCTGCTCCGACCCTTCGTCGATGGCGGTCTCGAGCGCGTCGGCGGACGCGAACAGCGCGTCCATGAGATCCGGCGCCAGCAGCTGGTCGCCCCGGCGCACGCGGTCGAGCACGGATTCGAGTTCGTGTGCGAACTCCGCGACGGCGTGGTACCCCATCGTCGCGCTCATGCCCTTCACCGTGTGCATGGCGCGGAACAGCACGCTGATCGGCTCCGCGGCATCACCACCCTGCTCGAGGAGCAGCAGCGCGCGGTTGATCGCCGACAGCTGTTCGCGGCTCTCGGTTCGGAAGAGCTCGGCGTAGCGCGACGGATCGAGACTCATCGTCTGCGGCCTCGGAACGCTCGGCGGGGAGACGGTCGCGCGCTCAGCCGAGCACGCGCTGGACGGCTTCCAGCACGCGGCTCGGCTGGAATGGCTTGACCACGAAGTCCTTGGCTCCCGCCTGGATCGCCTCGACGACGAGCGCCTGCTGGCCCATCGCGCTGCACATGAGCACTTTCGCGTCCGGATCGAACTTCGTGATTTCACGCACCGCGTCGATTCCGCCCATGTCGGGCATCACGATGTCCATCGTGACGAGGTCCGGGCGAAGCTGCTTGTAGCGCTCCACCGCCTGCGCGCCGGTCTCGGCCTCACCCACGACCTCGAAGCCGGCCTGCTGCAGGATGTCGCTGACCATCGTTCGCATGAAGATCGCGTCATCGCAAATGAGCACCGTTGGAGCCACCATTCCCCCGCACTGGAAAGAGTGATCGAGTCCTACAGGACGAGCGCCTGCCTGACGATCTCGGCCACGTCGACGACGAGTGCCGTCTCCGCGCGCGCGATCCCCACGTGCGCCAATCCGCGGATGATGCCGCCCGCCGCGCGCTGCGCATCGACTCCCTCGAGCGCGTCTTCGGCTACGGACTGCACGTTTCGCACTTCATCCACGCCAATTCCGAACGTCTTCCCCGCCGCCTCCGCCACGATGATCGACCTCGTACCGGCGGCGCCGTCGGCAGAGCCGAACCGGACCGCGAGGTCCACCACTGTCACGAGCGTCCCGCGCAGGTTGATCAGGCCGCGCACCCATTCCGGTGCCCCCGGCAACCGCGTGGCCGCACGCGCCGGGACGATCTCCCGGACTGCATCCAGATCGCACGCACACAGCCGTCCCGCCACCCCGAACAACAGGAAGCGGCGAACCTGCAATTCAGCCGTCGACTCTATAGAAGCCAAGGTACTCCAGCGGATCGGGGTGGGCAATCAAATCTGCCATTTCCGACGCTGAAATCAGCGACTGCCGGAGGTCTTCCGGCAACTTCGAACGGAAATCGAGCAATTCACCCGTCACCGGGTGCTTGAAGACGAGCCAGGCCGCATGAAGGAAATGACGTTTCGGAGGCAATCCCATGAGCCGGCGGGCGCCGCCACCGCCATACGTGTCGTCTCCGACCACGGGGTGGCCGATCGACGCGAGATGGACGCGGATCTGGTGCGTGCGCCCCGAGTGCAGGTGCGCGCGCAGGAGGTCGCTCGTCTCGAAACGCGCGAGCCGGTAGAAATCGGTGCGCGCGGCCCTCCCGGCGAGTGCGATCGCCATGCGCTTGCGGTCGTTCGGGTCGCGCGCGATCGGCCGGTCCACGCTGAGCATGTCCTTCTCGATGTGGCCCCAGCTCAGCACCGCGTATCGCCGCGCGACGCGGCGCTCCGTGATCGCCTTGCCGAGTGCGCGGAGCGCGCGGTCGGTCTTCGCGACGACGATCAGTCCCGACGTGTCCTTGTCGAGCCGATGCACGAGCCCGGCGCGCTCCTCGGTCGCGCCCTCGGCGAGCGACTGGCCGCGCCCCTTCAGCGCGTTCACGAGCGTGCCGGTCCAGTTCCCCGGCGCGGGATGCACCACCATGCCCGCCGGCTTGTCGACCACGAGCAGCTCGTCGTCCTCGAACACGATCGAGAGGGGAATGTCCTCGCCCGCGACCGTGCGCGTCGATGCGTCGGGAAGCTCGACGACTACCTCGTTGCCGTCTTCGGCGCGGAAGCTCGCTTTTTGCCGGCGTCCATCGACGAGCACCGCGCCCGTCGCGATGAGCGTGGCCGCCTGGGAACGGGAGAGGTCGAGACGGCGCGCGACGAGCAGGTCCAGCCTCGCGGCGTCGCCGCCCTCAACCCTGAACCGCCGCGTCCGATCCACTCGCCGCCACCACAGCCGACGCGGCGGTCTCCGCCGCGTCTTCCTTCCAGAGTACGATCGCCAGCAGCACCGCGCCGCAGCTCACGGCCATGTCGGCCACGTTGAACGTCGGCCACCGCATCGTGCCCACTCCGACGTCGATGAAGTCCACCACGCCGCGTCCGGACTTCAGGCGGTCGACCAGGTTGCCGATCGCACCGCCGCAGACGAGCGACAGCGCGAGCGTGCGCACCGTGTCGCCGGCGCGCGTCGAGCGGTAGAGCTCCCACAACAGGACGAGCGCGCCGATCGAGAGCGCGGTGAAGATCCACCTCGACCACGGGCCGAGGTGCAGGCCGAACGCCGCGCCGGGATTGAAGACGAGCGTGAGGCGCAGCGTTTCGCCGAGCACTTCGCGCGGCATGCGCGAGGGCATCAAGCGGTCCACCGCCACGATCTTCGTGAACGCGTCGGCGAGCACCACCGACGCGGCCACGCCGAAGAAGAGACGCGGGTTCGGGTTACTTCTTGCCATCTTCTTCGCGTTGCTTGCACTCGATGCAGAAGCGGGCGTGCGGCAGCGCGTCGAGACGATCGAACCCGATCTCGCCGCCGCATTGGTGACACCGTCCGAACGTCTCGGGTGCGCGGTAGAGGCGGCGCAGCGCTTCGTCGATGTGCCAGAGGAAGCGTCCCTCCTGGCTCGCGAAGAGAAACGCCTTCTCGCGCTCCATGGCGTCGGTGCCCTGGTCGGCCATGTGAAACGAGTACGACGACAGGTCGCCGTCGGCGCCCTGCGGCGTGGAGCCGAAGGTCTCGTCGTAGTGGCCCAGTTCCTTGAGCACGCGCTTGCGTTCCTCGAGCAGCCGCTTCTCGAAGTGCGCGATCTGCTTCTTGACCATCGGCTTGAATTTCTTATCGCCGTCCGCTGTTGGCGCCATCGTCAGCTGTCCCGTGTGAGAGCAATGTGTGCGGTCATGCCGTCGAGCTCGAGGGCGATGGCCGATGGATCAGCCGAGAGAGCGTCGGTCAGAATCATCTCCCGGGCGAGCACTTCTCCGGCGATCCACTGCCGGTGCTGCTCGGCGATCGCGCGCAGCGCGTCGGGCCCGGCGATCTGCAGCCGGATCCGGTCGCTCACGGCGAGCCCCGTGTCCTTTCGGAGCCGCTGGATGCGGCTCACCATTTCACGTGCCATACCCTCGGCGCGCAGTTCCGGCGTCACGGTCGTGTCGATCGCCGCGAAGCGCGCCCCGTCCTCCTGCACTTCGAGCGGACCGCTCGCGCGACGATGGATCGTGACTTCTTCCGCCGTCAGCTGATGGTCCGTGCCATCGACGCCGATGATCACCGGTTCGCCGCGCTCGAACGCGCGCAGCGTGTCGGACGAAAGGGCCGCGACCGCGGCCGCCGCACGCGGCGTCTCCTTTCCCCAGCGCTGACCGAGCGCGCGAAAGTTGGGCTTCGCCTCGAGCGATACGAGCGCATCGGCACTCGACGCGAACTCCACCGATTTCACGTTCAGTTCCGCCGCGAGCAGCGGCACGAGCTCCTGCACGAGCGCGTCGACCGCCGGTCCGTGCACGGGCAGCACGCACACCATCCGCGCGAGCGGCTGGCGCACGTTCACACCCGCGGCCTCGCGCGCCGCGCGGCCGAGCGTCGCGAGCGTGCGGATCTCGCGCATCGCTTCGTCGAGATCCGGCTTCGGCGCGAACGGGTCGGGCCGCACGTACGGCGCGACGTGCACCGATTCGCCCGTGAGCTCGCGGTGCATCCAGTCGGTCACGAACGGCGCGAACGGCGCGAGCAGGCGGCAGGTTGCGACGAGCACTTCGTGGAGCGTCGCGAACGCCGCGCGGCTGTCCGTGCCCCGCGCATCCCAGAAGCGCCGTCGCGAACTTCGCACGTACCACTTGGAGACGTCCTCGTCCACGAATTCCATCACGACGCGCGCCGCGCCGGTCGCGTCAAACGCATCGAGCAGGCGGTTCGCGCCGGCCTCGGCGGACGCGAGCCGCGACAGCACCCAGCGGTCGATCGCGGGCCGGTCATCGCGCCCCGGATCCGCCGGCGAGGGCGCCCATCCGAAATTCGCGTACTCGGCGAAGAAGCCGTACAGATTCTTCAACGTCACGAGAAAGCGGCCCGCGGTCCCGCGGATCACCGCTTCGTCGAAGCTGCGCGGCTTCCACACCTGGCTCGCCGTGACGAGGAACAGCCGCACGGCATCCGCGCCGTGGCGCTCCATCACCGCCATCGGCTCGACCGTGTTGCCCCGGCTTTTCGACATCTTCTGGCCGTTCGCGTCCAGCACCAGGTCGTTGACCACGACGTTGCGGAACGGCGAGGCCAGCGGATTCGCGGAGCTCCCCGCGGAGCTCCCCGCAGACGGATTCACACCGCCCTTCACCAGGTCGTCGCCGAGCCCGGTCGCGATCGCGAGCAGCGAGTAGAACCATCCGCGCGTCTGGTCCACGCCCTCCGCGATGAAATCCGCCGGGAAGTGGCGCCTGAACAGTTCCGCGTTCTCGAACGGATAATGCCACTGGGCAAATGACATCGAACCCGAGTCGAACCAGGCGTCGATCACCTCGGTCGCGCGACGCATCGTGCCCGTTCCCGACTTCGCCGGCCACGTGTACGCGTCGATGAACGGCTTGTGCGGATCGAAATCGTCCGGCAGCGCGCGACCGGTGCGCGCGGCGAGGTCGGCGTAGCTCCCCATCACTTCGACTTCACTCGGATCTTCGTCGTTCACCCACACCGGCAGGGGCGTGCCCCAATAGCGGTCCCGTGAGATGGCCCAGTCGATGTTGTTCTCGAGCCACATGCCGAAGCGGCCCGCGCCCATGTCGGGCGGAGACCAGTTGATCGCGGCGTTGCGCGCGATCATCTCGTCCTTGAACGCCGTCGTGCGCACGAACCAGGAGGAACGGGCGTAGTACAGCAGTGGCGTCCCGCAGCGCCAGCAGTGCGGATACGGATGGTGCACCGTCCCCGCCTTCCAGAGCACGTCGCGCTTCTTGAGCTCCTCGATGATCTGCGGCGCGGCGGCCTTCACGCCCATGCCGCCCACCACCGGTACGTCCGCGGGGAATTCGCCGCGCGCGTTCACCGGCTGCAGGAAGGCGAGCCCGTGCTTCTTCCCCGCCATGTAGTCGTCCGCGCCGAACGCGGGCGACATGTGCACCACGCCGCTGCCGTCATCGGCCGACACGAAATCTTCGGCGACGATGACCTCGTGGGCGCCCTCCGCGTACGGCACCCAGTCCAGCGGACGCTTGTAGCGCATGCCGGCGAGTTCGCTCCCGGAGAATTTCGCGACGATCTCCCACTTCGAGCGCCACTCCTGCCCGAGCACCGCGATCGCGCGCGATTCCGCGAGCAGCAGCGTCCAGTCGGTGCGGCCGTTCTTGCGGACCTCGATGTACGTGAGACCGGGATTCACGGCGAGCGCGGCGTTCGAGAGCAGCGTCCACGGCGTCGTGGTCCAGACGACGATCCGGCGCCGTCCTGAAGAGACGCTCCCCGGCGCGCTCTCGAGATCGAGCGCGAGATAGATGCTCGGATCTT
Source organism: Gemmatimonadaceae bacterium (assembly GCA_017881585.1). GTDB lineage: Bacteria > Gemmatimonadota > Gemmatimonadetes > Gemmatimonadales > Gemmatimonadaceae > Fen-1231. The sequence goes on along the minus strand of JADGQS010000018.1, from coordinate 14,866 downwards.
CCGTGTCCTCGTAACCCTGCGCGACCTCGTGCGACGAGAGCGACGTGCCGCAGCGCGGGCAGTACGGAAGGATCTTGTGCCCCTGGTACAGGAGTTCCTTGTCGTACAGCGTCTTCAGCGCCCACCACACGCTCTCCACGTAGTCGTTCGAGTACGTGACGTAGGGATTCGTGTAGTCGAGCCAGTACCCCATGCGCGCGCTGAGCTTCTCCCACTCTTCGCGATATTTCCACACGCTCTCGCGGCAGCGGCGGTTGAACTCCTCCACACCGAGCTTCTCGATGTCCTGTTTACCACTGATGCCGAGCGCCTTCTCGACCTCGATCTCGACCGGAAGGCCGTGCGTGTCCCAGCCGGCCTTTCGCGAGACGTGGAATCCGCGCATCGCGCGATGGCGGCAGAAGAGATCCTTCAGCGTGCGCGAGAAGACGTGATGAATGCCGGGGCGTCCGTTCGCCGTCGGCGGCCCCTCGAAGAACACGAACTCGGGTGCACCTTCGCGCGCGACGAGCGACTGGTGGAAGAGATCCTCGCTCTGCCAGCGCGCGAGCAGCTCCTCCTCCAGTTCGCGCGCGGCGCGCTCCGGCGGGAGCACACGATAGCGCAACACGGTTTCCCCGGCGCCCGCCGCCATCACATGCGCTCCAGCACGCCACGCACGAGCGCGGTGAGATTCGGCTCGGCGCCGCGGGCCACGGCGAGAATCTTGTCGAGGCTCGCGGGCTCGAGCGAATCCGGCAGGCACATGTCCGTGATGATCGAGAGCCCGAGCACGCGCATTCCCGCATGGATCGCGACGATCACTTCCGGAACGGTGGACATGCCGACGACATCCGCGCCGAGCGTGCGCAGCAGGCGATATTCTGCCCTGGTCTCGAGATTGGGACCCGCGACCGCGACGTACACCCCTTCGCGCAGCGTGATCGCGAGCTCCGCGGCGACGGCGCGCGCCGTAGCGCGCAGCCCTTCGTCGTACGGCTCGCTCATGTCGGGGAAGCGCGGCCCGAGCGCCTCATCATTGGGCCCGATGAGCGGCGAGTCGCCGAGCAGGTTGATGTGATCCGCGATCAGCATCACGTCGCCGGCGCGCCAATCGGAACGCATCCCGCCGCAGGCGTTGCTCACGACGAGCGTCCGCGCGCCGAGCGCGTGCAGCACGCGCACCGGAAACGTCGCGTGCTGGAGCGAATATCCCTCATAGCGATGGAAGCGCCCCTGCATCGCGGCCACGCGCCGGCCGCCGAGGGTGCCGAGCAGGAGCCGGCCCGTGTGCGATTCGACCGTCGAAAGCGGAAACCCGGGAATGTCCGAGTACTCGACCGACGCGTCGACGTCGATCGCCTCACCGAGCGCGCCGAGTCCCGTGCCGAGCACGATCGCGACATCGGGGGCAACTGCCGGAGCGGCCGCCGATGCCACGCGCGCGCGGATCGCGGCCGCGGCGGCGCGCACGTGCTCCGCGCGATGCGCGTGCTCCGCCCCCTCGATCGCGTCGAGATGCGCGCGCTCCTGCACTGCCTCCACGATCTACTCCGCCTGAACGTTCGCGTCGAGCCAGGAGGGGCTCTTCACCGGCGGATGCTCCTCATCGCCCTCTTCCGGCTTGGGGCGCGCGGGAGCCGCACTCGCCGTCTCGGCGGACTGCAGCTCGGCGAGCTGGCGCTCCGCCATCGAGCGCATCTGCGCGAGATAGTTGCGGCGCGCGCGCTCGAGCGCGTCGATGTCCACCTGAAGGCGGCGCACCTCGGTGCGCGTGTCCTCGAGCAGGCGCTCGCCCTCGGCGCGCGCCTCGCGCAGGATCAGCTGCGCCTCGCGATCGGCCTGCTCGCGCGTCTCCGCGCGCAGCTGCTGCGCGGAGATTAACGCGTCGTTCAGCGCCTTGTCGCGCTCGCGGAACGCGCGCAGCTGCTCGTGGAATCCCTTGGCCTTGGCCTCGAGTTCCTGGTTCACGCGGCTCAGCCGTTCGAGTTCGTCGGCCACCTGGTCGCGGAACTGGTCCACGCGCGTCTTGTCGTAGCCGCGCAGCGCCGACCCGAAGTCGTAGCGCCGCGCGTCCACCGGTGTCAGATGAAAGGCCTCGTCGTTCATTACGCCCTCGCTCCGAACAGGACCGTGCCCAACCGCACCATCGTCGCGCCCTCTTCCACCGCCAGCACGTAGTCGCCCGACATTCCCATCGACAGCTCCCGCGCCGGATGACCCGCCTTGATCAACACGTCACGCGCGGCCCGCGCACCGGCGAACGCGCGCCTCAGTTCACTCTCGTTCGCGTCGAACGGCGCCATCGTCATCACGCCGGTCACATGCACGCCGCCCAATGTGCGCAGCCGCTCCGCCTCGATCTGCACCTCGGACGCTTCGAACCCGCCCTTCGTTTCCTCACCCGCGACGTTCACCTGCAGCAGCGCATCCACCGGCCGGCCTCTCCGCTCGCCGAACTCATGCACGGCGTCGGCGAGCCGGGCGCTGTCCAGCGCATGCAGCAGCGAAAAACGGTCGAGAAACTTCACCTTGTTCCTCTGCAAATGCCCGATCAGGTGCCACCGCATTTCCGCGGCCCACGGCTGCGATCCGATCACGGCGTCCTGCTTGTCGAGCGCTTCCTGCACTTTGTTCTCGCCGACGTCGAGGATTCCCGCGCGATGGGCCGCCTCGACGGCGTCAGGTCCGTGCGTCTTGGTTACGGCGACGATCCGGACGGCCTGCGAGTGTCCTCCGCGCCCCACCGCGCCCGCGATGAGCCCCCGAATCTCGGCGACCCGTTCGTTGAGGTCTGAAAATGGCATAACACATGAAATTATCAGGGGTTACCGCATCAGGGCAAGGCCCGCGCTTCCGCACGTCCTCTGGCGGCAGGGGCGGCCGCGGAACCTTCGCGGTCCGAGTAAGTCTCAATCGGGACATTCACGGAGAGAAATCGGCAATGCAACGATTCATCATGGCAGGCCTGCTGTGCGCCGTCGCATGCCTGGGCTGCGCAACCGCCCCACCATCTGGAGTCTCAGGCCTCCAGATCGGCACCGATGCGTCGTCGAACGGTGTGTTCGTCGGCGATCGCGTACAGCTGACCGCCTACACATTCGACATCAACGGCAATCTCGTGTCCGCACCGGTGTCCTTCTCGAGCGTCAATCCGACGATTGCGACCATCAGCCCATCCGGGTTGATCACCACCCTCGCGGCCGGGACGGCTAGCATCGTCGTCTCATCGGGCAACGTCCACCTGACGATTCCGCTCCAGGTGGACGGGAACGCGACCGGGAGCGTCCTCGTGACGCCGGCGACGGCGATCATAGGGCGCACAGCTGCCGACAATGTGTTGACGCTCACCGACAGCGTTTTAACCACCTTGCGCCATCCGGCTCGCAATAAGACGGTGACGTGGTCAACGTCTGACGCCACCAAGGTGTCCGTGGACCAGACGGGAACGGCCACCGGGATCGCACCGACATCCGGCGTTTCGATCTGCGCGACGGCGACGGACGCGACGTCGGTGACGGGGTGCGCGACGGTGATCGTGAACTAGCCCGACCGATCGCGTAGTCGGGCACCCGCCGTTCGCAGTTACGCCGGCGACGGCTCCGGCCCACCCAGCAGCGGCGGGTTCACGCGTTTCGGCTCCACGACCGCCGGCGCGGCCGGCGTGGCCGGCGCGATCGCCGACGGCGGGCGCGGCGGAAGCTTGTCGCCCTTGATCAGGATGGCGAAGTCCTCGCGCGTGAGCGTCTCGCGTTCGAGCAACCCGGCGGCGATCTCATCGAGCAGCGGACGGTTGTCCGTGATCACCTTCTTCGCCCGCTGGAAAGCGGTGTCGATCACGCGCGCCACTTCGTCGTCCACCTGCTGAGCCGTGCGCTCCGAGACGACGCGCCGGCTCGTGAGCTGCTGGCCCAGGAACACTTCCTGTTCGTTGTCGCCGACGAGCACGGGCCCGATGGTGTCGGACAGCCCCCACTGCGAGACGTAGCGCCGCGCGATCCCCGTAGCCATCTGGATGTCGCTCGCCGCGCCGGTCGTGACGCGCTCGCGGCCGAACACGATCTCCTCCGCCGCGCGGCCGCCGTACGCCATCACGAGACGCGCCTCGATCTGCTCGCGCGTGACGCTCACGCGATCGTCCTCGGGCAGCGTGAACGCGAGGCCGAGCGCCCGTCCGCGCGGAACGATCGTCACCTTGTGCAGCGGATCGTTCCCCTTGACCATCATCGCGCACACCGCGTGACCGCCCTCGTGGAACGCGGTGAGGCGGCGCTCCTCCTCCTTCATCACGAGCGATTTCCGCTCTGCGCCGAGCATCACCTTGTCCTTCGCGTCCTCGAGATCGACCATGTAGATCTTGTCGTGATTGCGGCGCGCGGCGAGCAGTGCGCCTTCGTTCACGAGGTTCGCGATGTCCGCACCCGCCATTCCGGGCGTGCCCTTCGCGAGCGACAGGATGTCGACGTCGTCCGCGATCGGCTTGTTGCGCACGTGCACGCGCAGGATTCCCTCGCGGCCGCGCAGGTCCGGCGCGTCGACGACGATCTGCCGGTCGAAACGGCCGGGCCGCAGCAGCGCGGGATCGAGCACGTCGGGACGGTTCGTCGCCGCGATGAGAATCACGCCCTCGTTCGACTCGAAGCCGTCCATCTCGACGAGCAGCTGGTTGAGCGTCTGCTCGCGCTCGTCGTGCCCGCCGCCGAGTCCGGCGCCGCGGTGGCGTCCGACCGCATCGATCTCGTCGATGAAGATGATGCACGGCGCGTGCGCCTTGCCCTGTTCGAACAAGTCGCGCACACGGCTCGCGCCGACGCCCACGAACATTTCGACGAAATCGGAACCCGACATCGAGAAGAACGGACGCTCCGCCTCTCCCGCGACGGCGCGCGCGAGCAGCGTCTTGCCCGTGCCCGGAGGACCGACCAGCAGCGCGCCCTTCGGCAGGCGACCGCCGAGCTTCGTGAACTTCGCCGGATCCTTGAGGAATTCTATGATCTCTTCCAGCTCCACTTTCGCCTCGTCGCAACCTGCGACGTCGGCGAACGTGACCTTCGGCGTGTCGCTCGCGACCAGCTTCGCCTTCGACTTGCCGAACGAGAATGCCTTCTGGCCGCCCGCCTGCATCTGCCGGATGATGAAGATCCAGATGCCGATCATCACGACCCACGGCAGGATGTTCAGCAACAGCGCGCCGATCGAGGCACGCGCGTCCTCGGCCGAGACCTGCACCTTCTGCGCGCGCAGCCGCTCGAGTTCACGGTCGCCGATCTGGCCGGTGAGCTTCACCGTGAAGTGCTTCGCGCTGACACCGGCGATCAACTGCGGCGTCTTGAAGTCACCGGCGATGTCCTTGCCGGCGGTCACGATCACCTTCGCGATGTTGCCCGCGTCGAGCTGGTCTTCGTACTGCGTCACGTCAAGACGCGGCGCGATATCGCTCTTCGCGCCCTGGAACTGGAAGAATGCGACCGGCACGAGGATGACGAGCATCCAGAACGCGATCGTCTTCGAGAGGCGACCCCACGAACCGGGTTTGTTGGGCGGCGGATTGGACATGGTCTGTGCAGCTATGCTGCGAAACGGGTCGAAAAAGTCGGATTAATGAAACGGCGCTACTGCAGGCTCGCTACATATGGCAGGTGCCTGAAGTCCTCTGCATGATCCAGGCCATATCCCACCAGAAACTCGTTTGGTGCATCGAATCCGATGAAACGCGTCGGGTACCGCAACTCCGTGGCGATGTGCTTGTGAAGCAGCGCGCAGATCTCGATCGACTTCGCGCCCCTCGTCTTCAATAGGTCCACCAGCCTGCTGAGCGTTCGACCGGAGTCGACGATGTCCTCGACCAGCAGGATGTGCTTCTTCGCGAGAGTCGTCTCCGGATCGTACACCAGATTCACCGTGCCGGACGACGCGGTGCCGTCGGCGTAGCTCGACGCGACGAGGAAATCGACCTGCAGCGGCCGGCGGATCTGTCGCACCAGGTCCGCCAGGAACACGAAACTGCCCTTCAGCAGGCCCAACACGAGCAAGTCGCCGTCCGGGTATGCCGCGGTGATTTCCTCCCCCAGCTCGTGCACCCGCCGTTCGATATCCGGGGCCGCGTATGCAATGCGCTTCACCGCCCGGCCGAGCAGGCGCGGATCGGCCGGGTCAGTCGAGGCGGCACTCATACTTATGAATATAGCGCCTCTGCCGCCGCGGAAGCACGCACGACGAAGGTCGACGCGGTGCGCCCGACCTCGGCGCCGCCGGACAGCGGGATCTTCCCTCCCGGCCGCCCTGCCGTCGTGAAGGCGACGAGACGCTCCGTGCCTCGCCAGTCGAGCGCGAGGCCGGCCCTCGCCGCGATGGCGGGCCAGAGGATCGCGAGCGCGTCGGGAGGGAGGTGCGAGAGTGGCTCGGCGGGCACGACGAGCGGCGGCAGCAGCTTGAGCCCGAGCGTGTCGACGACGCGCTCGACGGATTCGCGCCATGCGGCGGCGTTGCGCGCGACCGCGATCATCTCGTCGCCGAAGCCGGGGCGCGCGCGCTCGAGAGCGGGGAGCAAGTCGAGCCGCACCCGGTTGCGAAGATGAGCACGATCGAGGTTCGACGGGTCGTCCATGAAGCGGACTTCGTTCGCCTCCGCGTAGGCCGTGATGTCGGAGCGGCGCACGTCGAGCAGCGGCCGCGTGACATGCGATCGCGAGTACATCGCGGCCAGGCCACGCACCGACGTATTGCGGGGATCGCGAAGCACGCGCATGACGACCGTCTCGAGCTGGTCGTCGCGGGTATGCGCCGTGACGACGTGCGCGGAGAGCTCCTTCGCCCAGCCCAGGAGAAACTCCCATCGAGCGGCGCGCCACGCGGCCTCGCCCGAGACTGCGGTGTCGGCGCGGCGGCCCGAGACGACGGCAATGGAGCGGCGCGTCCCCTCGAGCTCGACGAGGAGCGCGGCCCTTACGGCGGCGGGCCCAGTGCCGTGATCGAAGGTGGCAGCCGCGACAGCGTCGGAACGGAAGCGCGCGAAGGCGTCCAGCAGGACCATCGAGTCACGACCGCCGGAGACGGCGAGCAGGTAGCGGGCCGGCGGCAGGGCGCGAATCGCCGCGGCCACCCGTTTCAAGTGGTCACCCGCACGTCCGCCTTCCGTCGCTCGCGCCATGCGGTTAAGATAAGAACGTCACGCGCCTGGCAGTCGGACATTCTTCCGAGTCGATCCACATCATGGAACACAGCTTCGGCGGGCCCTTCGGCACCTTGTTCGCAGGCCTTGGGCTTGGGGCATTCTACGCGGCCCTCATCTGGATCAACGTGCTGCTCGGCGTGTTCTTGACGCCGTTGTTCCTGGTGCCGCTGACTTGGGTTCAGGATGCCGTTTTGGCGAAGCGGGCGCGGAAGACAGCATAAGACCGGTAATCGGTTGTTGGTGGTTGGTCATCGGTAATTGGCCGGCACCACTGAAAGTCGGACAAGGCGGAAGGGCCGGCAGCGATGCCGGCCCTTTTTGTTTTCCTGCGATTCCAGTGGACAGTCTTGACAACTTCGCGTCGCGCATGTTTGTGACTAACCGGATGTGGTCAAATGCGATTCCAAGGTGATTTGCAGCGTATATTGAATATCCACAGCATGGCAAACTATTGATGTATCACATTATGCATATGCGCTAATACTGCTATTTCACGCGTGTTATCTAGCGCTGTCTAATGTTATTTCTTGCATCAATATGCAAGAACACATTTCAACAAGGAATACACGCCATGACCAAGCGATCTGTGCTCATTCTGGTCGGACCCGACTACGAAGAGATGGAAGTCTGGTATCCCAAATACAGGCTCGAGGCCGCCGGCTACTCGGCACCGCTGGCCGGTATCGGTGAGAAATCATACCGCGGAAAGTACGGCTACCCCCTGCCCCGTCGATGGGCAGGTCAGAGATTTCAAGGCTGACACTTTGGCGGGAGTGCTCGCACCTGGAGGATGGGCGCCAGACAAGATTCGACGGGATCCGGCGGCCCTTGAACTGGTCCGTCAGGTCAACGCGGCGGGTGGGTTGGTCGCCACGATCTGTCACGGACCTTGGGTGCTGATATCGGCCGGCATCGTCAAGGGACGGCGGATGACTTCAACCGTTGGGATCCGGGACGACGTTGTAAATGCGGGCGCGACTTGGGTAGATGAGCCGGTCGTCGAGGACCGAAACCTGATCTCGAGCCGGGTGTCCAAGGACCGCCCGGCGTTCGGGGAGGCAATCGTGGAGTGGCTGGCTGGGCACAAGAGGCAATGAGCGACGGGTGAGGGGCGACCCGTCGCTCGTCGCAGGAAGTATCTACGCCCCCTTCCGCCTCACCAGCGTGAGGATCGTGTAGACTGCCACCGGCTCCTCGTTCTGGTTCTTCACCTCGACGTCCCACGCCACCACACCCTGCGGAATCCCGCCCTCTGGAGTCTCCTTCGAGGTCTTCTGCTTGCAGGTGAGGCGGACATGGATCGTGTCGCCGGGATAGACCGGCTTCGTGAATCGCAGCCCTTCCATCCCGTAGTTCGCCAGCACGGGGCCGAACGCGGGATCGACGAACAGTCCGGCGGCGGCCGAGACGATGAAATACCCATGGGCGACCCGGCGTTCGAATATCCCCGCTCGCGCGGCCTCGTCGTCCATGTGCGCGTAGAACTTGTCGCCGGTCAGCTCGGCGAATCGCTCGACGTCCGCGAGCGTGATTTCGCGGGTGCCGGTGATCAGCGTGTCGCCGATCTCCAGCTCGTCGAAATACTTCCTGAACGGGTGCGGGCCGCCGGTCTTCTGCGCGGCGCCCTGTATGTATTCGCGAACGATGCCGGTGAGGGCGGTCGGTGAACCCTGCAATGCGGTGCGCTGCATGTAGTGCAGCACGCCGCGAATGCCGCCGAGTTCCTCGCCGCCGCCGGCGCGGCCGGGGCCTCCGTGCACGAGGTTCGGCAGCGGCGAGCCATGGCCGGTGCTCTCCTTCGCGCTCGTCCGGTCGAGCACCATGATGCGTCCATGATACGGAGCGACGCCGAGCACCACGTGACGCGCGACCTTCGGATCCGCCGTGAAGAGCGAACCGCAGAGGCTGCCGCGCCCTAACTTCGCGAGCTCGATCGCGTCGTCGATGGTGCTGTACGGCATCACGGTGTTCACGGGGCCGAATGCCTCGATGTCGTGCGGTTCGCTGACCGAGAACGGTTCGTCGCACGAGAGCAGCATCGGCGCGAAAAACGCGCCCTTCTCGCGGTCCGCGCCGATCACGTTGTAATCGCCGCCGCCGAATACGAGCGACGCGGCGCCGCGAATCTTGGCGGCGTTCGCGCCCACGTCGCGCACCTGCGCGCGGCTCGCCAGCGGTCCCATGCGAACGCCCTCGACCGCGGGATCGCCGATCGTGATCCCCTCGAGCCGTTTCGAAATCGCCTTGATGACGGCTTCTTCCGTGCCCGCGGGTACGATCGTGCGACGGATCGCGGTGCACTTCTGTCCGGCTTTCACGGTCATCTCGCGCACGACTTCCTTCACGAACAGGTCGAACTCGTCGGTGCCGGGCAGCGCGTCGGGACCAAGGATCGAACAGTTGAGCGAGTCGGCCTCCATGTTGAAGCGCACGGCGTTCTCGAGGATCGCCGGACTCTCCTTGAGCATGCGGCCCGTCGCGGCGGAACCGGTGAACGCGACGGTGTCCTGCAGGCCGAGATGCGAGAGGAGATCGCCCGCGCTCCCGCAGATCAATTGCAGCGCGCCCTTCGGGAGCAGCTGCGAATCGATCATCGCCCGCACCATCGCCTCGGTGAGATACGAGGTCACCGTCGCCGGCTTCACGATGGCCGGCACCCCGGCGAGCAGCGCGGGCGCGAGCTTCTCGAGCATTCCCCAGCAGGGAAAGTTGAACGCGTTGATGTGCACCGCGACGCCCTCGAGCGGCACGCAGATGTGCCGCGCGACGAACGTGCCGCCCTTCGACAGCGCCTCTGTGGCGCCGTCCACGTAGAACGTCTCGTTCGGCAAGTCGCGGCGGCCGCGGCTCGAGAATGCGAACAGGGTGCCGATGCCGCCTTCTATATCAATCCACGAGTCGGTACGCGTGGCTCCCGTGACCGCCGAAAGCGAGTAAAACTCTTCCTTGCGGTCCATCAGGTATTTCGCGAGCGCCTTGAGCATCAGGGCGCGTTCGTGAAATGTCATTTTCCGCAGCGCGGGTCCGCCGACGGCGCGCGAGTACGCGGCCATCGCCGCGAAGTCGAGCCCGCCGCTCGACGCCTCACCGATCACCTCGCCGGTTACGGCATTGAACAGCTCGGCGGACTTTCCCGTGCCGGCGACCCATTCGCCCATCGCGTAGTTCTGCAGTCGCATCAGGCCCGCTCCAGGATCATCGCCATTCCCTGTCCGACGCCGATGCACAGCGTGCACAGCGCGTAGCGTTTCTTCGTGCGTTCCAGTTCGCGCACGGCGGTCAGCACGAGACGCGCGCCCGACATGCCGAGCGGATGCCCGAGCGCGAGCGCGCCGCCATTTGGGTTCACGCGCGCGTCGTCGTCGGCGATGCCGAGCTCGCGGAGGCACGCGAGCGATTGCGCGGCGAACGCTTCGTTGAGTTCGATCACATCCATTTGCTCCAACGTGAGCCCGGCAAGCTTGAGGACCTTTCGCGTGGCGGGCACCGGGCCCATGCCCATGATCCTCGGCTCGACGCCCGCCGCTGCACTCGCGACCACGCGCGCGACCGGTATGACACCGAACTGCTTCACGCCGCCGGCGCTCGCGAGGAGGATCGCCGCGGCACCGTCGTTGAGTCCCGAGGAATTCCCGGCCGTGACCGATCCCTTGCCATCCGTGCGAAACGCGGGCTTGAGCTTCGCGAGCGCCTCGAGCGTCGTGTCCGGACGGATGAACTCGTCGTGCTCGACGCGCTTCGGATCACCCTTCTTTTGCGCAATTTCGACCGGCACGATCTCCGGCGCGAACCGGCCCGCGGCGCGCGCTGCGGCGGCCTTCCGCTGCGACCGGAGCGCGAACGCATCCTGGTCGGCGCGGGTCACGCCGTATTGCTCGGCGACGTTCTCCGCCGTCTGTCCCATCGAGTCCGTGCCGTACTTCGCCTTCATCGCGGGGTTCACGAACCGCCAGCCGAGCGTCGTGTCGAAGAACTCGAGGTCGCGCCCGAACGGCTTCGCCGATTTCGAGAAGACGTACGGCGCTCGCGTCATGCCTTCCACGCCGCCCGCGACGTACAGGTCGCCCTCGCCGATCTTGATGCCGCGCGCCGCGTTCGCGATCGCGCTCAGTCCCGATGCGCAGAGCCGGTTCACGGTCTCGCCGGGAACGCTCGACGGAAGTCCGGCGAGCAGGAGCGCCATGCGTGCCACGTTGCGGTTGTCCTCGCCCGCCTGGTTCGCGCAGCCAAGGATCACGTCGGCGATCTCGGCGCCGGGCGCCTGCGGATTTCGCGCGGCGAGCGACCTGATGACGTGCGCGGCGAGGTCGTCCGCGCGCACCTCGCTCAGTGCGCCGCCGAGGTTTCCGACCGGCGTGCGCACGCCGTCGATGATGAATGCGTCGGTCACGTTGCCTCTGAATCCTTATGGGTTTCCGTCGTCATGTGCTCGATGTGTGTCCGATAGACGGTACCGCGGAACGTCGCGACCACCGCGCCGCCCTGATTGGTCACTTTCACGGAGTAGAATCCGAGCCGGTTGGTCGCGCTCTCCTCGACGGCGACCGCGGTCAGCACGTCGCCCACCGCGGCGCCGGCCGGATAGCCGATGCTGTTCTCGATCGCCATCGTGACACGGCCATGCGTATTGCACGCGAACGCGAGCGCGCTGTCGGCGAGCGAATAGGTCACCCCGCCATGGCACACGCCGAAGCCGTTCACCATCTCCGGCCGCACCGTCAGGCGGCACGTGGAGCGCCGCGGCGCGACCTCCACCACGCGGATCCCGAGCCATCGCGAGAACTCGTCGCGCGCGATCATCTGGTTCACGATCGCTTCCGCCATCCGCTGCTCGCGCTTCGCGTGCGTGCTCATGCACTCACCCTCGAACCCGCCTTGGCGGCTTTCCGCAGCAGCGGGCTCGCGCGGTAGCGATCCTCGCCGTATTCCGAATGCAGCGCGTCGAGCCTCTCCAGCACGGTCGCGGCGCCGATCTCGTCGCACCACGCGAGCAGCCCCTTCGGATAGTTCACGCCCTTGGTCATGGCGACGTCGATGTCGCGCGCCGACGCGATGCGCAGGTACAGCGCGTCGACGGCTTCGTTGATGAGCATCGCGAGGACACGGTCGAGCAGTCGCTGGCCGAGCGCGCGGTCTTCCGTGGGACCGGGCATCACGGCGCCGTCGCGATAGTCGTAGTAGCCGAGCTTCGTCTTGCGGCCGAGCCGTCCGCTCTCCACGAGCCGCCGCTGGGTGAGCGCGGGGCGATAGCGCGGATCGTAGAACATCCCCTCGAACACGGAGCTGCTCACGGCGTAATTCACATCGTTGCCGATGAAGTCCATCAGTTCGAACGGGCCCATTCGAAAGCCACCGACTTCCCTCATAGCCCAATCAATTGTCGCGCAGTCGGCGATTCCCTCCTCGAGCATCCGCAGCGACTCGCCGTAGAATGGGCGCGCGATGCGATTCACGATGAAACCCGGCGTGTCGGCGGCGAGCACGGTCGTCTTGCCCCACGCATCCACGAGCGCGCGGGCCGCGACGGTGACGTCGGCGCTCGTCGAGAGCGCGGGCACGATTTCCACCAGCGGCATCACCGGCGCCGGATTGAAGAAGTGGATGCCCACCACGCGGCCGGGATGCGCCGGTGCCGACGCGAGCGAGGCCACCGACAGGGACGACGTGTTCGTGGCCAGTATCGCGCCGGGTGCAACCACGCCGCCGAGCGCGGCGAACAGCGCGCGCTTCACGCCGAGATCCTCGACGACCGCCTCGATGACGATTCCGCATTCCTTGTAGATGGAAAGATCGCGGGCCAGCAGCGCGTCGACGAATGAGATGCGCGCCATCATCGCATCGCGCGCAGCCGCGTCGAGCTTGCCCTTCTCGACGAGCTTCGCGAGCCCCGCGCTCATCGACTCCCGCGCCTTCGCCGTTGCGCCCGCCTTCGCATCGCTCAGCACCACGCGATGGCCGGCCGCGGCGGCAACCTGCGCGATGCCCGATCCCATCGCGCCACTCCCAACTATCCCTACGGTGACCTTCTCCTCACGCGTCGCTGGCATCGAAGTCAGCGCCCCGTGAAATTCGGCTTTCGCTTCTCGAGGAACGCCGTCACGCCCTCGGCGTAATCCGCGCTCTTCCCGGCCTCTCGCTGCAATTCCTCTTCATACGCGAGTTGCGCCTCGAGATCCACGCCGAGCGAGCGGTTGAAGCCACGCTTGATGAGGCCGAGCGCGCGCGTCGGCTGCGTGGCGAGATGCTTCGCCGTCGCGCGTGCCGTTTCCATGAGCGCCGAGGGTTCGCAGACCTTGTAGATCAGTCCCCACGCGAGCGCCTGCTCGGCGCTCACTTTCTCGCAGAGCATCGTGAGTGCCGTCGCGCGCTGGAGCCCGACGAGGCGCGGCAGGATGAACGTACCGCCGCTGTCCGGGATCACGCCGATCTTCGCGAAGGACTGGATGAAGGTCGCATCGGACGCGGCGAACACGATGTCGCACGCGAACGCGAGGTTGGCGCCCGCTCCCGCCGCCGTACCGTTCACCGCGCAGACCACCGGCTTCTCGAGCGTGCGAATCGCGAGGATGATGGGATTCCACGTGGTGCGCACGAAGTCACCCAGGTCCGGAAGCACACCCTCCTTCGGCATGGCTTCGGCGAGGTCCTGCCCGGCGCAGAAGGCGCGGCCGGCGCCGGTGAGCAACACGGCGCGCACGGAGTCGTCGCCGGCCAAGCCGGTCAGCGTGGCTTGCAGTTCGCGCGCCATCCCGCTGTTGAAGCTGTTGAGGACGTCGGGACGGTTCAGCGTGATCGTCGCGATGCCGTCGGCGGTGCTGCGGATGATCGAGTCGGTCGCCATCAACGAGGCCGGTGCGGGTCTCTTGGGGTGGTTCGGGTGCAGCATCAAACATAGCGCTTGACCGATGCAGGGGGCCGTAGCCGACATTAACATTTGGCGGATTTGATCGGATATACAACGGCAACGGCAAGAACAAACTGCCGTGCCACGGATTTCGCGGATGACCGCGGAATCCGCGGCAAAAGCAGTTTGCGGTTGCCGTTGCCTATCCGATCAAATCCACGAAATCCGTGCTTCTTCGGTTGGGTTCCCCTGCCACGCGTTCCTAGCCAGATTTGTCGCATGACAGACTGGCGCCGCATCGCCTATCACGCGCTCGTCTCGCGCGCGCTGGACGACTTGGAGGAAGAGACCAACCGGAACCGCCATTCCGTGCCTGAAGAGCACCTCGTGCCCTATCAGTTCTCGGCGCGCGGCCACGACGTGGCCCAGGCGATTCTCGGATCGTTCATCAATGGACGGCATGATGCGGCGGGCGCGTACTACAGATCGCGTCCGCTTCTTCTTTCGCTCGGCCTCACGTTGGAGGACGCGCTCGCGAGCCCGCTCGGGCGCAGCGGCGGGTTCAGCGACGGACGCGATATCGGCGTGGTGTGCAACCTTCCGAGCACCACCGGTCCGATCGTCCTGCCGATGTCCGGCGACGTGGGCTCGCAGTACACGCCTTCCGCGGGATGGGCACAGTCGATCGTTTATCACCGCGATACGCTCAAGGACGATTCGTACAAGGGATGCATCGCGGTGGCACTCGGCGGCGAGGGATCGGTCGCGACGAACGGATTCTGGTCGTCGCTCACGATGGCGACCACGCTGAAACTCCCGATGCTGTTTTACATCGAGGACAACGGGCTCGGCATTTCGGTGAAGGGCGA
>JADGQS010000225.1 GCA_017881585.1 Gemmatimonadaceae bacterium | reverse complement strand
TGTGGACGGGATTCTACCGGCGGCTGGCGCCCACGCAGTTACTCGTCGGGCCCTATCAGGGGACGCTGGGCTGCATGGAGATCGAAATGGGCCGCGGGGTGTGCGGCACCGCGGCACTGACGCGGCAAACGGTGATCGTCCCGGACGTCCGGTTGTTCGCCGGCCACATCTCGTGCGACGCGCGTTCGATGTCGGAAATTGTGGTGCCCGTGTTCGACTACCGCGGCGAGGTCATGGCCGTCCTCGACATCGACTCGGCGGAGGCGGGAACCTTCGACGACGAAGACAAGCGGCAGCTCGAGTCGTGGGTGGAGCGGTTTGCACGGGACGCATCCGTCACGTGAGTGTGAACCATCGTCGTCCAGTAGCCGATCCTGTCGGTTGAACTGTTCCCGAGCCAGGGCCTCGTCGACGACAGCCCGGCAATCGCGCCGATGTTGTTGAACGTCGCCGGCTCCTTTGACGAAAACACCACGGCGTTGGACTTCCGGGTCGCTCTCCTCTTGCCATCCAAGAGAAGTCGCCGTAGAGTAGGCGAGGCCCCAGCGGAGCGAACGTGCCAAACCCGTCAACCGATGTCATCCAGGGCACGCTGGACATGCTCATTCTCAAGACATTGAGCCTGGAGCCGATGCACGGCTTCGGCGTTTCGCGCCGCATCGAGGAGCACACGCGCGGTGTCTTTCGGGTCAATCCCGGATCGTTGCTCCTGGCGTTTCAGCGGCTCGAGCGCGACGGCATGCTCGACGCCGAGTGGCGACAGTCCGACAACAATCGCCGCGCCAAGTTCTACAGCCTTACCCGGAAGGGTCGGCGGCAGCTCGAACGCGAGACGACCACGTGGGCGCTGCGCGTAAGCGCGATCGCCAGGCTCCTCGAAGCTTAAGAACGGCGACCCCATGTCCATCTGGCGAAACTTCATCGTCGGGGTTCGCACGCTGCTGCGAAGGAGCGACGCCGAGCGAGACCTGGCCCTGGTCGAGAGCGTCGCGCGCGATTTTGGCTACGCGTTCCGAACGCTGCGACGCGCGCCCGTCTTCACTGTTGTCGCGATACTCACACTCGGACTCGGCATCGGGAGCAGTACCGCGGTGTTCAGCGTGGCGGACGCCGTCCTTCTGCGGGGACTTCCGTACCGCGATTCCGGACGCCTCATGACCGTCTACGAGGCCGACGACAACAGCCATTTTCGCACGCCGTCATTCCCGACCTATGAGGATTGGCAGGCACAGGTTGCATCGGACACGAGCGCCATCGGCGGGCTCGCCTTCGTACGCGGGAACGGGTTCTCCCTGCCAGGACCCGACGGCCCCGACCAGTACATCGCTGCGTACGTGACGCCGGGATTCTTCGCCCTGATGGGAAATCACGCGATGCTCGGGCGAACGTTTCTGCCCGATGAGGAGAGGGCCGGCGCCTCCGCGGTTGCGGTCATCTCGTACGATTTCTTCCTGAAGCGCTACGGGGCCGACGCCGCGGCGCTCGGCTCGGTGCTGGACGTCGACAGCGTTCCCACCACGATCATCGGTGTCATGCCGCGCGGGTTTGCGTTCCCGAACTTCGCCGACGCTTCCTGGCTGCCGCCGGCGCTCTGGCAGCCGGTCAGCGTCTTTCGCGGGCGGCAGAAGGCGCTCCAATTGCGCGGACTGCACGCAGACAGCCGAACGATCGTCAGGCTGGGAACCGGCGCCGATTCCACGCGCGGCGTCGCCGCCCTGCGGGCAATCGAGCGTCGTCTCGCCCCGCTGTATCCGGAGCAAGCGCATTGGAATTCGGTCGTGCTCCGGCCGATCGGCGAGGAGCTGTTCGGCACCGTGCGGCCGGCGCTCGTCCTGCTCACGGTTGCGATCCTGTTCGTGCTGCTGCTCTCGTGCGCGAACGTGACCAACATTCTCCTCGCGCGAGGCAGCGCCCGCGCTCGCGAGTTGGCGGTGCGGACGGCGCTCGGCGCCGGTCGGTGGCGCATCACGCGACAGTTGTTGACGGAGACGTTCGTGCTCACGGCCGCAGCCGGCGTGTTGGGCCTGCTCCTCGCGTTTGCGCTCGTGGGCGCGGTGAGACACTCCGCGGACGGTCGCCTCCCGTTTGCGACGCACCTGACCATCGACCGCACGGCCGCACTGTTCGCAGCCGCCGCCACGCTGGGCACCGCGCTCGTGGTCGGCATCCTGCCGGCGCTCCGCGCGAGCGGCGGAGACGTGGTCGGGCAGTTGCGCGGCGGAGCCACGGCGGCCATCGGCGGCGTGGGCGAGCGTCGACTGCGCGGCACTCTCGTCGCCGTGCAGTTTGCGTTCGCGTTGACACTTCTCATCGGCGCCGGACTCCTTCTCCAGAGCTTCCGCCGCCTGGCGACGGTACCGCTCGGGTACGATGCCGAGAACCTCATTTCGTTTGCCATCGCACCTCCGTCGCCGAAGTACGACCAGCCCACTCAGGCCGCCGCGCTCTATCGCGAAATTCTGGAGGGGACAGGGTCGCTGCCGACGGTGACCTCCAGCGCCGCCGCGGGCGGCGCGCTGCTGCCGACGAACGTGGAGACGGAAGGCTGGCCGGCGGACCGTCCGCCGCCGCAGGCGCTCTATCACCCCGTGTCGGCCGCTTATCTGAAGACGCTGCGTGTGCCGTTGATCGAAGGCCGATGGTTTTCCGACGACGACATGCGCTCACCGGTGGGATTCGTCATCAACGAGCGGCTCGCGAAGACGCTCTCATCGGGCGGGAGCGTGATCGGCCGGCGCATCACCGTGCATCGGTCGTCGCAGGCGCGGGCAGACTTCGGCCAACCCATCACGATGCCGGTGATCGGTATCGTAGCCGACATCCATGAATACGATCGGGCGAACGAGCCCGAACCCGAGGTCTTCCTGCCGTACACACTCGAAGTGTGGCCGTGGATGAACTTCGTCGTCCGCGCGCCGAATGCGGCCCGGGTCATTCCCGCCGTCGTACGGGCGGTGCACGACATAGATCCCGCGATCCGGTTTCGCGATAAGCCGTCGGTCGAAGAGCGCACTTTCGCGGGGTTAGTTGCTCCGCCGTTCCTGACGTCGATCATCAGCGGGTTCGCCGCGTGTGCGCTGCTGCTGGCCGCAGTGGGACTGTATGGGATCGTCGCGTATGGCGTCGCGCAGCG
>JADGQS010000079.1 GCA_017881585.1 Gemmatimonadaceae bacterium | reverse complement strand
GCGAGATCCTCCGCGTGCGAATCGAGACCTCGAAAGGCGCGTTCGTTCTCGAGGTGAACCGCGCGTGGGCGCCGCGCGGCGCCGACCGGTTCCTCGAGCTCGTGCGAGCGCGCTTCTTCGACGATTCGCGATTCTTCCGCGTGCGGGAGAAGTACATCGCGCAGTTCGGCATCGCGGGCGATCCGGCGGTGACGCGCGCTTGGAAGGACCGCTACATCCCGGATGATTCCGTTCGCACCAGCAATGTGCGCGGTACGTTCGCATTCGCGATGACGGGGCCGAACCTTCGCAATACGCAGATCTACATCAATCTCGTGGACAACAAGCAGCTCGACGCGCAGGGGTTCTCGCCGGTCGGGCGCGTGGTGGAAGGAATGGAAGTCGTGGACCGGATCTACTCGGGATACGGCGAAGACGCCGGCGGAGGGCTGCGGCTCGGGAAGCAGGATCGGATGCTGAACCAAGGGAACCGGCATCTCGACGCGGACTTTCCGAGACTCGATCGGTTGATTCACGCGACGGTCATGCCGTAGCGAGCGCGACGACGCAGGCGAGGGCGCGCTGACCGCGGATTGACAGCATATTCCGGGATCTCCGAATCGTAAGGGCCTGCTGAAACATGCATCGGGCCGGTGTTAGTTTCTATGGAATGAAGTTGCGCTCATCCTCGAGGAATCTTCCGTGAAGACATCTTCAGTTTGTTTCGCTCGCGGCGTGTTGGTCTCGTTCGCGCTTCCTTTGGTTCTCGCGGCGCAGCGAGGCGCCGCGCCGCGGCCGGTCGCGCAGGCGCCCGCGCTCTCCGGTCCGGTCGATACGACCTTCTTGGGCAATGCGCAGTGGCGCAACATCGGGCCGAACAGCGCGGGCCGCATGGTCTCGGTCGCCGGATCGGTCGCGCGGCCGAAGGAATACTATTTCGGCACGACGGGCGGCGGCGTGTGGAAGACGACGGACGGCGGCACCACGCTCGTCCCGGTCAGCGACAAATACTTCGGCGGCAGCATCGGCGCGATCGCCGTGAGCGAGAGCAATCCCGACGTCGTCTACATCGGCGGCGGCGAGACGCAGATTCGCGGCAACGTCTCAGACGGCGACGGCGTGTGGAAGACCGCCGATGGCGGCAAGACTTGGACCTCGCTCGGCCTCAAGGAAACGCAGTACATCTCGCGTGTTCGAATTCATCCGACGAATCCGGACATCGTCTACGTCGGCGCATTCGGTCACGTGTTCGGGCCGAGCTCCGAGCGCGGAGTGTTCAAGACGACGGACGGCGGCAAGACGTGGAAGAAGATCCTGTTCCGGAACGACTCGACCGGAGTCGCCGATCTCATCATGGAGCCGGGCAATCCCAACGTGCTGTACGCCACGATGTGGCAGGCGTACCGCACGCCGTGGACACTGTGGAGCGGCGGCGCCGGCAGTGGAATCTTCAAGACGACGGACGGCGGTGATCACTGGACGGAGATTTCGCGCAACCAGGGGCTTCCTTCGGGAGTGCTTGGCCGGATGGGCATCGCGATCTCGCCGGCGAAGCCGAGCCGGGTGTGGGCACTCATCGAGCACGAGCCGGGTGGCGGCGTGTATCGCTCGGATGACGCCGGTGCGACGTGGAAATTCCTGAGTGGCTCACGCGACCTGCGGCAGCGCGCCTGGTACTACTCGAACATTTACGCCGATCCGAAGGACACGAACGTCGTCGCCGCGCCGCAGGTGGGCGCGGAGTGGTCGAAGGACGGCGGGCTGACCTGGTCCGGCGGATTCGGCGCGGGTGACAACCACGACATCTGGTGGGCGAGCGACGATCCGAAGCGTCTCGTCGTGGTGCACGACAACGGCGCCGTGATCACCACGGATGGCGGCACCACGCGGGTGAGCGTGGCCGCGCCGACGGGACAGTTCTATCACGTACACCTCACGAACCACTTTCCGTATCACGTCTGCGGATCGAAGCAGGACTCCGGCCCGAACTGCGGGCCGGTGCGCACCGTGAACGCAGGCGGGCGGGGCGGTGGTGGAGGTGGACGCGGCGGGCCACCGCCGTCGCCGTACTCCGAGTTCTACGGTGTCGCGGGCGGTGAGAGCGGGTACATCGCGTCCAATCCCATCGATCCCGACATCATCTACGGCGGCAACTACAGCGGTGTGCTGCAGGTGATTAATCGCCGCACCGGGCTGAGCGAGCGTCTCGATCCGTGGCCGCTCAATCCGATGGGCCACGATGCCGTGGATTCGAAGTACCGGTTCCAGTGGACCTATCCGATCATGAACTCGCCGTTCAATCCGCACGTGCTTTACGTGGGATCGAACGTCGTGTTCAAGTCGGTTGACGACGGCAAGAGCTGGACGATCATCTCGCCGGATCTCACCAAGCACGATCCGAAGACACTCGGTCCGAGCGGCGGCCCGATCACGAAAGACCAGACGTCGGTGGAGTACTACGCCACCGTGTTCGCGCTGCAGGAATCACCGGTCACGCCCGGACTCATCTGGGCCGGATCGGACGATGGCCTGATGCACATCACGCGCGACGGCGGCAAGACGTGGAAGAACATCACGCCGAAGTGGCCCGACCAGATGCGTGTGTCGATCATCGATCCATCGCCGCATTCGCCCGGCACCGCGTGGGTCGCGGGCAACAGGTACCAGATGGACGACAAGAAGCCGTACCTGTACAAGACGACGGATTACGGCACGACGTGGACGAAGATCACCGATGGTATCAAGACGGACGAGTTCACGCGCGCGATCCGCGAAGATCTCGTGCGTCCCGGAATGCTGTATGCCGCCACCGAACGCAGCGTGTGGCTCTCGTACGACGCGGGCGCGCACTGGCAGAGTCTCGCGCGAAACCTTCCGCCCGTGCCGGTGCACGACATCGCGCTCCGCGACGACGACATGGTGATCGCGACGCAGGGCCGCGCGTTCTGGGCGATGGAGAACCTGACGACGCTGCGCCAGGCGCCCGAGGTAGCGATGGCCGAGGGGAAGAACTTCTTCTACAAGCCGGCATCGGTCTACCGGGTCGGCGGCGCGCAGGCCCTCGTGACGTACAGGTTGTCGCAGGGAGCCCAGCCGGTGACGATCGAGTTTCTCGACGGCGCCGGGAAGACCATCAGGAAGTTCGCGTCCACCGATACGCAGCCGACGCCGCCCGCGGGTCGCGGCGGCGGCGGCCGCGGGAGTGGTGGCGCTCCTCCGGTCGTGACGAACAAGGTTGGGGTGAACACGTATCGCTGGGACATGCGCTATCCCGACGCGTCGAATTTCCGCGGAATGATCCTCTGGGGCGGCGGCGTGCAGGGGCCGGTGCTCGCGCCCGGATCATACACGGTGCGGGTGACGGTGGGCACCGAGCCGCCGATGAGCCAGGCTCTCCTCGTGAAGCGCGATCCGCGTTCGGGTGCGACCGACGCCGATCTCGTGGCGCAGACCAAGCTCGCGCTCCAGCTTCGCGATCGCATGACCGAAGCCGACGACGCGGTGAAGCGGATTCGCAGTGTGAAGGAGCAGATCGACGAGCGCGCGCCGAAGATGGCGAACGTAAAGGAGTTCGCGACGCTCTCGAAATCGTTCACCGACAGCCTCGGCAGCGTCGAGGACTCGGTCTACCAGACGAGGAACAAGAGCGGCGAGGATCCGCTCAACTTCCCGGTGCGCCTGAACAACCAGATCGCGGCGCTCATGGGATTCGTGCAGAGCGGCGACCGCCGGCCCCCGCCGCAGGCGTACCAGGTGTTCGAGACCGTGTCGCCGAAACTCGACACGCAGCTCGGGCGGTACAAGAAGTCGGTGGACTTGTACCTGAACAAGATCAACGCGCTGCTGAAGGCGGCAGGGCTGCAGCCGATCGTGCCGACGACGGTGGAGGGGCCGCCGAAGCCGATCGTGGCGATGTAAGTCGTCGCGACGCGTTCCTTCTATAGACATGCCATCTCCGGCCTCAGCGGCCGGCGGTTTGGACGCGTAGTATCAGATGTCAGTCAGGTGTCAACGCCCCCACTGCACTGGGAAATTTCACCATGAAGACCATCCTGTCTCGTGCTGTCGCACTCGTGCTGTTCACCGCCACGGCGCTCGCCGCGCAATCGAGCGGCCGCGCCTTCAATCCCGAAGACTGGTACAAGATCACGCGCGTCGCCGGTGGAAGTCTGTCGCCCGACGGCAACACGCTCGCGTTCACCGTGACCACCGTCATTGAGGAAAAGAACGCGCGCCACACCGAAGTCTGGATCCAGCCTGTCTCCGGCGGCGCGGCGCGGCGCATGACCGCGCCGGCGTTCGAGAGCACGGCGCCCCGATGGTCGGACGACGGCAAGACGCTGTACTTCACGTCCACGCGCCCCGGTAGCCGCGGAAATACGTGGGCCATTCGAATGGACGAAGGTGGTGAGGCGTTTCCGGCCGAGGCTGGCGCCGGGAGCGCAGCGGCGGGCGGTCGCGGCGGACGCGGCGGACGTGGCGGTGGTGCAGTCAGCGCACAGCCGGCCGACAAGAGCTTCACGATCTTTGCCGGCCCGGTCGCAGCCGGCGGCGGCCGCGCGGCCGGTGGTGGCGGTCGCGGCGGACGTGGTGGGCGCGGCGACGCAGCGGAATCGACGACGGTAAATCTCAACGATCCCTACGCCAGGATGGGCCCGCTCGCCCGTCCGCCGCAGGGCTCGATCACCAAGCCGCTCAACGCGGCGCGCTTCGACGGCCGGCAGTTCATCGACGAACGCACCCGCTCGAACGACGCGGGCTTTCTTCCGAGCACGGGTCGTGGCGGCGCGGCAGATTCGCTCGCTGCGCTGTTCGGCGGCGGCCGCGGCGGCCGCGGCTCCTTCCTGCCGCCCGCGGGAACTCCACCGGTACAACTGTTCATTCAGCACGGCACCGGCGATCGCAAGCAGATCACCAGCACCAACTACACACACTTCGCGCCGAGCGTCTCGCCTGACGGAAAATGGGTGGTGTTCAGCGCCGACGCGAAGCTGCGTTCGGATTCGCTCGTCGCACGCGAGCGCGATTCGGTTGCGAAGCTGCCGCCGAACCATGTTCGTGACGACGCGGACCGCAACGAAACCGATCTCTACATTCTTCCGGTCGCGGAGTGCGAAGCGGAGAACGCGGCCGCGTGCAAGCCGAAGAAGGTCGACTACTTCGGCGGCGAGACCAGCATCATCTGGTCGGCCGACAGCAGGCAGTTCGCCTTCGTCGGACGCCCGGGACAGTTCAGCAGTTCGCGCCTTCTGCTTTCGACGACCGATGGTGGAAGGCCGGTCGATATTCTCGGCGCCTGGAAATACGAGCCGGGCCAGATCGAGTGGTTCAAGGACGGCAAGATCCGCATGATCACGAGCACCGGCGGAAGCTCGGGGCTCTGGCAGGTAGATCCCGCGACGAAGCAAGTCTCGCCGATCCTCACCGGCCGCCGCGTGGTTGGTGACATCATGATGGACAAGGCGCAGACGAAGCTCGTGTACACCTCGAGCGACATCTCGCATCTCGCCGAGTACTACACGTCCGACATCAACGGCCAGAACGAGAAGAAGCTCACGACGTTCAACGACGCGCTCCAGAAGGAAGTCGCGTTCTCCGACGCCGAGCGCTTCACGTACAAGTCGGTCGACAACCTGGAGATCGAAGGCTGGCTGATGAAGCCGTACGGTTATCAGCCGGGGAAGAAATATCCGGTCGTGCTGTATATCCACGGCGGGCCGCACTCGGAGTACAACGAGGGTTGGTTCGACGAGTTCCAGAGTCTCGCGGGCGGCGGCGTGTTCGTGCTGTTCACGAACCCGCGCGGATCGAGCGGCACCAACGGCGCGTTCACCAACGCGAGCCGTGGCGACTGGGGCGGCAAGGACTACCTCGACCTCATGAAGTCCGTCGATATCGTATCGGTGCGACCGGACATCGACTCGACGAGGATGGGTGTGACCGGCGGATCGTACGGCGGGTTCATGACGGCATGGGTCGAAACGAAAACGAACCGGTTCAAGGCCGCCGAGACGGACCGGATGATCAGCGACTGGACGTACTGGTGGGGCGCGTCGGACGTGCAGGGGCTCACGAACGGTGAGTTCTTCGGCCGCCCGTGGGAGAATCAGGCGATGTACGATTCGCTTTCGCCGATCCGGCACGTGAAGAACGTGAAGACGCCGACGCTGATGGTGCAGTCGGAGGATGACTTCCGAACGCCGATGGGGAACGCCGATCTCTGGTACACCGCGCTGAGAACGCAGGGCGTGCCCGCGGAATTCGTGCGCTACCCGCGCTCGACGCACGAGCTGTCACGCTCCGGAGAACCCTGGCTGCTGGTCGATCGCCTCGGTCGCATCCGGCAGTGGTTCGATTACTGGCTGATCCAGGGCGGGCCGAAGAAGGCCCCTCAGCCGTAGCGAAGCCGCTCGAACGCAGAAGCACGACGGGGCGCAATCGAATCGCGATTGCGCCCCGTCGTCTTCCTGCGGATGATTTCCGCCGCGAACCCGCTACTTCAGCAGCGTGTTGAACACGAACTTGTACGTCCCGTGCGTCTGCGCACGGTGCTGCGCGCGGAACCCGATGAGCACCACGCGGCCGCTGCCGAACGGCACCGACACCATCGCCGCCTTCTTCGCGATGAGTTCTTCGCCGTTGAGCCATCCGCTTTGCAGGATTCCCTTGTCGACGTACGACACGATGGTCTCGACCTTCGCGTTGACGTCGGTGATGTCGTACGCTTGGCAGCCGCGCAGCCAGACAACGAGCGCGTCGCTCGGCATCCCGTATGCGAGCGGGTTGTAGCTGTCGACCTTCACCTTGAATGTGGATCCCGGTGACCAGAACTCCTTCGTGTTCTTTCCGGCGACCACGTCCTTGAGCGGGAGCGGGAAGCGTTCGATGGGCAAGGTTCCCGCCTCGCCGAACGTGAGCAGCGTTCCGCCGGCCTGAACGAACGCCTTGAGCGCGGCCACTCCCTCGGCGCCGAATCCGCTGCGATACTCGGGCGGCGCCGGCGGTCCGCCGAACCCGCCGCCTCCACCACCGCGTCCTCCCGCGGCGCCTGCCGCGACGCTCGCTGCCGCTGCCTCACCTGCCGAGCCAGGAGCTCCCGGCGCACTCGGCGCGGCCGCCGCACCAGGAGGCGCCCCGCCACCTCGCCCGCCGCGCTCACCGGTCAGCGTGCCGACATTGTCCGTCGGCAGAATGATCACGTCGTACTTCGCGTTGAGATTTCCGGCCTTCAACTCGGCGTCCTTGATGCTGGCAAACGGAAACCCGAACTGTTCGAACGTCCACTGCGTCCACCCCTGATCGGAGTTTCCGCCGCCGTAACGCTCGTACATCGCGATGCGCTGACGTCTTACCGCGTGGCTGGCCGCGGCCACGTCGCCATTCATCGCCGCGAAGTTCACGCCCGTGGATTTCGCGACCGACGCGACGAGCGCGTCCGGCGCGCTGGCGTCGACCACGAAGTCGCCGACTTGAGCGGCGCCCAATGCCCGATCCACCCGTCGAATCGCCACCGACTTGTCGAGCAACAGGTTCGCCGCGTGGAAGGCATCGTTCTGTTTGCCGTCGACCAGATAGCCGTTGGCACCCTTCGAGACGGTGCCGGCCGGAGAAACCAGCGCCGTGAGCAACGTCATCGGCGCGGTCACAGCCGTCATCACCGGATCTGCCGTTACTCCCATGAACTCGTCCATCGTGTCGGTGCTCATGTCGTACGGCGCGATCGGCGTGCCGTTCGCCTCGCGCGTGTACGTGTTGTCGGGATAGAACGTCTGCCCAAGCAGCCATCGCACGACGCCCATCTTCGGCTGCGCCATCGAAACGACGAAGCTGCCGGCGGCGTACTGCTTGCCTTCGTGTGTGAACGCCTGCGACACGCGGTGCACATCGACTCCCTGGCCGAGCAGCTTGTTCACCATCTTGATCGCGGTGAGCGGATCGTGCTGGTTGATCGGAATCACGTACGCTTTGACCTTCCCCTCGGCGCCGCGTTGAGTCTGGCGACTGGCCTTCAGGTACGCGTTCTCGAGCACCGTCTCCTTGTTGCGCGCGGCGAGATCGATCGCCGCCCACGCGGAGACTTTCTGGCGGTCGACGATGTCGCGCAAATGCCAGACGCCGCCGGGCCACGGGTGCGGAAAGGTGGTCTGCTCCTCGTACTTCGGGAGTCCGCGCGTGTTGCCGACCAGTCGATCGGCCGGCACGTTCAGCGGCGTCGCAAGGCTTGCACTCGCCGACTCGGTGAGCATGCCGGCGATGTTGTGGAACGGCGTGATCCAGTGGAAGCCCATGTGCCCCCAGCCGGAGTAGATGGCCAGGTTGATCGCGCCGGAGAGATTCGATTCCTCCTCCTTGTACGCCATGTGCGCGCCGTACCACGACAGCTCGCGCCACACCAGCGGATCGGCCGAGGGCCGCACGGGATCGGCGTACGGCGGCAGGAAGATGCGCGCGCCGTTGCCGCCCATGTGATGGTGGTCGACGTACGCCTCCGGCTTCCACTCGCGGAAGAGCAGCTTCGACATGTACTGCGACTCGATCATGTTGGACATGAATGCGTCGCGATTGTTGTCGTGGCCGACGTACTTCTGATAGAGCGAGGGGTAGTTGGATCCTTCGTACTCGGTGCCGAGGTACTTGTTGTACCAGTCGGTAACCATGATCTCGCCGTCCGGATTGAACCCGGGCACCATGATCGACACGACGTTGTCGAGGATGCGCTGCGTTTCGGCGTCGGTGCGCGCGGCGAGGTCGTAGATCAGCTCGGGCGCCATCTGTGTGCCGCCGATCTCGGTGGCGTGCATGCTCATGGATTGCAGCACGAACGCCTTGCCTTCGCGCACGATGCGGCGGATCTCCGCCTGAGGCACGCCGCGCGGATCGGTCAGCTTGAGATTCCACGTCCGCAGCGTTTCGAGCCGCGCGAGGTTCGCCGGCGACGAGATGAAGATGGCGAGGAAAGGGTTTCCCATGGTGGTGGGTCCCATGTTGACGATCTTCAACCGCGGGCTCTGCTTGGCGAGCAGGTTGTAGTAGTCCACCATCTTGTCCCAGCGAGCCATTTTCCGATCGGCGCCCATGCGGAAGCCGAAAAATTTCTCCGGCGTGGTGATCGTGGCGATCACGGTCGGGGCTGGCTGCGTCTGCAGAACGTTTTGTCCAGCGGCCGACGCGGCCATCGTGCAGAGCAGCGGGGTCGTCACCAGAGCCCGGCGGACAACCGCGGTCAGGGTTGGGCGGAATCTTCGCATGTACGGCACCTCATTGGCGGAAGCAACGGCAGGGACAGCTATTATGGATGCGTTGCGCCGCCTCAGCAACGTGATTATCTTACTACTGAGATGAAAACAGCTAAACGATCCGCCTCGAAGGACTCCCGCCCGGCGAAGGGTGGCGCAGGAGTCGCCGCCGACCTTCCGACCGCCACGGCCTTGAAGTTGTGGGTGGTGCTGGCGCGGTCGCACGACGCGCTCGTCGAGGTTCTGAAGGCCGACATCGAACGCCACGACCTCACGCTGGCGGAGTTCGCGGTGATGGAAGCGCTGTACCACAAAGGACCGCAGCTCCTGGGCGAGATCCAGAAGCGGATCTTGGTCTCGAGCGGTGGGATGACGTTCCTGGTGGACCGGCTCGCGAAGCGTGGACTGGCCGAGCGGCGAGCCTGCCCGGCCGATCGTCGCGCGCGTTACGCGGCGCTGACGAAGAAGGGCGAGAAACTGATGCGCTCGATCTTTCCCGAACATGCGGCCGTGATTCAGGGCGCGATGACGGGATTGAAACAGTCGGAGCAGCGGGAACTGACCGCGCTGTTGAAGACGCTGGGGAAGGAGGCTGCGCGGCTGGCGGCCGCGACCCCGGCGTGCAAGGCGGCATTGGCCGAACAGGAGTAGGGTGTAGCACGAACGAACGATTGACTTGCCGATCCAAAGCGATTAGTATCTCAGTAGTGAGAGGATCATAAGTGAGGGAAAATATGACAACAAACACAAGAACGACAAAGACACTGACGACGCTGGGGTTCCACCATATCACGATGGTGTCGGGCGACTCACGGCGAACGCTCGCGTTCTACCGCGACCTGCTCGGGCTGTCCGTTGTGAAGGACGCCGGCGAGTCGAAAGATCCGAACGCATACAGGCTGTATCTCGGCAATGAAACGGGCACACCGGGCACGCTCATCACGTTCGTCGAGCGTCCGGCGGCAGCGCACGGCCGGCCCGGCGTGGGCGGCGTGCACCATCTCGCGCTGGGCGTCGGCACATACGAAGCGCAGCTCAAGTGGAAGCGGTACCTGATGGACAAGGGCGTGCCGGTCAGCGGACCGATGCCGCGCGGCTACTTCACGTCGCTGTACTTCCGCGATCCCGACGGTCAGGTGCTGGAGATCGCGACCGCCGGTCCGGGTTATGCGTACGACGAACCGATCGAGGCGCTCGGCCGGCAGATCATGCTGCCGCGCGAGCAGCAGCTTCCGGGCGGCCGCGACGAGCGGTCGATCCAGATGACCACGTATTCGGAGCCTGTGCCGGTCATCACGCCCGACATGAAGCTCACCGGCATTCATCACATCACGGGGATGACGGACGACATCGAGCGGGCGAGCGACTTCTACGAAGAGGCGCTCGGTCTCGCGGTGGTGAAGAAATCGGTGAATCAGGACGATCCCGAGACGCCGCACTGGTTCTGGGCGAACTACGACGGCACGCGCGTGCTGCCGCACAGCAGCTGGACGCTCTTTGGATGGACGCCGCGGCATCCGCACGCGCGGGCGGGCGTCGGGCAGACGAACCACGTGGCGTTCAGGGCCGAGGACCTCGAGGAATTGAAGGCATGGCAGGAAAAGCTGCGCTCGATGGAGCTGGATGTGTCAGCCGTGATCGGCAGTCCGTTCTTCTCGAGCATCAACTTTTCCGCGCCCGACGGGCAGTTGTTGGAGATCGCGACGGATGGGCCCGGATTCTAAGAAGTGCGATGGAAGATCGAAGATGGAAGATGGAAACCACCACACAAGCTGGCTGGGCAGCCAGCCACAACTCTTTTCACCTGATGGAGACGAACATGAAGTGGACACTCGATACCACCCATAGCGCCGCCGAATTCGCCGTCAAGCATCTCATGATCTCGACGGTCAAGGGTCACTTCAAGACCTTCACGGGCAGCGGCGAGACCAATCCGGACGGTACGCTCAAGTCCGCGGAGCTGACGATCGACGCGGCGAGTCTCAACACGAACGTTGACGCCCGCGACAACCACCTCCGCTCGGCGGATTTCTTCGACGTCGCGAAGTTCCCGACCATCAACTTCAAGTCGACGAAGATCGAACAGAAGGGCACCGACATCACGATCACCGGTGACCTGACGATGCACGGGGAGACGAAGCCCGTGACCTTGAAGGGCGAACTCACGGCGGCCGTGACCGACCCATGGGGCAGTCAGCGTTCGGCGCTGGCCGTCACCGCCAAGATCAACCGCAAGGACTGGGGGCTCCACTGGAACCAGGCGCTCGAGACCGGCGGTTGGGCGGTGGGCGAAGACGTGAAGCTCAGCGTCGAGTTCGAAGCCGTGGGCGTGAAGACCGAAGCGCCCGTCGCCGCGTAGTCTTCGATCTTCCATCTTCCATCTTCCATCTTCGGTCTTCTTGAGGTAGCGCCCGAGCCGACTCTGCAATAACGTTTCGGCTCCCGCCACACGCCAATAGATAGACCGGAGCCGCTCGATGTTTTTCTCCCGACTTCTCTGGACGGCCGCCGCAATCGCGGCGGCCGCCTCGCCCCTCGCCGCACAGACCAAAGGCGTCACGCACGGCCAGCGCCCCGCGCGCCTCGTGATCCGCAACGCCACGATCGT
>JADGQS010000017.1 GCA_017881585.1 Gemmatimonadaceae bacterium | reverse complement strand
TGGCGCCAGACCGTCTCGGTCTGCGGCTCGACGCCCGCGACGGAGTCGAGCAGGGTCACGGCGCCGTCGAGGACGCGCAGCGAGCGCTCGACTTCTACCGTGAAATCCACATGTCCGGGAGTATCGATGATGTTGATGCGGTACTCCGGGCCCGTCGCGCTCCCGGTGTCGTGCGTGACGCCGTGCCGCTTCCAGAAGCAGGTCGTCGCGGCGGACGTGATCGTGATGCCGCGCTCCTGTTCCTGCTCCATCCAGTCCATGGTGGCCGCACCGTCGTGGACCTCGCCGATCTTGTGCGACTTCCCCGTGTAGTAGAGAATGCGCTCAGTCGTCGTGGTCTTACCGGCATCGATGTGGGCCATGATGCCGATATTGCGGTAGAACTTGAGATCGGTAACGCGAGCCATCGTCTGGTTTTATCTCGTCGGTATTCGAGCAGTTTTGTACAAAAATTCGGAACTGGTGGGAGCAAAAACGCGGCTGGACCAGGCGCCCCATGCATCGCTTTCGCGATGCTGGAACCGGTTTCCATCCGCTCTCGCCGGGTACATCCGCCACTGCTGCGCGGTTGGGGACCCTCGGCGCGCCGGGCTGAATGCTCCCGACGTTGAATTGTCCTGCGTTGCTTTTCGGGAGCCTCGGCGGCCGAACGAAATCGGCTGCTGTCGGACGACTGATCCCACAGTCTCCGCGCGTCGTGAAGACGTTGGCGGACCCATAATTACCGGCACGCAGTTCGCCGGGTGAAGCATCAACCCTGAACTGGCCTAAGTACAGTTCGGCCAGAGCCTTAAGAAGATAGCTGGGGGGAACTCTTTGTCAACTGCAGAGGAATTGTGGGAGAGGGGTAGTGGGAGAGACGAGTACGAGTGGGAGGGATGAGTTGGAGAAAGTAGCGTTGAGTTTGAGTGGGAGCAAAGTGGGAGTGGGCGTAAAGTGGAAGTGGGCGAACTGACGCGCGCGTTCAACCCTCGCTCTCGTACTCACCTCTCATCGCTACTCATTCTCGCCCTCGGTAGACCGAGCCTCCCAAAACGCAAAACGCCCCGCCGACGAACCGGCGAGGCGTTTTGGTCACGCGTGTGTCGCGGCTACCAGCGATAGTGCGCAAAGGCCTTGTTCGCTTCGGCCATGCGGTGCGTGTCTTCCTTCTTCTTCACGCCGTTGCCCTCTCCCTTCGAGGCGGCGATGACTTCGGCGGCGAGCTTCTCGGACATCGACTTCTCGTTGCGCTCGCGCGAATACTCGATCAGCCAGCGCATCGCGAGTGCCGTGCGGCGCTCGGGGCGCACTTCGACCGGCACCTGATACGTGGCGCCGCCGACGCGGCGGCTCTTCACTTCCACGACCGGCTTGAGGTTCGTGAGCGCCTGCTTGAACACGTTCACGCCCGGCTGTGACGTGCGGCTCTCGACGAAGTCCATCGCGGCGTAGAAAATGCGCTCGGCGGTGGACTTCTTGCCCTGGTACATCAGGACGTTGATGAACTTCGAGACCGTCTGGCTGTCGTAGCGCGAGTCCGCGAGGATCGTGCGCTTGACGCTCTTCTTGCGGCGGCTCACTTGGCGCCTCCCTTCGGCTTCTTGGTGCCGTACTTGGAGCGGCTCTTGTTGCGCCCGTTGACGCCGGATGCGTCGAGCTTGCCGCGAACGATGTGGTAGCGGACGCCCGGGAGATCCTTCACACGGCCGCCGCGAATGAGCACGATCGAGTGCTCCTGCAGGTTGTGGCCTTCGCCGGGGATGTAGGCGGTGACTTCGAAGCTGTTGGTCAGGCGCACGCGCGCGACCTTGCGCAGCGCGGAGTTCGGCTTCTTGGGTGTGGTGGTGTAGACGCGCGTGCAGACGCCGCGCTTGAACGGATTCGCCTTGAGGGCGGGCGCCTTGTCCTTGCGGGCAACGTCGCGCCGGCTCTGGCGAACGAGCTGGTTGATAGTTGGCATCTTCCCTGCGGTGTTCGTCCACCTGATTCATACGTGGATCGCCCGGCGGGCGGCACGGAACAGACTTACAACTTACCCGGCTGGGGGGCCTTGGTCAAGGATCAGCGCGTGCGACAGGCGGAACCGGGATCCGGACGACCAGGAGGTCCGACTTGAACTGACCATCGACGAGCACGTCCTCGGCCCCGTACCGATGCACCCGGATCACGATCTCATTCTGCAGATCCCAATTGTGGCACGACTGAAAGAGACCGTCCGAGCCGGTCGTCCAGAAGTCCTTGAGCCAGAGCAGGTTCGAACCGTCGCCTTGAGGAAGCATCATGCGTGTCGCAACGGAGACCTTGGCGCCTGACACGGGCTCCCCCTGCGGCGTGACCACCCGGCCGAGGACGGCGAACGTCCCACCGGTGCTCGTATTGTGATTGACCTTTTGCCCGGCCGTCATGCAGCGTTCCACCGCGAACTGCTTGGCGGTCGGCACCAGGAGCCTCGCGAGCGAAGTCGTGTCGCGGGCCGCGACGAACTTCAGCGATGTCGGCAGGCCGATCCCCAGTTCGGCGACTTGCGGATCGATGATGCGCACCGCGTAAGGTCCCGGGAGCAGGTTCTTGATCTCGACGAGACCCTTCGAGTCCGCTATGCCGAAGTAGTGCGTCGCGGCGAGCGCGACCACGCTCCCCACGGCGGGTCTTCCCTCGTGATTGATCGCCTGAATTCGAAGCGCGCCGAGCGGCGCCTTCCACGCGAGGCCGTCGGGCCACGCGGCGCTCGCGAGTTCGCCGCCGGTCTCGTCGGCGTAGAGCCAATTTCGCGCCTCGAGAATGCCCTGGGTATTCACGATCGTATCGGGCTGCGCGCTCACGAGCCGCAGCGACCATCGATCGATCAGCACGACGCCGTTCGGCATCGCGCGGAACGAGATCCGGCCGCCCGGACGGAATCGCGCGGCACCCTCCGACATGCCCACGTACTTGAACTCGATGTCCTTCAGCGCACGCGCGAGGGTGTCGATCCAGAGCGTGCCGTCGATGTCGATGCGGCCGCGCCGGTGTTCCGACGGAACGAAGCGCAGTCCGACCTGATTCGGGCGTTCGTGCGAACCGCTCGACAGCTCGAAGCAATACGCGCCCGCGAAGTAGTCGTTCAGGAGCACGTCCGCGTCGGGGCCGAAGAATGTTCCGGCGCTCGTGCTGTCCGTCGAGAAGCCGTAGCGCACCAGGTCCTGTGCCGTATGCGCCGCGAAGAAGGTCGTCGCGGCGGTGTCGGCCGAATCGCCGCGCACGCGCATCGATTCTATTCGGTCGCTGTTGCCGTCCATGACGCGCTCGAAGCCGAGGCGGTGCAACATCGCGGGATTCGACTCGCGCGCCACGATCGTGGCGAGCAGCCCCTCTCGCGCCTGCTCCCAGAGTCCCATGGCGGCCGCGCGGTCCCTGCGAACGGAGCAGCGCGAGTTCGCGACGACGCGGACGAGCTGCATCATGCTCGGCAGCGCGAACATCGTGACGTCGAACCGGGCGAGCGATTCGGCGCGCGGCGGGATCGGCACTTCTTCCGGCCTGAATCCGATGCGCACGAATCGCGCGCTCCGCATCGCATCGCGGAGCACGACCAGATACTCCCCGCGCTCATTCGTGAGGCGGCGCGCAACCGTTGCTCCTGCCGAGTCGAGGAGGATGACGACCACACCCGGCATCGGCCGCCGGCTCACGCTGTCGCGAACAGTGCCGGCCAGCCTCTGCGCCCGCGCGATCTGCGCGAGCGCCACGGATGCCATGAGGACCGCTACCGATGAAACGAGACGACCCCGCATGCCGCTAAGCTGGAGGCACCTCGACGTCCACGCCAGCCGCCGCGCGCTCCTTCGTGATGCGGACCGTCACCGGCGCCGATTTCCGGTTGCCCAGCGTCGCGCGCACCGTGATGACGCGCTCCCGCGGGACGCCGCACAGATACCAGTTGCCGGACGCATCCGATGTCAGGTCGCGCTGTTCGTTCTTGTAGGAGTAGGTGCCCTGGCCGGACGACCTGAACTCGCCACGCCATGTCAGTTGGACCGCGGCGTTGGCGAGCCCCTGGTGTTCCCCTTCGAACACGGTGCCGCGCAGCAGCGCGAGCAGGTCTCCTCTTGCCGAGTCGGCGCCGCACGACGTCGCGAGCTTCGCGTCCTCGGCGAGGAGCGTGGGGGAGAAGTCGTGCGTCGACTCTCCGCTGCTGAACAGCACCTCCGCGCCTCGATTCACCGCCGTCACTTCGCCGCCGGTGAACTGGAGTCCCTCCACGACCATCTTGTACTCGTCGCGCGCGCCGAGGCTGCCGGTGTAGCGGGGGACCAGCTGCAGCGCGCCCCGCGGCATGCGAAGCTGCCAGCGGCCGACGAGCCAGCTCCCCGTCGAGAGCCGCAGGAATTCGACGCTGCCGCCGGCCTTCACGTGTGCGTAGTCCTCGGGAAGATTCGTGTAGCGGAACTCGAGCTGCCGGAGTTCGCTTGAAGTCCGGTCGAGCCAGAGCGTTCCCTCGATGTCGGCGATGCCGGCGCGATCCTTGGCGGGACGGAAGCCGATGCCGACCCAATCGCCCTTGTCCTTCGCGGGCGGCTCCTCGCGGAAGCAATGCAGCGACGTGAACGCCTCCGAGAGCAGCGCCTCCGCATCGGGCGCGCGATAGACGGTGCCGCTCTCGTCCTCGCTCATGTAGCCCACCTTCGCGAGCGAATCCGGCGGGAGACTCACGAATGCCTTCCCGGCCGCGGCGCTGTAGCTCGTCGTCGACTGCGTGAGCACCCGATTGCCGGTGAGGTCCGTCTTGCGGTCGTAGGTCATCCACTTCACGGTCTGCCTCGTCCCCGAGGGCGAGAGCTGCGTCGCCGTGATCGCCTTGCGCGCCTCTTCCCACAGCCGCGCGACCGCCTGTCCGGAATCCTGGCGCACGCCACAGACGCTCTTGCCCTGCACTGTCACAGCCGAGAGCACGATCGCCTCACCGCGCAGGATCACCGGCAGACTTTTCGACTCGCCGGCTCCGATGTCGAACGCCGGTACGATCGTGGGCCGGAATCCGATGCGCAGCATGCGCACGTCGTAGCGGCCGGCGCCGGGGAGCCGCAGTTCGTAGCCGCCGTTCTCGCCGGTCAGCGCGCGCGCGGCCGTCGTCCCCTTCGCGTCGTTCGCGATGACGATCACGCCCGCCGCCCGCGAACTGTCGGGCAGCATGACGATCCCGCGCACGGTCTGGGCGCCGAGTCCGGCGGCGCCCACGAGCATCGATGCCATGAGCGCGCCGGCAATACGGATTCGCGAGTTCACATATCCACGATACGGGACTTTCGCCGGCCTCTGCAATCCCGCCAGCATTACGATCCGATTAGCTCCGACTCAGAGATCGACCACGGCGTGCACCGGCAGCGCGTCGCGTGCGCGCACGGCGGACTCGAACTCGCCGAGGAGATGCGCGATGGAGTTCGCATAGTAGCTGATCAGCTCGCGGCCGCGCGGGAGCACGGCGTAGCCGGCTCCCTCGCGCGACGCCACGCGGCGCAGACGGAGCAGCTCGTACGCGCGGTCGAGGGTCTCGCCGATTTCTTCGTCGGCGTTCAGGACCTGCCTGCCGTGATGTGCGAGCGATTCACGGACCTCGGACATTCGCTCGAGCAGCTGGGCGCGCGAGACGAAGTCCGCGTCGAACGTCTGGATCGACGCGCACACGAGCGGCACGGATGTGACCGGGATGATGTCACCCACGCGCCGCATGGCATCGTCGGCGAGCGCCTGAATCACCCCGAGGCGGTCGGCCCGCGGCAGCGTGAACAGGCCGCGTCCGTCGCGCTCGAGCCCGGCGAACCAGGCCTCCAGCGGGACCGGCTCGCCGATCACCACCGCGGCCTGTCCGTACCGCTTCCACCGCCGCGAGAGCAGGCGGCCCGCGTTCCACGCGGTGTAGCCGAGCACTTCGCGCAATTGCGTGAGGCGTCCCGCGCGCGCGTTGCCTTCGCTCTCGCGCAGTTCGCGCAGCAGCGAGCGATCCTCCAGCACGCGGTCGAAGTTGATCCCGACCGGCACGAGATACATGCGCGCGGCGAACCCGGGCTCGCGCGCCACCCCGAGGGCGTAGTCGAGCAGGCCGATCTTGGCGGGACGAAGCTTGCCGTCGCGCGAGAGGCCGCCCTCGGGGAAGATCCCCTGCGTCACGCCGTTTCTCGTCACGAGCTGGACGTACCGCTCGAGCACCGTGTGATAGAGCGGCTCGCGGAAACGGCGCCGGATGAAATAGGACCCGAAACTCTTGAAGAGATACTCGAGCGGAAAGACGCGCGCCCACTCCCCCACCGCGTAGGAGATCGCGACCTGACCCGCGAGCGCGTAGCCGGCGAGCACGTAGTCCGCATTCGAGCGGTGGTTCATCAGGTAGATGACGATGCTCTCGCGCGGCAGCTCGTCTAAGCTCGTACGACGTACGTACGACACGTTCACGCGATAGAACAGGTTCAGCAGCGTTCGCGACGCCGCGATGCCGACCTGATAGTAGGCGAGGAGGTTGAACGCCGGCACGATCTCGCTGATGTACGTGCGCACCGTCCGCCAGACGGCGGCCTGCGGCATACCGTGCAGCTGCGCATGGTCGCGGACCGCGGCGGCGATCGATTCATCGCCGAGCAGCGACTCGGCGATGTACGCCTTGCTCGTGAGCTTGAAGCGGTCGATGCGCGCGCGAAAGCGGTGCACCACCCGGATCGCGGCGCGGCGCGTGAAGTAGCGCCAGTAGAGCCAGCCTGCGAACAGGACCGCGGCGGCGGCGATCCAAATCACCGGTGCGTTCACCACAACGGCCTAGTGGCGCAGCATGATCAGCGCCGCCCTCACGCCTCGGCGATCGCGCCGAGCGCCTTCCAGTCGCGCGCCTCGTCCGACACGGGCCGCAGGATCGTGAACGCCACCAGCATCATCGCGAGCAGCGAGAGGATCGCGAACGCTTCGCCTCGTACCACGGGCATGTGCCCCTGTTCCACCGTCAGCCAGGTCGTGGCTCCCCAGAGGAGGGGACCCGTCACAGCTGAAAAACGTCCCACCATTCCGTACAGGCCATAGAACTCGCCCACGCGGTCCGGCGGTGTGAGTCGCAGCATGAGCGGGCGGTCCGACGCCCAGGTACCGCCGAGGCAGATGCCCGCGAGGCACGCGACGACGAACAGCCATCCGAGGTGAAGGTGCAGGAATCCGACGAACGACGCGAGGACGAACGTGGCAAGCCAGCCCGAGAGCACGATCGTGAGGGTCTTCTTGGGCCCGATGCGATCGACGACGAAACCCCAGATGACGCCGCCGAAGATCGCGGCGGTGATGGCCGACATCAGCACGAGCTGCGCCTTCTGTTCGCCGTTCTCCTTCGTGAGGCCGGTCGAGATCGCGACGTTCACCGTGTACAGCGACATGAAGAGGATCACGGTGTTGATCGCGTCGGTGTAGAACGCGCGCCCGAGAAGGAACCGCAGCAGCCCGGGATACTTGTCCCCCGACTTCAGCGTGTGGAGGGTTTGCCGCGCCGACTCGGTGACGGCTCTCCAGGTGAAGATCTCGCGCGGATGCGGATTGCCAATCTCCCCGACGAACACGAAACAGGGGAACGCGAGCGCGAGAAACGCGAGGGCGACGAAGAGGAAGTAGTCCGCGAACGGGAACGCGGCATGCGTCCTGGACATCCAGAATCCGACGCCGACCGCGATGTACGACCCGGTATATCCAAGCCCGACCGCGATGCCATTGATGCGGCCCCGGTTCTCTTCCGTCGTGACGTCGGGCAGCAGCGAGTCATAGAACTGCACGCCGGCCTGGTACCCGCCGTTCGCGATGATGAACAGGATCGCGCTCACCATGAACGGCCCGCGCGCGATCAGCGCCGTGCACGCGCAACAGATGAGCGTGGCCCACACGAGGAACGGCATCCGCTTGCGCGCCCGGTCGGTCATCGCGCCGAGCAGCGGGCTGAGGCAGAACATGATGCCCATCGACAACGCGCTGATCCTGCCGAGCAGGCTGTCGGCGCGTTCCGAGCCTACTTCCGCCCTTACGAAGAGCGAGAAGTACAGCGAAATCACGCCCATCGAGAAGATGACGTTCGCCAGATCGTACAGGATCCAGCTGATCACCGCTCGGCGCGGGATGATGCGGGTCGGGGCGGGCATCGTGAGAATGTGAGGGGAATCATCACCAAAAGCGAGTCGTCGGTTCTCGCAACAAAGGGGATGAGTAAACAGTCGACGGTGTTCGGGTATTGAAAAAACTGCGACGGGACCGGTCGAGCGCCGAAAACTTCAGCGCACCGACCGGTCCCGTCGCAGTTTTTTCACTACCATGTGACCGACAGCCGTTAACTCATCCCCTTTGTTGCGACGACCGAACGCTCACAACGGCAGTTATCGGTTAAGCGTCCTCACCCGGCAACGCCGCAAACGGTGAGGCGATCTCCGCCGCCATCGGCGTCCCCGAAAGTCCGGCGAACGCCTCCGCTCCCTGCGGAAGTTCCGCCATGGGCGGCGGCGCGACATCCATGTCCACTTCCTGGTACCGGTACACGCCCGTACCCGCCGGAATGAGATGTCCGATGATGATGTTCTCCTTGAGGCCAATGAGGTTGTCCTTGGCGCCGCGGATGGCCGCATCGGTCAGCACGCGCGTGGTCTCCTGGAAGCTCGCCGCAGAAATGAAGCTCTGCGTCGTGAGACTCGCCTTCGTGATGCCGAGGAGCAGCGGTTCGCTGCTCGCAGGCTTCTGTTTCTTCTTCTTCGCGCGGTCGTTCGCGTTGCGGAACACGGCCTTGTCCACGTTCTCGCCCTCGAGGAACTCCGAGTCGCCTGCGCCCGGATCGAGCACGCGAACCTTCTGCAGCATCTGGCGCACGATCACGCCGATGTGTTTATCGTTGATCTTCACGCCCTGCAGACGGTACACCTCCTGCACTTCGTTCAGGAGATACTCCTGCACCGCACGCGGGCCCTTGATGCGAAGAATGTCGTGCGGATTCACCGGGCCTTCCGACAACCGGTCTCCGGCGCGCACGCGATCGCCCTCGTGCACGCGAAGGTGCTTGCCCGCCCCCACTTCGTACAGCTGGGCTTCCTGCGAATCGTCCGGTGAGCCGTCGGGCTTCAGCGACTGCACGAAGATCTCGCGCTTGCCGCGCTTGATCTCGCCGAACCGCACGATGCCATCGACTTCCGAAATCGTCGCCGGATCCTTCGGACGGCGCGCCTCGAACAGCTCGGCAACACGCGGCAGGCCGCCCGTGATGTCGCGCGTCTTGTACGCTTCACGCGAAATCTTCGCGATGATCGTACCGGCTGCGATCTCGGCCCCGTGCTCCACGATGAGCTGTGCGCCCACCGGAATCACGAAGTCGCGGATGCGCTTTTCCTTGCCGCCCTTCGTCTGCCAGATCTCGATGTGCGGATGGAGCTTCTTCTCGCGGTCTTCGATGACCACGCGCTGACGCAGACCCGTGAGTTCGTCGAGCTCCTCGCTCACCGACTCTTCTTCCACCAAATCCACGAAGCGCACTTCGCCCGTGACGTCGGCGATGATCGGGTTGGTGTACGGATCCCAGCTGAAGATCACCTGCTCCTTCTTCACCTCGGCGCCGTCCTTCACCATCAGGACCGCGCCGAGCGGCACGGCCAGGCGCGCCGACACGATCGCCTTCTTGTCGGCCGAGGGCCGAATGAAGACTTCGCCTTCGTACGACGTCACGATCTGCTGGCCTTCCGGGTTCGTGACCCAAATCAACCGGTCGCCGTACTCGATGAAGCCCTGCACCTTCGACTTGCGTGCCGTCTGCTCGGCGATACGTGCCGCCGTGCCACCGATGTGGAACGTACGCAGCGTGAGCTGTGTGCCCGGTTCGCCAATCGACTGCGCGGCGATGATGCCGACCGCTTCGCCGATGTCCACCATCGCCATCGTCGCGAGGTTGCGGCCGTAGCACATGCGGCAGAGCCCGCGCTTGGCCTCGCAGGTCAGCACGGAGCGAATCTTGATCGAGTCGATGCCGGCATCCTCGATCTGCTTGGCCACATCTTCACTGATCATCGACCCCGACTCGACGAGCAGCGCGCGACGGCCCGAATCGTCGATCAGCTGCGGATCTTCGACATCCTCCGCCGCCACGTTTCCGACAATGCGTTCCGCCAACGGCTCGATAATGTCCTCGCCTTCCTTCAGCGCGGAGATCTCGAGTCCCATGATCGTGCCGCAATCCTCCTCGGTGATCGTCACGTCCTGTGCGACGTCGCAGAGGCGGCGCGTGAGGTACCCCGCGTCGGCCGTCTTGAGCGCCGTGTCGGCCAGACCCTTTCGGGCACCGTGCGTCGAGATGAAGTACTCGAGCACGGACAGGCCTTCGCGGAAGTTCGACTTGATCGGGCTTTCGATGATTTCGCCGATACCGCCGGTGAGTTTCTTCTGCGGCTTCGCCATCAGTCCGCGCATACCGGCGAGCTGACGGATCTGGTCGCGTGAACCGCGCGATCCGGAATCGAACATCATGTACACGGGGTTGAACCCGTTCTGCGATTCCTTCATGCGCTTGACCATCGCCTCGGCGATGTCGTTGTTCGCATGCGTCCAGGTGTCGATGACCTTATTGTAGCGCTCGCCGTTCGTGATGTTTCCGGTCTGGTACGCCTTTTGGAAACGCTCCACGCGCGTCGTCGCTTCTTCGAGCAGCTGCTCCTTGTCCGCCGGAATCTCGAGGTCCTCGATTCCGATCGAGACGCCGCCGCGGGTTGCGTTGCGGAAGCCGAACTCCTTGAGACGGTCGAGGAACTGCACCGTGCCCGCGAGGCCCGACTTGCGATACGACTCGAACACCAGCTCGGAGAGCGCCTTCTTCTTCATGTCGCGGTTCTGGAAGGGCAGTTCCGCGGGGATGATCTGGTTGAACAACACGCGGCCGACCGTGGTGACTTCCCACGTCTTGGCACCGTCGCGCTCCACGAGGAAGCGAAGCGGCGTGTGCGTGTTCACGCGGCCGAGCGCGAGCGCCATCTCGACTTCGCTGGCCGACGTGTACGAATGCAGCGCCGCAACTTTCTTCGGATCCTTCGAGATATCGTCGAATCCGGCGAATCCCTTGGTGGCGAAATAGCAGCCGAGCACGATGTCCTGGCTGGGCTCCGCCACCGGGCGCCCGTCGGCCGGCTTGAGAATGTTGTTCGACGAGAGCATCAGCACGCGACACTCGAGCTGCGCTTCATATGAAAGCGGCACGTGCACCGCCATCTGGTCGCCGTCGAAGTCCGCGTTGAAAGCCGCACAAACGAGCGGGTGAATACGAATGGCCTTCCCTTCCACCAGCACCGGCTCGAACGCCTGGATGCCCAGACGATGCAGCGTCGGTGCGCGGTTGAGCAGAACCGGATGGTCGCGAATGATCTCCTCGAGAATCTCGAACACTTCGCTCGATTCCTTCTCGACGATCTTCTTGGCGCGCTTCACCGTCTCGGCGATTCCTTTCTCGACGAGCTTGTGGATGATGAACGGCTTGAACAACTCGAGCGCCATGGCCTTCGGCAAGCCGCACTGGTGCAGCTTCAGTTCGGGACCCACGACGATGACCGAACGGCCCGAGTAGTCCACGCGCTTGCCGAGCAGGTTCTGACGGAACCGGCCCTGCTTGCCCTTGAGCATGTCGCTGAGCGACTTGAGCGGACGCTTGCCGCGGCCGCGAATGGCCTTGGAGCGCCGGCCGTTGTCGAACAGCGCGTCGACGGCCTCCTGCAGCATGCGCTTCTCGTTCCGGAGAATGACTTCCGGCGCGCGATGCACGATGAGCTTCTGCAGGCGGTTGTTGCGGTTGATGACACGGCGATAGAGATCGTTCAGGTCCGACGTCGCGAAACGGCCGCCGTCGAGCGGAACGAGGGGGCGCAGGTCCGGCGGAATCACCGGGACGACGTCCAGGATCATCCACTCCGGCTTGTTGCGCACGTCGCCGTTGTCGCCCGAGTTGCGGAACGCGTCGACGATCTTGAGGCGCTTGAGCTGCTGCTTCTTCTTGTGCTGGCTCGTCTCGACGATCACCTGCGCGCGGAGCTCGTCGGCGATCTTGTCGACGTCGAGCCGGCGGAGCAGGTCGCGAACCGCGGGTGCACCGATGTCGGCGAGGAACGCGGTATCGCCCTCGTCCTTCGCCTTGGCGCGCAGCGTGAGGAACTGCTCCTCGTCGAGGAGCTCGTTGGTGTGGACTTCCTGATCGCCGGGCTCGATGACGACGTAGTTCGAATAGTAGATGACCTTCTCGAGATCACGCAGCGTGAGGTCGAGGAGATTGCCCATCGGGCTGGGCAGCGTCTTGAAGAACCAGATATGGGCGACGGGAACGGCGAGCTCGATGTGCCCCATGCGGTCGCGACGGACCTTGCTCAGGGTCACTTCGACGCCGCAACGGTCGCAGATCACGCCGCGATAGCGGATGCGCTTATACTTGCCGCAATGGCATTCCCAGTCCTTGACGGGACCAAAAATGCGCTCGCAGAAGAGGCCGTCCTTCTCGGGCTTGAACGACCGGTAGTTGATGGTCTCGGGTTTCGTGACTTCGCCCCACGACCACCACGAACGCAAGCCGGCCATTTCGAGCCGCTCACGTTCCTTGGAATCCCTGGGTCCGCGGATCTCCTCCGGAGAGGCGATGCGGATCTGGATGTAGTCAAAAGCGGATGCGCGGGTCTCGCGCGCGCTGCGGAAATCGATCATGTGTTATTCCTCGCCGGAGCTGAAGGGCAAACCGCTGTATCCACCCTCAGCGTTGGCATCCATGGTGACGTGGATACCGAGGGCCTGCAATTCCTTCACGAGCACGTTGAACGATTCAGGCGTGCCCGGCTCGGGCAGGTTCTGCCCCTTCACGATCGCCTCGTACACGCGCGACCGGCCGTTCACGTCGTCCGACTTCACGGTCAGGATTTCCTGCAGCGTGTGCGCGGCACCGTATGCCTCGAGCGCCCACACTTCCATTTCGCCGAAACGCTGGCCGCCGAACTGCGCCTTGCCGGCGAGCGGCTGCTGCGTGACGAGCGAGTACGGTCCGATGCTTCGCGCGTGGATCTTGTCGTCCACGAGGTGCGAGAGCTTCAGCATGTAGATCTCACCGACCGTGACCGATGACGCGAAATGCTCGCCCGTGCGGCCGTCCTGCAATGCGACCTTTCCACCGGGCTGCAATCCGGCGCGGCGCACGAGCTCCACGCTCGCCGCGTCGACGTCGGCTTCGCCCTTGGGACCAAGCATCGCTGCGAGGGCGGGCAATCCGTGCGCCAGGAGCAGTTCCTGCGCGCTCAGGGCGTTGCGCGTCTTCAGTTCCTTCAGCGCCTTCTTCAGGTCCGCGCGACGGGCCGCGGGCAGCGTTTCATCTTCCGACGTTTCCTCGTGGAACGCGATCGCGTTCTTGAGGTCGGAGTGCTCGCGCTCGGCGAGCTCCGCCGCGGCGGACGCGAGATAATCGCGCACGCTGTGGAACACGTCCTTCGTGTCCGCCGACATGCCGCGCGCGTTGAGATCGTTCACGCTCGCGTCATGCAGCAGCTGGACTTTCTCCGCGCCCGCTTCGGGCCGGAAGTCGTTGAGAATCGCCTTGATTTCCTTTTCGCCGATCTCGAGCGTCGGGCCGTGCAGCTCGAGCGAGCCGCGTGACCACGTCAGCGCCGCGAGGCGGAGCAGCAGTCCGATTTCACGCTCGTTCGCGCCCTGGAACACCGGCGTCTTCGCGTAGAAGCCGAGGATCTTCGCCGCCCATCCAAGGTGCGTTTCGAGGATCTGTCCGACGTTCATACGGCTCGGCACGCCGAGCGGGTTGAGCACGATGTCCACCGGACGACCGTCCGGAAGGAACGGCATGTCCTCCTCGGGAACGATGCGCGCCACGATACCCTTGTTGCCGTGACGGCCGGCCATCTTGTCGCCCACCGAGATTTTGCGCTTCTCGGCGAGATAGACTTTCACGAGCTGGATCACGCCGGGCGGCAGTTCATCGGGCTGCAGGATGCGGTCGATGCGCTCCTCGGCCTTCTCTTCAATCCGTGCTTTCACATCATTCGCTGCTTCCACAATTTCGCGAACCTGTTCATTGACCTTCTTGCTCTCGACCCTGAACGTCTTGAGGTCGATCGTCGCGAGGCGCAGCCCGTCGAGCACGTCGCCCGAGAGCACCGTGCCTGCGGGAATCGCCTCTTCGACCGTGCCGGACTTCAGCGCGAGCGCGATGACCTGCCCGTCGAGAATTTCCTTGAGCTCACTGTCGCGTACGTCGTTCACGCGCACCTTCTCCTCGCCCTCGAGGCGCCGGACTTCGCCGATGCGCTCGCCGCGGTCCTTCTCGACCACCTGGTCTTCGATGCGCGAGAAGATCTTGCAGTCGATGACGACGCCTTCCATGCCCGGCGGGACCTTGAGCGAAGAATCCTTCACGTCCTTCGCCTTCTCGCCGAAGATTGCGGTCAGCAGCTTTTCTTCCGGCGAGAGTTCCGTTTCGCCCTTCGGCGTGATCTTGCCGACGAGAATGTCGCCGGGGCGCACGTGCGCGCCGATGCGCACGATGCCGCGCTCGTCGAGATCGACGAGCGACTCTTCGGCGACGTTCGGGATTTCACGCGTGATTTCTTCCTGACCGCGCTTGGTGTCGCGGACGTGCAGCTCGAGTTCCTGGATGTGGATCGACGAGTACACGTCGTCCTTCACCAGCCGTTCAGACAGCACGATGGCGTCTTCGAAGTTGTGTC
Source organism: Gemmatimonadaceae bacterium (assembly GCA_017881585.1). Classification (GTDB taxonomy): domain Bacteria; phylum Gemmatimonadota; class Gemmatimonadetes; order Gemmatimonadales; family Gemmatimonadaceae; genus Fen-1231. Next base: position 21,055 of record JADGQS010000017.1, on the reverse strand, counting down.
CGTACCACGGCATGAACGCGACCAGCACGTTCGAGCCGAGCGCGAGCTGGCCGTACTCCGTGGCGGCGCCGTCCGCGAGGACTTCGCCTTTCGTCACCTTTTGGCCGAGCTTCACGATCGGGCGCTGGTTGATCGCCGTGTCCTGGTTGGTGCGCCAGTACTTCTTGATCCGGTAGCGGTCCTGTTGCGTGAGGCGCTCGAGCGGCAGGTCGCCGCCCTTCTTCCCTTTCTCCGCAGGGCCGGCGTCGACGAGAATCTCGTCGGCCGTCACGCGGGTGACCGTTCCGTCGCGTAAGGCAATGACCACCGCGCCGGAATCGCGCGCGACCACTTCCTCGAGACCCGTGCCCACGAGCGGCGTCTGCGGGTTGAGGAGCGGCACGCTCTGGCGCTGCATGTTCGAGCCCATCAGCGCGCGGTTCGCGTCGTCGTGCTCGAGGAACGGAATGAGCGCGGCGGCGATCGAAACGAGCTGTTCCGGCGCGACATCCATATAGTCGATGCGCGCGGGCGAAACGAGCGGCACGTCGGCCTGCTGCCGGCAGAGCACGAACTCGTCGACGAACGTCCCGTCGTCGTTGAGCTTCGAGTTCGCCTGCGCGATGATCGCGTCCTCTTCCTTGTTGGCGTCGAGCCACTCGAGTTCGTTCGTGACCTTTCCGTTCCGCACGACGCGGTACGGGGTCTCGACGAAGCCGAGGTCGTTCACGCGCGCATAGCACGCGAGCGACGTGATCAGTCCGATGTTCGGACCTTCAGGCGTCTCGATCGGGCACATGCGGCCGTACTGCGAGTAGTGCACGTCGCGCACTTCGAATCCGGCGCGCTCGCGCGTGAGGCCGCCCGGTCCGAGCGCCGAAAGCCGGCGCTTGTGCGTCAGCTCGGCGAGCGGGTTGGTCTGGTCCATGAACTGCGACAGCTGCGACGACCCGAAGAACGCCTGGATCACCGCGCTCACGGTGCGCGCGTTGACAAGGTCGTCGAGCGCGATCTTCTCGGTGTCCTGGTTGATCGACATGCGCTCCTTGACCAGGCGCGCCATGCGCGACAGGCCGACGGAGAACTGGTTCGCGATCAGCTCGCCGACCGAACGGATGCGGCGGTTGCCCAGGTGGTCGATGTCGTCCACGTGGCCGCGTCCCTCGTGCAGTTCGACGAGGTAGCGCACGATGGCGACGAAGTCCTCCTTCGTGAGCACCGTCTGGCTCGCGGGCGTCGCGAGGCCGAGGCGCTGGTTGATCTTGTAGCGGCCGACGCGGCCGAGATCATATCGCTTCGGCGAGAAGAACAGCCGCTCGATCGCCTGCTTGGCCGTTTCCTTGTTGGGTGCGTCGCCGGGACGGAGCAGCGCATAGATCTGCTTGAGCGCCTCGTCCTCGCTCTTGGTCGGGTCCTTCGCGAGCGTGTTCTTGATGAGCGTGCTCTCGGCGCGGCCGCTCGGGACGAAGCAGTACGCCTTGTACAGGCCGTGCTTGCGGAGGCGCTTGAGGAGCATCTCCTTGAGCGCTTGGCCGGTCTCGCCGATCACTTCGCCCGTCTCCGGGTCGATCGCGTCGACGGCCAGCACGCGGGGATGCGCACGTTCGCCGCGTTCGATGGCGTCGAGTTCGTCGCGGAGGTCGACGGCGCCATAGCTCGCGAACACCTTGACCACGTCCACCTTCTGGCGGCGGAGGCGGTTGAAGACTTCCTCGGTGAGCTCGTCTCCTTCCTTCACGAGCATCATGGCTTCGCTGCGCTCGCGTTCGGCCCGGGCTTTCTTTGTCTTCGCCTTGGGAGCGTCGTCCGCCGTGGCTTCGCCCGGCAGCTCGATGTTCTCCGCGATGATGGCGCCGATGACTTCACGGGTCTCGGCGCGGCCCTCACGCTTCTTGGTGAGGTCGAGCTCCTTCACCGCGAAGAAGAGGCGGAGGATGTCGGGGTTGTTCCCGAAGCCGAACGCGCGGAGGAGCGCGGTGGCCGGGAACTTCTTCTTCTTGTCGATGTGGACGTAGATCACGTCGTGGATGTCCACGGTGAACTCCACCCATGATCCGCGGAACGGGATGATGCGCGACGAGATCAGGCGCTGCCCGTTGGGGTGCGTCGACTCCTCGAACACCACGCCGGGCGAGCGGTGCAGCTGGCTCACGATCACGCGTTCGGCGCCGTTGATGACGAAGGTGCCGAGCGGCGTGAGGAGCGGCAGCTCACCGAGGTAGACTTCTTTCTCGATCTGGTTCTTGATCCGCTTCTTGCCGTCGGCGACGTTCTCCTCGAAGACCGTGAGGGTCAGCGTGGCCTTGAGCGGCGCGGAATACGTCATGTCGCGCTCGATGCACTCCTCGACGGAGTACTTCGGCTCGCCAAGCGTGTAGCGGATGAAGTCCAGCGAGAAGTTCTCGTGGACGTCGGTGATCGGGAACAGGTCCTTGAAGACCCGCTCGAGTCCGACGTCTTCGCGGTCGTGCGCAGCGGCATCCAGCTGGAGCAGCGACTCGAAGGCGCGAACCTGAATGTCGAGGAGATGGGGCATCGCCATCCCCTTCTCGAGCTTCGCGAACGAAATTTGCTTGATCATATCAACCCGGGCTCACCCGATGACAGGCGAAAGCCGCCCCGCTCCGGCACGCGAATTATTTTTCGCGCGGCGGAGTGAGGCGGAACGAAATTCAGTTGTGAAGCGGTGCGAATGTCTGCATCGTCGGGACCAAGTGAGAGGTGGGATCACCGCCGGCGCGCCGTTTTGGCGCACCGGCGGCAAGGCCAGCTCTTACTTGATCTCGGCGACTGCGCCCTGCTCCTCGAGCTTGGCCTTGATGGCCGCCGCCTCGTCCTTCGTGGCGCCGGCCTTCACGACCTGCGGTGCGCCGTCGACCAGGTCCTTGGCTTCCTTCAAGCCAAGACCCGTGATCTCGCGGACGACCTTGATGACCTGAATCTTCTTCGGGCCGGTTTCCTTGAGGACGACCTCGAACTCGGTCTGCTCTTCGACGGCGGCAGCAGCACCGCCCGCGGCGCCACCGGCCGGAGCCGCGGCGATGGCCGCGATGGTGACGTTGAACTTCGTCTTGAACGTGTCGATCAGGTCGACGAGTTCGACGACCGACATGTTGCCGATCGCGTCGAGGATCTCGTCTTTGCCCAGCGTAGCGTTAGCCATTTGCAGAAATCTCCTTGTAATCCCCCAGGTGTCCCTGGGGCGTTGTTGGTCAGGCAGACGCCTGGGGGGGAATCGGTTCGGTGCTCGGAGCAGCAGGTTCGGCAGCCGCTTCGGTGCTCGGCGCGGCGGATTCGGTCGTCGCGGAAGCAGGTTCGCTGCTTTCGAGTTGGACCTTTCGTGCCTCGAGTACGCCGGCGAACGACGAGAGCACGCTGTTCAGATATCCGAGGAACTGGCCGAGCGCCTCGTCGCGAGTCGGCATCAGCGCCAGCTTCTTGACCAGCGCGCCGTCGATCGACGCGCCTTCATACAGCCCGCCCTTCACCGACGGACGCTCTTCATTCTTCTTCGCGAACTCCGTCAGGAGCTTCGCGGCGACGATCGCGTCCTTCGCGATGACGACGCCGGTGGGACCCTTGAGCTTCGGCACCACAAGGCCGCTTTCGTTCACGGCGCGCAGTGCCAGCGAGTTCTTGATGACCACATACTCCACGCCGGCCTTGCGGAAATTGCGGCGCAACTCGGTCATGCGCTTCACGTTCAGGCCGGTGAAGTCGGTATAGTAGAGCGCGTCCGCGCCCTCCATCTTCTTCTTGAGCCCTCTGACGAGCTCTTCTTTATCGGATCGCTTCATCGCTCGTTACCGGTAGGGTGTGATGTCGACCCGCACGCCAGGGCCCATCGTGCTGGAGACGGCGACCGTCTTCACATACACGCCCTTCGACGCGCTCGGCTTGGAGCGGACGATGGTATCCATGAGGGCCTGGAAGTTCGTTTCGAGCGATTCGAGCGGGAACGAGACCTTGCCGATCGCGGCGTGGATGTTGCCGCCCTTGTCGACGCGGAACTCGATCTTGCCCGCCTTGGTTTCCTTCACGGCGCGCGCGACGTCGAACGTGACGGTGCCGGCCTTCGGATTCGGCATCAGCCCGCGGGGGCCGAGCACGCGTCCGAGGGCGCCGATCTGGCCCATCTGGTCCGGCGTTGCGATCATGATGTCGAAGTCGAGCCATCCTTCCTTGATCTTCGCGACGTACTCGGTGCCGACGAAATCGGCTCCGGCCGCTTCGGCTTCCTTCGCCTTGTCGCCGACCGCGATGACGAGCACCCGGACGGTCTTGCCCGAGCCGGCCGGGAGCACGACGGTGCCGCGCACGATCTGGTCGGCGTGACGCGGATCGACGCCCAGACGAATGGCGACGTCGACGGTCTCATCGAATTTCGCGAAGGCCTTGGTCTTGATGATCTCGAGCGCCTGCTTCGGCTGGTACGACGACGAGATCTCCCGGGACTCGGCGGCCTTGCGGTACTTCTTTCCGTGGGCGCGCATCAGTCTGCGACCTCCACGCCCATCGAGCGCGCGGCGCCGGCGACCATCGCCATGGCCGACTCGATCGATTCGCAGTTGAGGTCGGGCATCTTGAGCTCCGCGATCGTGCGGATCTGCGCCTTCGTGATTTTGCCGACTTTGTTGCGATTGGGCTGACCCGACCCTTTTTCGATCCCCACCGCTTTCTTGATGAGCACCGCGGCAGGCGGCGTCTTCAGGATGAAGGTGAAGGATTTGTCGCCGTAGATCGTGATCTCGACCGGGAGAATCGTATCCTGGCCCTGCGTTCGAGCGTTGAACTCTTTGCAGAACGCCATGATGTTGATTCCCTGCGGGCCGAGAGCGGTGCCGACCGGCGGGGCCGGATTCGCCTTTCCTGCAGGGATCTGCAGTTTGACGAAACCGATGACCTTCTTTGCCATTGGACTCCTCTAGACACGTAGAGCGACCATCGCCGATCCGGAGTGCGGGATGCGGAATGAGTCGCTGACTTCCACGGTGTATTTAACGTCGTAGTGGTAGCCGACGAGGCGCTCCTCGCTCGTACTGAGCTGCCCCGCGCAAGGGCATGTGCAACTGCAACTGCAACTGCGAGTAATCAGTATTTGGTCATTGGTTCTTGGTCATTTGCTAAAAACCAACGACAAATGATCAACAACCTATTACGTCCCTAGTGAGCCTTCAGCTGCAAGTAATCCAGTTCAACCGAAGTCGGCCGCCCAAACAGCGAAACCGACACCCGGACTTTCCCCTTATCCGCCATCACGTCTTCCACCGTCCCATTGAAATCCGTGAACGGCCCTTCCGTGATCGCGACCGCCTGACCGACCAGGAACGGGATTTCCTCCTTCGGTGCTTCCTCGACCGTCTCGTCGGCAATGCCGAGGAGCCGGTTCACTTCATCGGGGCGCAGCGCCTGCGGGTCGCGATCCTTGCCGACGAACTTGATCACGCCCTGAATCCCGTTGATGGTGTGCAGCGTCTCCTGATCGACGACCATTTCGACGAGCACATACCCGGGATACACCTTGCGCTCCACCGTCACCTTCTTGCCGTTCTTGATCTCGACCGCCTGTTCGGTCGGCACCAGCGCCTGGCGAATCAGACGCTCACTCGGCTGAGCCGGGTCTGCGTCGATCTTCCGCTGGATCAGGTTGCGCACCTTGTTCTCGTGGCCAGAGGTCGTCTGGACCGCGTAAAAGCGATGCGTCACCTCATCCTCCGAACAGCGACGGGATCCAACGGACGAGCACCTGCTGCAGGATCACGTCCATGATCGCGATGAGCCCGCCGATGAAGAGCGAGAGCAGGATCACGCTGATCGAGAGCTGCCGCACCTGCGGGAAATCGGGCCACGTGACCTTCTTCATCTCGACCATCACGTCGCGGTAGAACGCGATCGTGCGCTGAGGAAGGCTCGGCGGCTTGACCTGAACGACGGTCACTTACTTGGTCTCCTTGTGCAGCACGTGCTTGTCGCAGCGCGGGCAGTACTTCTTCCACTCGACGCGCTCGGGATGCACGCGCTTGTTCTTGGTCGTGAAGTAATTCCTGTTCTTGCAATCGCTGCACGCCAGGATGATCTTTTCGCGCGCCATAGAGCCTCAGACGGCAGACCGCAGATGGCAGATGGCAGCCAACGGCGAATCGCCAGAATATTGTTTACGTCACCTCGGCCGAGGGGTCGACACACGGTCACTGCCGTCCGCCGTCTGTCCCCTGCCGTCTTACAACAAGCACGCGATCGGGATTGAACCGATGACCTCCCCCTTACCAAGGGGGTGCTCTACCGACTGAGCTACGCGTGCACTCGTCGTGCGTCCTTCAGAGCGGGAGACGGGGCTCGAACCCGCGACATCAAGCTTGGAAGGCTTGCGCTCTACCAGCTGAGCTACTCCCGCAAACCCGGCCCTTCGCTGCCCATCCCTGCTTCCCTGCACGCGGTCGCTCGAACTCTCCACCGACCCGCGAATCCCGCTCCGTTATGGTGGGGGAAGGATTCGAACCTTCGAAGGCGTGAGCCGGCAGATTTACAGTCTGCTCCCGTTGGCCACTTGGGTACCCCACCTGGATGCGACAATGTCCAACGAAGTTCCCGCTCACCCATCACCTGCTCGATGCCGCAACGCCCGATTCTGTTCCCCTCACTCGTCGCCCCTCACCGACCCGTACCCATCGGCCTTAACTCTCGAAACTCCCGCAGACAGCAGAGCTGACGGCGAGAATCGAACTCGCAACCGCCTGATTACAAATCAGGTGCTCTGCCATTTGAGCTACGTCAGCGAGAGGTTTTTTGCGCGAGCCTATAAGAATAAGCCGCTGCCGGAAGCAAGTCAAGCCATTGCCTCACCGTGCGTTAGCCATCCTCCAACAAGTCTCAGCGCAGCTTCTTCCAGCGCGTCCCGGAAGGCGAATCCTCTATCGCTATCCCCTTCTCTTCCAATGCCTTGCGCACCGCATCCGCCGCCGCGAAATCACGCCGCTGACGAGCAGCCGCGCGCTCGCGCAACTGATCCTCGACCCACGACGACAGCTCGCTGTCGTCGAGACCGCGGTCCGGCACGACGTCGAGCACCGCGTTCACCTGACGGAATGCCTCGCGCGCGCGCGACACCGCCTCGGCCGACGTTCCACGGGCATCGAACTCGCGGTTGGCCGCCGTGATGAACTCGAACAGCGCGCCCATCGCGCGCGGCGCGTTGAGATCGTCCGAGAGCGCGGTCGTCGCCTCGATGAGCAGCGTCTCCGCCGCCTCCGCGAGCGCCGGCGTTCCGGCCGACTCGCGCTCGAGCCGGTCGGCGAAATCGCCGATCCGACGGACCGCCTCCGACGATGCCTTGAGTGCGTCGCCCGACAGATTCAGCTGCTTGCGATAGTGCGTCGAGAACACGAAGTGCCGCAGCGCCGCGGCGCCCACGCCCGCCGCGCGCAGGTCCGACACCGTGCTCACGTTGCCGACGCGCTTCGCCATCTTCGAGCCGTCGGTGAGCAGGAACTCGCCGTGGCACCAGACGCGCGCGAACGTCTTTCCCGTCGCGGCCTCGCTCTGCGCGATCTCATCCTCGTGGTGCGGGAAGATGAGATCGACGCCGCCGCAGTGGAGGTCGATCGTCTCGCCGAGGATCGTCATCGCCATGGCGGAGCACTCGAGATGCCAGCCTGGACGGCCGCGCCCCCACGGCGACTCCCACACGGCGCCGCACCGCTCGTCTTCGGGCTTCGCCGCTTTCCAGAGCGCGAAATCCTGCGCGTTCTCCTTCGCGTACTCGTCCTGCGCCACGCGCGCGCCGGTCTTCAGTTCACGCGTGTCGAGCCGCGAGAGCCTGCCGTACGTGGGGAACTTGCCGATCGCGAAGTACACCGATCCGTCGTCCGCCTTGTACGCGACGCCCTTGTCCACGAGGCGCTGCACGAGTTCGATCATCTCGGCGATGAAGTCCGTCGCGCGCGGATAGTGCTCCGCACGCTGGATGCGCAGGAACTCGCGATCCTCGTGGAACACCTCGATCACGGGATCCGTGAGCTCGCGGATGGTCTTCTGCTGCTCGGTCGCGCGCTTGATGATCCTGTCGTCGACGTCGGTGAGGTTCATCACCTGCTCGACGCCCCATCCCCGCAGCCGCAGCACGCGCCGCAGCAGGTCCTCGAAGAGGAACGTGCGGAAGTTGCCGAGGTGCGCCGCGTTGTAGACCGTCGGACCGCACGTGTACAGCCGCACGGTGCGGCCGTCCGCGGGCGCGAACGCCTCGGTCTCGCGCGTGAGGGAGTTGTGGAGGAGGAAGTCGGGCACGAGTGAAAGTTACGGCGGTACGGGGCCGGACGGCACTGCTCGTACCCCCTCACTCGGCCTCCGCTACCCTCCCCGGCGCCGCCGTCGTAATGACGCGCGACCCGTGCACGCGGATCCCCAGCGCGAGGCACGCGCTCAGCACCTCTTCCGCGGTGACGTCGTCGAGCGCAACGCGCAGCGCGTGCCCGAGTCTGCGGACGCTCGGGATGCGGTTCGCGAGCGCCGTCGCCGCGTACGACGGCATGCCGACTTCGAGCTCCAGCGTGCGACGCCGCTGGACTGCCCGCGAAATCCGGCCGGATTCCAGCGTGACGATGCGCGACGAGGAGGAATCGAGCGTCTGCGGATTTCGCCCGCTGATGAGAACGGCGACACCGGCTCCCCGGAGTTTGTGGAGCAGCGTGACATAGCGCTCGCGAGCGGACTCGTCGAGCAGGGCGAGCGGGTCGTCGAGACAGAGCAGCCGCGGCGCGGCGCGCAGCGCGTGGGTGAGCGCGGCGTGCGAGCCAAGCTGGGCCTCGCTGCTGCCGCGACGGGCCACGAACGCGGCAGGAACGGCGCGGACCGTGCCCTCGTGCGGCCGGAGAATCCCGGCGGCGCACAGGAGCAGCGTGCTCTTGCCGGACCCGGGAGCGCCGGCCACGCCCACGCACTCACCCGGAGCGACGGTCAGCGAGACCCGGTCGAGCGCGGTGACTTCACCGGAGCAACCGGTGACGCCGGCGCGATAGCGGCGGGTAACGCTGCGGAGTTCGAGCGCGAACGGGGACACGCGGCAATGTGCACGCGGCGGCGGCGTGGAGTGTCACCAAGTTTTTGCGCGCGATGGCGAAAGAGTGCGGAGGGAGAGGGATGAGTGGTGAGATTCGACCCGATGCAGAATGCGGAAGAGGAATGCGGGATGCGGGATCTCGACCCGATGCAGAATGCAGAAGAGGAATGCGGGATGCGGTACCAAGAAGGGAGACATGAGAAAGGGCGCGAACTCGAGTGAGTCGCGCCCTTCGTTGTTTGGCACCCCCGCATCCAACTCGCGTCTCAACTCTTATCCGCATCCCGCATTCCTCTTCTGCATTCTGCATTGGGTCGACTTGTCCCTGTCTCCGCATTCCTCTTCTGCATCCTGCATCGGGTCGAATCTCCCCACTCATCCCTGTTCCACCGCCAACGGACTACCGCTACTCCGCCGGACCCGGGTTGGCGGGCGCGAGCGCGAGTTCCGCGTCCTCGCGATGCTCTTCCGGAGTCGCGACGTCTCCGTACACGCGTTCGATGAGGACCTTTCGAATGAGCACCATCACGACGCAAAGCGCAGGGATCGCGACGAGCAGGCCGAACGGCCCGAGCAGCGTGCCGGAGATCAGCACCGCCATGATCGACAAGACCGGGGGAAGGTTCACGCCTCGCTGCATGATGAGCGGCGCGATCACGTTGCCTTCGATGAGATGCGCGAGTACGCCGAGGAGAAGAACGAGCAGCGCGCCCCCGAGGCCGCCGCCGCCGCCGAGCACGAAGAGCGCGGGCACGATGGTCGAGATCAACGTGCCGAAGAACGGCACGATGGCGGCGAGGCCGCAGAAGATGCCGAACGTAAGCCAGTACGGGACGTTCAGCAGGCGCAAACCGATGGCCATCATCGCGCCGAGCACGGCCAGCGTGAGCAGCTGTGCGAGCACCCACGCGCGGAGCGTCTTGCCGAGCGCCGTGAGCACGTCACGCGTGGCGTCACGATGCCGCGGCGGCGTGATGGAAACCAAGAAGTCGCGGTACGACGCGGGATGCAACGCCAGGTACAACGCCATGGCGAGCGTCGAGGCGACATCGATGAACCCGTGCACGACGTCGAACACCTTCGGAAGCAGACCCCCGACGAGACCCCGCGCCTGATCGAGAACCGACGACACGAACTGCGACTGCGCGTCTGGCCCAAGCATCGGCTGGAGCGCCGGGAACTGCTGCGGGAGCCGGCCGAGCCGGTCCTTCCACGCGATCGCGTAGTCCGGAAGCTTCAGGATGAGCTGCCGGGTCTGTTCCACCAGCGGCGGAACGAGCAGCGCGGCGATTCCCGTCAGCACGACGAGCGTGAGGAAGAGCGCAAGGGCGAACGCGGACCTGTGCCCGAGCTTGGTGCGCGCGGCGATGAATTCGTTCAGCGCGTCGAGATAGACCGCGATGAGCACCGCGATGAAGAGCAGGAGCAACAGACCGGCCACCCTGCCCGCCAGCCAGAGCAGGAGGATGGTAAAGACGACCGCCGTGAGCCCCGGCAGGAGCTGGACGCGGCGCACCGCGCCGGCATTCACCAACCTGTCAGCGCCCATGGCGGGCAACGCTACTTCTTCTCCTGGATCTCGGCGTTGACCGTCTCTTCACCGGCGCCGAGCTGGCGCGCGGGCGACGAGCTGCCGGGCGGCAGGAGTCCCATCTTCTCCTTGAGTGCCATCAGCTGCTGGTCGGCACTTGCGGAGCCCGCGACGCGCTCGAGCTTCTTGAAATCGCTCTGCAGGCGGTCGCCGGAGAACTCTTCGTCGATCTCCACCGACGCTTTGATCTGCCGCTCGTTGTTCGCGATCTTCTCCTCCATCCGCGCGAACGCCTCGAACGCGCTCTTCTCCGACATGCCCGACATGGTCTGCGCGATGCGCTGCTGCGCCTGCGCGGACCGTTGGCGCGCGAGGAGCAGGTTCTTCTTCCGCTTGGCCTCCTCGATCTTGTCGTTGAGGTCGCGCAGCGAATTCTTGAGCTTCTCGACGGTCGCCTGCTGGGTCTGCCAGGTCTCCTCGAGCTGATTCGCGTGCTGCAGGCTCTCGGTGTGGCGGAGCAGCGCCTGCTTCGCGAGGTCGTCGCGTCCTTGCTTCACGGCGAGCATCGCCTTCGCCTCCCAGTCCTGCGCCGATTTATACTCGGCCTCGGCCTGGTCCTTGAGGCGCTTCTCGTCGGCGATCGAGCTGGCCACCTGCTGCTTGGCCTGCGCAAGCTGGTTGCGCATGTCGATCAGGATCTGGTCCAGCATCTTTTCCGGATTCTCCGCCTTGGAGATCAGGTCGTTGATGTTGGACTTGAAGAGCGTGGCGATGCGATCGAAGATGCCCATCGTCAGCGAGCCTCGCGGAACGACGCCAGTTCGCGAATGTGCGATGCGAGCGCCAGAGTGATGCTTTCGTACGCGGAGAGGAATTCCTCGAAGTCGAGGTGCTCGAGCTCGAGGGCTTCGATGAGAACCACTTCGTCCTTCTGGATGCCGTAGGAGCCGTGCAACAAGTCGTTCCCGTTGAGCTCGAGCAGACGGTGCTCGAGCGCGCCCCGCTGCGGGCCACCCGCGGGAAGATCCATGACCTTGATGCGAAGGACGACAACCGGCGGCGAATAGTTCACCACCACGCCGAAATCGAGCGCGCCGGCGGGTTTGACGTTCCAGATGCCTTCGGACAGCTCGGTGTGCGTGGCGCCGTCGGCCGACAGGCGGTCGAGGAAGCTGACGATGTCGTCGTGCGAAACCATAGGAGTTTCTCGGTGGTTGGGCTTCAGCGTTCAATACGCCGGGGAGCCATGACGAAGTTTCACTCCGACACTCGGAAACCGCTAGTCGCGCATCTATAAATAGAGGCCTGACTGCATAGAGGCCTGACTGCAGACTTCGGGTAATCGGTACTTGGTCATTGGTCGTTGGTGATTGGCTCTGCTTGCCTAGAACCAATGACCTACGACCAATGACCGATTACCCGCTTTCATTACGATCCCGACCTCTTGATCTGCACCATCCGCTCCCGCGCCAACCGGCGCCCGGTGGGCGTAGCCGCCAGCCCGCCACCGGCTGTTTCCCTGTACCGCACATCCATCTCGCGCCCGATCTCGCCCATCACATCGATCACCTCATCCGCCGGAATCGCGAAGGTGATTCCCGCGAGCGCCATCTCCACGGCCGCGAGTGCGATCGCACTCCCCGTCGCGTTCCGGAACACGCACGGCAGCTCGACCAGCCCGCCGAGCGGATCGCAGATCAACCCGAGCGTTGCCTGCTGCGCGAGCGCGACGGCGTGTCCAACCTGGCTCGGCGAGCCGCCGAGCATTTCCGTCGCCGCGCCGGCGGCCATTCCAGCGGCCGCGCCCGTCTCGGCCTGGCACCCGCCCTCGGCGCCGGAGAGTGAGGCGCGTTCCGCGACGACTGCGCCGATGAGCCCGGCGGTCGCGAGCGCGGTGATCACCTGCTCATCAGGAATTCCGCGCGCGGTCGCGAGGCCGGTGAGAACCGCCGGGAGGATTCCGGCGCCTCCCGCCGTGGGAGCAGCGACGATGACACCCATCGCGGCGTTCACTTCCTGGACCGCGAGCGCGCGGGCGAGCACGTCGCGGAACGGTGTGCCGGAGAGCGGTCCGGGCGGCCCGTGCCGCAATTTCGCGGCGTCGCCGCCGACGAGTCCGCTCGCGGAGTGGAGATCGCCGGTCATGCCTTGATCAATGGCGCGGCGCATGACATGCAGCGCGCGGGCGAGCGCATCGCGGATTTCCTCTATGGGGCGGGCTTGATCGCGAGACTCGGTCTCGAGCGCGAGGACGCCGAGAGATTTGCGCTGAGCCTCAGCGTCTCTGATTGCGGCTGCTAAAGACGAGTACAAAGTATTTGGTTCTTGGTCGTTGGTTTTTGGCTTCCGGCTTCCGGCTTCCGGCTTCTACGCCGAGACTTTATCCAATCGATGGGTCCAGCGGACCCACGCCAGCTTCTTGATATCGTCTCTGACGTTCTCGCCGGGCTGTTCATCCACCTCGATCACCATGAAGGCGTCGCCGCCGCGTTCCTTTCTCGTGAGGCGGAGCGTGGCGATGTTGCAGTTGCCTTCCGCGAGGATCGCGGCGATGCGCGCGATCGAGCCCTTCACGTCCTCGGCGAGCAGCACGATCGTGTGGCAGTTCCCGTGGACTTCCACGGGGTACCCGTCGATCTCGGTGATGAACACGCGCCCTGCGCCGAGCGACGAGCCGACCATGACGTGTGAATGCGCGCCGCGCTCGACCGTGAGGCGGACGCTGTTCGGATGCAGCTCCTCGCCGAGCGTCGTCTTCTCGAAGCGATACTGGAGCCCTTCGCGCTCGGCGATCTCGAGTGCGGTGCGAATGCGTTCGTCGTCGGGGCGAAAGCCCATGAGGCCGCCGGCGAGCGCCTTGTCGGTGCCGTGGCCTTCGCCGGTCCGGGCAAACGATCCGTGCAGCTCGAGTCGCGCCTTCTGCGGAGTGCCGCCGACGAGGCAGCGCGCGAGCAGCCCGAGCCGGCAGGCGCCGGCGGTGTGGCTGCTGCTCGGGCCGACCATCACCGGGCCGATGATGTCGAGGAGGGAGACCATCTACTTTCGGGCGAGCATGGGTGAAAGGTACTGCCCGGTATAGGACGCCTTCACGCGACTCACGTCTTCCGGCGTTCCCGCGGCGACGATCGTGCCGCCGCGGTTTCCGCCGTCGGGGCCCATGTCGACGACCCAGTCGGCGGTCTTGATCACGTCGAGGTTGTGCTCGATCACGAGCACCGTGTTGCCGCGATCGACGAGGCGATGGAGCACGTGCAGCAGCATGCGCACGTCTTCGAAGTGGAGGCCGGTGGTCGGTTCGTCGAGGATGTACAGCGTGCGGCCGGTGTCGCGCTTCGAGAGTTCGGTTGCGAGTTTCACGCGCTGCGCCTCGCCGCCGCTCAGTGTCGTGGCGCTCTGGCCGAGGTGGATGTAGCCGAGCCCGACGTCGTTGAGCGTCGCGAGTTTCTGCGCGATGCGCGGCTGGTGCTCGAACAGCGCGAGCGCGTCTTCGACCGTGAGCTCGAGCACGTCGCTGATGCTCAGGCCGCGGAAGCGCACCTCCAGCGTCTCGCGATTGTACCGCTTCCCCTTGCACGTCTCGCAGGTGACGTAGACGTCTGGGAGGAAGTGCATCTCGATCTTCACGAGGCCGTCGCCCTGGCACGCCTCGCAGCGGCCACCCTTCACGTTGAACGAGAAACGGCCGGGACCGTAGCCGCGAAGCTTTGCCTCCGGCATCTCCGCGAACAACTCGCGAATCGGCGTGAAGAGTCCCGTGTACGTCGCGGGATTCGAGCGTGGCGTGCGGCCGATCGGGCTCTGGTCGATGTCGATGACCTTGTCGAGATGTTCGAGCCCGGTGATGCGGGTGTGCTCGCCCGGGAGGACTCGTGCGCGATAGAGATGTCGCGCGAGCGCGCGGTGCAGGATGTCCTCGATCAGCGTGGACTTTCCCGAACCGCTGACGCCGGTGACGGCAACGAAGAGTCCGAGCGGAACTTCGAGGGTCACATTCCGCAGGTTGTGCTCGCGTGCGCCTTCCACGCGCAGCGTGCGCCGCACGTCGCGTGCGCGGCGCTCGGCCGGAATCGCGATGCGCGTGCGCCCCGAGAGATACTGGGCCGTGATCGACTTGGGATTCGCGAGCACCTCCGCGACGGTGCCCTCAGCGATCACCTGGCCGCCGTGCTTCCCGGCCCCGGGTCCGAGGTCGATCAAATGGTCGGCGGCGCGGATCGTTTCCTCGTCGTGCTCGACGACGATCACCGTGTTGCCGAGATCGCGAAGCCGCATAAGCGTCGCAAGCAGCCGCGCGTTGTCGCGCTGGTGCAGCCCGATGCTCGGCTCGTCGAGGATGTACAGCACGCCCACCAGGCGGGAGCCGATCTGCGTGGCGAGCCTGATGCGCTGCGCCTCGCCGCCCGAGAGTGATTCCGCGCTGCGGTTCAGCGTGAGGTACTCGAGCCCGACGTCCATGAGGAAGCGCAGTCGCTCGCGCACTTCCTTCAGCACGGGGCCCGCGATGTCCGCGTCGAGCCCCGGCTGTCCGGGCGCGCGAAGCGGAATCGAGAGAACGAAATCATTCGCGTCGCTCACCGAGAGTTCGCCGAACTCGCCGATGTTCCTGCCGGCGATCGTCACCGCGAGCGACTCCGGCTTGAGCCGCATCCCTTTGCACTCGGGGCAGACGGCGACGACCATGTACTCCTCGAGCTCGTTGCGCACGGAGTCGCTCGTGGTCTCGTTGTAGCGACGCTGCACGTTCGAGAGGATTCCTTCCCACTTTCCCGCCGATTCGGGATCGCCGCGCTTCTTCGAGAGACCGTACAGCAGGACCTCCTGTACGCGCGCGGGGAGCTTTCCCCAGGGCGTATTGAGCTCGAACTTCAGCTGCTTCGCGAGCGCGGGAAGGATCACCCGGCGCAGGTATCCGTCGGGCTCGCCCCACGGAAGCACCACACCCTCGAGGAGCGAGATGCTCGGATCGCCGAGGACGAGCTCTGCGCTCGCGGAGCGGCGGGTTCCGAGTCCGCTGCACGCGGGGCAGGCGCCGAAGGGCGAGTTGAACGAGAAGTGGCGCGGCTCGAGCTCGGGCATGGAGATGCCGCAGGTCGGGCAGCCGTACTTCTCGCTGAAGAGCTGTGTCTCGTTCTTGCCGCCACCGGTTCGTCTCACCTGCACCAAGCCATCGGCAAGGCGCAGCGCGGTCTCGAGCGAGTCGGTGAGGCGGCCGCGGTCGTCGGCGCGCACACTGAGACGGTCCACTACGACCGAGACGTCGTGGTTCACCTTGCGGTTGAGCTTCGGCGGTTCGGCGAGTTCGATCAGCGCGCCGTCCACCACGGCGCGGACGAATCCCTGTTTGCGCGCGGACTCGAAGAGCTCGCGGAATTCACCCTTCCGGCCGCGCACGAGCGGGGCGAGGATCTCGATGCGAGTGCCGTCGGGCCAGCCAAGCACGGTGTCGGCTATCTGCCCGGCACTCTGCCGCTCCACGGGCCGGCCGCAGTTGGCGCAATACGGGGTGCCCGCCCGCGCGTAGAGGAGGCGCAGGTAATCGTAGATCTCGGTGACGGTGCCGACGGTGGACCGCGGGTTGTGGCCGGCGGTCTTCTGCTCGATCGAGATCGCGGGCGAAAGCCCTTCGATCGCGTCGACGTCGGGCTTCTCCATCAGCCCGAGGAACTGCCGTGCATAGGCGGAGAGCGACTCGACGTACCGCCGCTGGCCCTCCGCGAAGATCGTGTCGAACGCGAGCGAAGACTTTCCCGAACCCGACAGACCCGTGATGACCGTCAGCCGGTCACGGGGAATCGTGACGTCGATGTTCTTGAGATTGTGCTCGCGGGCACCGCGTACGATCAGGGCGTCTTCGGGCATAGCCTGATAAAAATGATGGGAGCGGCACTCTGAAACAAGCTCCGTGGTGCGAGGAGCGACGGGACGAACAGCTACGAGCGACGGTACCAACAGGAACGAGCGACGGGTGAGAGGCGCTCGTCGCTTCTTGGAAGCCCCTCACCCGTCGCTCGTTCCTGTTGGTACCGTCGCTCCTCGCTGTAGATTTCCCCGTCATGACGGAGCGCACTCCACCCTTGGGCATCCCCGCGAACGATCCCGAGCAGCTTCCGCTCGGCGTATTCGAGGGCATGCCCTTTCTGCCGGTCGGCGAGCGGGGCCGCGGCAACGACGGCGAGGCGGGTGACGGCGAGGCCGCGCTCGCGGTTCGCGAGCCGCCCGTCTGCGGTGAGTGGTCGTTCGACCTGAGCGATGACGCCGAGTCGCGCGGCGGCGCGACGTTCGTCGATACCGCGCCGCAGCCCGCGTCTGCTCGAGCGCAGCCGCGCGAGAACACGCTGAACGCCGCGAGACGCCGCACGGGGGCGCCGGAGGGCGCTCCAGCCGCTCCCATGCCGCCGGCACCGCCGCTGCGCTCGCTGCGGACGCCGGTCATCCAGCGTGCGGTCACGCCCCCCACACCGCTGCCGGCGCTCGCGGAGCTCAAGAGCATTCACGAGGCGCATCCCGGCGACGTCAAGACCGCCATCGCGTTCGCGAGCGCGCTCGACAAGCGCGGCAACATCGAGGGCGCGCTGAGCGTGCTGATGCGCGCGATCGGTGCGGGCGCCGACGGCGTGGTGCTGCGCTGTGCGCGCGCGACGATTCTTTCGAACCGCCTTCGCTACGACGACGCCGAAGCGGAACTCAAACGGGCGGCGAAGCTGCGCGGCGACGATCCCGAGGTGCTGCTGCAGCAGGGAATCCTCGCGTGCCGCCGCGCGAAATGGCGCGACGCCGTGGAGCCGCTCGCGCACGTCGCCAAGCTGAGCCCGCAATCGGGGCCGGCGCACTTCTATCTCGGCGAGGCGCTGAACAAGCTCGACCGCCTGAAGGAGGCGCTCGCGGCCTATGAGAGGGCGTCAGACCTGGAGCCGGGGAACTGGCGCGCGCTCAAGGGAGTGGGCATCGTGCTCGACCGAATGGGCCGCCCCGCCGACGCCGCGGCATTTTACCGGCGCGCCCGCGACGCGCAGAGCGGCTAGGGCCGTGCCGTCGCAGTTCGCGCGCCGCGGCCAACCCCGTCTCCTCGCCGCCGTCGTGATCCTCGGCGCGTGGGGCGCGGGACTCACGATGCTCGTCCAACGCGAGTTCTACCAGGGACGTCCGCAGCGGCTCGCCGAGGCGGCCCTGCGGCTGAATCCGAGCGCCACGTATTTCGCGGTGGAACAGGGCGGCAAGGTGATCGGCTTCGCGTCGACGACGATCGACACGCTCACGAACGGCGTCGACGCCATCGACTATTTCGTCGCCGATTTTCCGGTGGGCGGTACGCAGCAGCGCACGTCGAAACGCTCCATCGTGAAGCTCTCGCGCGGCCTGTCGCTCAAGACGTTCGACACGCAGGTCGATTCGCGAAGCGCTCCGGTGCATACCGGTGGCCGCGCGGACGGCGACTCGGCCGTCGTCTACGTGAAGTACACGGGCACGCAACCGACGGACAGCCAGCGCGTCAGCGTGCGCGGCCCCGTCCTCCTGCCTGCCGTCGTTCCGATCGCGATCGCGCTCGGCGACAAGCCGAAGGTCGGGCGCACGTACGCGCTGCCGACGTTCGATCCGTCGGCAATGACTTCGGCGGTCACGGCCTTCACGATCGACGCCGAGTCGCTGTTCACGCTCGTGGACAGCGCGAAGTTCAACGAGGACAAGGGCGAGTGGGTCAGCGCGCTCACCGACACCGTGCGCGCGTGGCGCGTGGGAACACCCGACGCGAAGGGCGGGTTCTCCGCCTGGATCGACGCGCAGGGTCGCATCGTGCAGGCGGTGCAGCCCGATGGGATCACGCTGAAGCGAACGGCATACGAGCTCGCGTTCGAGAACTGGCGCATCACGCGCGACCGCGCGACGGCGGCGAACGCGGGCACGGGGGACATTCTCGAGCGCACGGCGATCGCGGCGGGCGCGAAGCTCGGGCGGTCGAAGCTGCTCTCGATGACCGTTCAGCTCGGCGCGCCGAACCTGAAGGGATACGACCTCGATGGCGGCCGCCAGCATTTCAGCGGAGACACGCTGAAGGTGGTGCGCGAGAAGGACGCGAGCATCGGCGCGAACGCGCCGGCGTGGCAGGATTATCAGATGAAGGACCTGAGGGCCCGCTTCCGGAACGAACTCGCCGAGGAGCCGCTGCTGCAGGCGCACAACCCGGAAATCATCAGGCTCGCGATCAAGATCATCGGCGACGAGCGCAACCCGAAATTGGTCGCGCAGAAGCTAGAGCAATGGGTCTTCGACTCGCTCACGAAGGCCGTGACGTTCAGCGTGCCCAACGCGCTTGCCGTACTGCACTCTCGGAAGGGCGACTGCAACGAGCACGCGCAGTTGTACGTGGCGCTGGTGCGCGCGCTCGCGATCCCCGCGCGCATCGCGACGGGTCTCCTGTATGTGAACGGCAAGTTCTATTACGACGCCTGGGCCGAGGTGTGGCTCGGCGAATGGGTGGCGGTGGACCCGACCTTCGGCCAGTTCCCCGCCGACGCCGCGCACCTGCGGTTCGTGGTGGGCGGACTCTCGCGGCAGGCGGAACTGCTGCAGCTGATGGGAAACCTCAAGATCAAAGTGCTGGAGGCGAAGTGATCCGGCTGTCGCGACTGACCAAGAAGTACGGGAATTTCACGGCGGTCGATTCGATCGACCTGCACGTGCCGTCGGGCGAGCTGTTCGGCTTCGTCGGGCCGAACGGCGCGGGCAAGACGACCACGCTGCGCATGATCGCCGGCATATTGAAGCCGACGGGCGGCAAGGTGGAGATCGCGGGGATCGATATCGCGAAGGATCCGATAGCGGCGAAGGCGAAGCTCGGGTTCATTCCCGATCGCCCGTTCATCTACGAGAAGCTCACGGGCGCGGAGTTCCTGCGCTTCGTGGCAGGGCTGTACGGCGAGCAGGGCCCCGAGGTGGAGCATCGTGCGCGCGAGTTGATGGCGCTGTTCGATCTGGAGGAGTGGCGCGACGAGCTGGTCGAGAGCTATTCGCACGGCATGCGGCAGAAACTGATCGTCTCCTCGGCGTTCGTGCACAGGCCGCAGGTGATCGTCGTGGACGAACCGCACGTGGGGCTCGATCCCAAGTCGATCAAGATCCTGCGCGAGCTGTTCAAGGAGTACGTGCGGCGGGGCCACACGATCCTGATGAGCACGCACACACTCGACGCCGCCGAGGCGCTGTGCGACCGCATCGCCATCATCGCGGTCGGGAAGATCGTCGCGTGCGGCACGATGGACGAACTGCGCGCGGGCGCGGAGCACAAAGGCGGGCTCGAGGAAATCTTCATGCGGCTCACCGGCCAGCTCGCGGCCCGCGACCTGGTCGAAGTGCTCGATGCCTAGCCACCGCCTCCCGTCGATGACGCCGGCGGCCGGAGTGCGGGCGGCAGAGCCGCTTCCCAACCCCAGGCTGTTGCATCTGCTCGTGCCCAAGGTGCTCACGGCGCGGGCGCGATCGGTGAGCGACAAGAAAGGCCGCGGCGTGCGGGTCGCGCTGCTGACGGTGATCGGGTCGCTGTTCTGGGCATTCATATTCGGGCTGCTGTACAAGCTGCTCGTGTATTTCCGCGGCATTCCGGAAATCGGCCCGCTGCTTTCGGGGAAGCTCCTCGGCCTGATGCTCGTGAGCTTCTTCTCGATCCTCCTGCTGTCGAACGTCATCACGGCGCTCTCGAGTTTCTTCCTCGCGAAGGATCTCGACCTGCTGGTGTCGGGGCCGGTGGACTGGCTGCGGCTGTACGGCGCGAAACTGATCGAGACCGTGATCGCGTCCAGCTGGATGGTCGCGCTGATGTCGATCCCGGTGTTCACGGCGTACGGCTGGGTGTATGGGGGCGGCTGGATGTTCGGGCTCTTCGCCGTGGCCGTGTTCATTCCCTTCCTCGTGATTCCGGCGGTGATCGGGAGCGCGATCACGCTGACTCTCGTGAACATTTTTCCCGCGCGCCGAACGCGCGACATCCTGAGCGTGGTAGCCGTGGCCGCCGCGGCCGGCCTCGTTCTTGTCTTCCGGCTCGTGCGTCCGGAGCAGCTCGCGCGGCCCGAAGGATTCAAGTCACTCGTGGATTTCGTGGCGGTGCTGCGCACGCCCACCTCGCCGTTCCTTCCCTCGGAGTGGGTGCAGCGCAGCGTGATGGGGCTGCTCGGCGAGAAGCCCGACTGGCTCGCGGTATACCTGCTGTGGACGACGGCGGCGGCGTTCGTGGTGCTCGGCGCCCTGCTCCACCGCGCGCTGTATGTGAACGGGTTCAGCAAGGCGCAGGAGAGCGCGCAACGCTGGGCGCGGAGCGGCATCCTTTCGAGGATGATCATGAGGGTCCTTCGCCCGCTCGGGGTGCTGAAGCAGGAGCTGATCATGAAGGAGATCCGCGTGTTCTTCCGCGACACGACGCAGTGGTCGCAGCTGATCCTGCTCGCCGTGCTCGTGGTGGTGTATGTGTTCAACATCAAGTTCCTGCCGCTGCGGGGCGA
>JADGQS010000224.1 GCA_017881585.1 Gemmatimonadaceae bacterium | reverse complement strand
GGTGGTCGTCCCTGCTGGGACGAATCACAACATCGTCAATACCGGCACTGTTCCGCTGAAGCTCTATACGCTCTATGCACCCCCGAATCATCGG
This sequence comes from Gemmatimonadaceae bacterium, assembly GCA_017881585.1. Lineage (GTDB taxonomy): Bacteria > Gemmatimonadota > Gemmatimonadetes > Gemmatimonadales > Gemmatimonadaceae > Fen-1231. The sequence continues at coordinate 3,059 of JADGQS010000224.1, read as the reverse complement.
GACGGTGTTGTGCACCATACCCGCGCCGATGCGGAGGCCGACAACGAGCACTTCGACGGCAAGACGACGGAATAGTCCCTTGGTGAGATCGTTCGCCCTCGAGGAAGACGGTCGGCATTCGTCTTCCTCGAGGGCGAACGGCGCTTTCTACTTCGACTTCTTCTTCGACTTCTTCTTCGCGTGGCCGGTGCGATCGACGTCCGTTCTCGTCCGCGCATGCTCGGCCAGCATCTTCTTCGCCGTCGACGCGCTCGGCCCCTTGGTCCCATGCCCCGCCGCATCCGCGTGCAACATCCGCTCCTGTGCTGGCGTGTACGGCATCATCCGCTCCGCTCGTGTACGTTGACCAGGGAAACCCGAGTTGCGACGGGGTTACGTCTTCTTGCGCGAACTCGCAATCGCCGCGCCGACTGCGCCCAGTACCACAGCGCCGGCGAGCACCGCCGCCACGCCGTTGCGAGTCCGCTTCTTCGCCGCCGCCGGACTCGTTTTCTTCCAGCTCCGTTCGGCTTCGAGCGCGCCGGCGGCCATCGCCGCCGCTGCACCGGCCTTGACGCCGGCAACCGCCGCGGACTTTGCGACCTTGCCGACCCGCACGGCGGCATCGCGACTGCGCGTCATTACTTCATTCGCCGACTTCTTGATTCCGCTCATGGCGCCACCTCCTGGCTACTCTCCAGACTATCGGTACCGGCCAAGGCAGACAATCGCCCGTTGTGAGTAGTCACAACGGCGCACGACGTGGTATGGCGAAACCAGTTAAGATCAAATGGTTGCTCGAGCCCGCAGCACGCGCCTATCCCGCCGGCTTCCGCCGCGCGGGAACCACTAACGGGTGATTCCATGCGTTCGCTCTTGGCCATGGTTTGCACGCTTCTCGTACCGTCGGTTCAGGGCGGCCCACCGCGCGCACTTCCCAAACTGCCGGTGTTCGAGGGGCGTGCCATCGCGCTCACCGCCGAACAGTCGGCCGTCCTCGCGCGTGGCGAACCCGCCGTGCAGGTCCTGAACACGAAGGATGGGCGCGTCGTCGCCGTGTTCGGCATCGTCGCCATAAAGGGCACGCGCAAGGCGTTCGTGAACCGCCTTACCAACTTCCCGCAATCGCTGCGCGCGCAGGGGATCCAGAGTTTCGGCGTGTTCAGGATCCCGACTGCCGGCGCGAACGTGGGGACGTTCACGATCGGCGCAAACGACGCGTCGTCGCTGCGAAAGTGCCGAACGGGAAAGTGCGAGTTCAAGCTACCGGCGTCGGAAATGGCACGCGCCAAGGCGATGCTCGACAGCGGCGGCGACGGGCCGGTGAAGCTTGCCGCCTATGCACGTCGTCGGGTTGCGGAGTACGTGAGCGACTATCGCGCCCGCGGAAACGCGGCGATGATCGTGTACGACGACTTCGGCAAGGGTGGCGTCCGCGCGAGCGATGCGTTCGCGGCGCTCCTGGCCGCCTCTCCCTACCTCACGCAGAATGCGCCGGCACTGCAACGGTACCTTCAGCAATACCCGCGGAGTCGGCCGGGCGACGCGAACGAAACCATTTACTGGTCCGTGGAAGCACTGAAGGGATTGCTACCCACACTCACCATCAATCACGTGGTGGTGTCGTCGCCTCCAGGCACGCCAGGTATGACCGTGGCCGTCACCAAGCAGATCTACGCGGACCACTACTTCGAGGGGATGCTCGACGAGCGCATCATCGTGGACCGACGCGATGCTCCCCGCGGTGACGGGATCTACCTGATGTTGCTGCGCCAATACCGTTTCGACAACTTGCCGGGCGGTGTGTTGAACATTCGCGGGCGGGCCAGGTCGGCGCTGCACGACCGCGTCGAGGCGGAGCTTCGCCGCGCGCGGCAACCATAGGCTGACGCCGGTTCCCCTTGCTCAGGCAGGCGCTGCAGACCAGACTTTCGCTCACGAACTCCACCGGGAGGATGTCATGCTTTCAGCCATGATCAGTGTCTTGATCACTTGCGTCATCGGCGCGATTTGTTTTTGGGCCATCGACAAGTTTGCTCGTGATGGCCGTTTGGCGAAGCTCCTCAAACTGCTCGTCGTGCTACTCTGCCTGGGAGCGATCCTTCAGCGGGTATTGCCGCTGATGGGAATTGCCTGGTTCTAGAGGCCATCTCGCAAACCCGGCGTCTTTGAGTGGAAGAGTGGGGAGAGGCGAGATGAATGCGGGGTGAACTTCCGCATCCCGCATTCATCTCGCCCCTCTGCACTCCCTCACCACACGCTTCAGCATTGGTTTGTGAGACGTGCTCTAGTCGGCTCGACGGGACACGGATCCTGTTGCGATCGAAATACGAATTGACACACCGTGGGTAGTGGGTGGTCTTTACGCCCCTCGTCGGCATCGCCAAAAATCACGCTTCTTCCAGCGACCGCAGCTCCATGTTCGTGTGCCGGAGCCGATGCGCCAGCCCCCTGGAGATGCCTTCGAAAAGATTCAGCGCGAGCCGCTTGTGCTGGTCCGCGAGCGCGTCGAACTTCGCGCGCGACAGCACGAACAGGTCGGTCTCGCGCTCCGCCACCGCGTCCGCCGAGCGCGGATGCCGGTCGAGGAACGCCATCTCGCCGAAGAAGTCCCCGCGCCGGAACGTCGCGAGATGGTGCGCAGGCGCGCTCTCCATGGGCAGCACGATCCGCACCGCGCCACGACGGATCAGGAAAAGTTCGTCGCCCGTGTCGCCGGCCGAGAAGATCCGCGCCCCGGGCGGGAACTGCCGCGCCTCCATGCACGCCTCGAGTTCGGCGAGGGTCTCCGCCTTCCGGCCCCTGAACAACTCGATCTCGTGTAGCGCGAGCGCCGGACGCCGCAACGCTTCCAGGTGCGCGTCCGCGATCAAGCGTTCCTCGACCCACTCGCGCGCCTCGTCAAGCTCGCCGAACGTTTGCACCGCGTGCTCCCCGGTGAATCCCACCTGCCCGAGGTACACTTCCACGTCGCGCCCACCCGGCAGGTTGCGCGGGAGATTGCTGAAGAGCAACCGGCCATTCCGCTCCCGCATCATGTCCTCGACTTGCTCGAGGATGTGGGCGGCAGTCACGTCCAC
>JADGQS010000223.1 GCA_017881585.1 Gemmatimonadaceae bacterium | reverse complement strand
GGGCGGTACTTCGGGCGGTACTTCGGGCGGTACTTCCTTGAAGTTATCAACGCGGGGCGTATGCTAAGCGAATGAGAATGCCCTCACGAACTATTACGCTTGTCATCGGCCTTTCATTGACGGCGTGCTCGCAGCGTCCGGTTGATCCGGCGCTCGAGCGGTACATCGCCTCCATCAAGGCGGTGGACGATCACGCGCATCCGATGCTGCAACTCCCTCCGGGTGCGAAGCCCGACACCGAATATGACGCCCTTCCGCTCGACGCGCTTCCACCGATGACGCTTCCGGCGCGGCTCCGCGCCGATCATCCGGACTGGATCGCCGCTCAGCGCTCTGTGAAGGGACGCTCGATCAAGAGCCCCGCGGAAGCGCTCGATTTCGCCGGCATCGACGTCATGCTTTCGAATCGCGTGGCGATGGGCGCCGGTCTCACCTCGCCGCGCTTTCTCTGGGTCCCGTTCGTGGATGCGTTGATGCTGCCGCTCGACGGACGGCTCGAATCAGCGCGCACCCCCGACACGCGATCGCTGTACGCGCTCGAGACGAAGCTGCTGCACCGGTACATGAACGACCTCGGCATCGCGAAGCTGCCTGCGTCGCTCGATGATTATGTGAAGACCGTCGTGACGCCGACGCTCGGGCGGCAGAAGAAGGGCGGTGCGGTCGCGGTGAAGTTCGAGGCGGCGTACCTGCGCGCGCTCGATTTCGACGATCCGGATCCCAACCTCGCGCGCCTGGTCTACTCCCGTTTCGCATCGGGTGGCACGCCGGGGCGGGCTGAATACAAGACGCTCGAGGATTATCTCTTTCGCGTCATTGCACGCGAGGCGGGCCGGCTCGGCCTCTCCGTTCACATCCACTGCACCGACATCGCCGGCAGCTTCTACTCCGCTCGCGGCGCCGACCCGTATCTGCTCGAGAGCGCCTTCAACGACTCGACGCTTCGCGCGACGAAATTCGTGATCATCCACGGCGGCTGGCCGCTCGTTACGCATACGCTGTCGCTGATGGCGAAGGGCAACGTGTACGCGGACATATCGATGGCCGACATGGTCGCCGAGCCGCGGCAGTTTGCGAACGCGCTGCGCATGTGGCTGAACGAGTATCCCGACCGCGTGCTCTTCGGCACGGATGCGTTCGCGGGCGGGCCGGACCAGACGTGGGAGGCGGGCGCGCTGCTCGCGGCGAACTCGGCGCGGCGGGCGCTCGGGCTGGCGCTCACCGGGATGCTGCGGGACGGCGTGGTCACGCGTGAACGGGCCGAACATCTCGCGCGGATGGTGCTGCGCGAGAACGCAGTCGCTCTCTACGGCTTGGGCGCGGCTGGCGCTGCGGCCACCGGTGCCTCGGCGCGCAGCGTTCCGGAGCGGAGCGCGCCAGCGCGTAGCGTTCCATAAGTCTCGCGGATCTTCCGCACGTAGCCGAGTGTCTCGCGGTAACGCCAGCGCGGCACTTCGGGAGCGACGCGCTCGATGTTCGGCCAGCGCAGTTCGTCGAGCTGCTTCGCGCGGGCGGCGGCCGTCGCGCGCGAGATGGTTCCCTCGCCGGCGTTGTAGCTGCCGAACATGAACCGCGTTCGGTCGGAGTCCGGGCCCACGGGCTCCCACAGCCGCCAGAGGTAGCGGTCGTGCATGATCCCCGCCGCGATGTTCCACTCGGGGTCGTCGATGGACTCGAACTCCGGACGCTTCGACTGGATCTCCTGGAACGTCGAGGGCATGAGCTGCATCACGCCGCGCGCGCCCACGTAGCTGCGCGCCTTCGCGTTGAGTTCGCTCTCGGCCATGCCCTGCGCCTTGAAGTATTGCCAGTCGAAGCCAAGGCCGAAGTAGCGTTTGCTGTACTTGCGGAAGATGGCGTCGTAGCGAGTCTGGTCGTGCCGCGCGTTGCGGGCGGCGGTGGCGCGATCGAGCGCGCTCATCGGCGGCGGCGATTGTGCCGTTGGTTGCTGCGCGCCGGCCGTCGTGGCGAGCAGGAGCAGCAGGGCGAGCCGCTTCACTAGTTCAGCGCGCGGCCGACGATCATCCCGATCGCGATGAAGATTGCGCCCAGGAAAATCGCGACGGCGATGTTTCCCTTCTTGAGCTCGTCGTGGAAATCGACCTGCGGCGTGAGCATGTCGATCACCCGATACGTGACATACATCAGGACCACGCCGAGTATGGCGTAGATGAAGTTCATCGCGATGATGGGCAGCTGCATCGGGTCTCCTTGGAATTTCGCCTGTTCCCCGTCCGAACCTACGTCACGAGGCGCGCCGACGATACGGCCGGGCTCTTGCGCCGCTCCGGCGATTCCCGGTCGGAATACATTTCCGCGCGCCTCACGGCTTGGCCCGGCTTGCCGTCACATAGAACGCCGGGTCCACGCGTAATTCGGTGGTGTCGCTCATCGTCGACGGCACGGTCTGCCACGCGGTGGTGGGACGCAGGTGGGTGTAGTTGCTGTCGTTGCCGAGTCCAACCCGGACCGGCATGTCGAACCCGGGAACCACGTTGGTCCAATGATATGAGAACGTCTTCCCTTCGGTCCGGTACTCCAGCATCGGGATCATCGTCGTCTCCTGATACTGCGTGAAGATCCTGGAGAGATCGACGCCCGTCCCGGTGTTGATGTAGTCCCGGATCTGCTTCGCGGTCACGGTCTGGTGCCAGAACGTCGAGTTGAGGCCCCGGAGCGTGCTCAACCAGCGCGCGTCGTTGTCGACGACCGCGCGGATGGTCATCAGCATGTTCGAACCTTTGTAGTACCGGTCCTGCGATCTCGGAGTGTCGTTGACGCCGTACGTGCCGATGATCGGCGAGTCGTTCTTGATGTTGCTCCGCACCCCGACCAGATATCGCTGGCCGGCCGCCTGATCCTTCACGCATTCGAGATAAAGCGCCTCGGCGTACATGCCGAAGCTCTCGTGGATCCACATGTCGGCGTGGTCCTTGGCACTGATGTTGTTGCCCCACCATTCGTGGGCGCTTTCGTGCACGATGATGTAGTCCCAGCTCATTCCCTCCCCGGTGCCCGAGAGGTCGCGGCCGATGTAGCCCGGCAGGTACTTGTTGCCATAGGCGATGCCGCTCTGGTGTTCCATGCCGAGGTACGGCGCCTCGATCAACTTGTAGCCGTCGGCATACCAGGGGTACGGACCGAACCAATGCTCGAAGCAGGCGAGCAT
>JADGQS010000222.1 GCA_017881585.1 Gemmatimonadaceae bacterium | reverse complement strand
CGACGCGAAGCATCGCGAACTTCAGCGGCGTGATCGTGTCGCGTTGCGCGTACCACGCGGAGCTGTAGAGCCGGCCCATCGTGCCCGCGAGCAGCCCGACCGCCGATCCGGCGAGGACGCCCCAGACCCAAACGGTCCCCTCGCGCTTGAACTCTCCGCTCTGATACAGCACGCCCGCAATGATGTCACCCAGCAGCAGGAACGCCGCGGCCGAAGGGATGATGTAGAACGCGATGCGGCGCAGGCCCTCGTCGAGCCGCCGGCGAATTTCCGACGCGACGTCGGCGCTCGTGCCGAGCGCGGACGACATCGCAGGAAGTTCCGACGCCGCGATCGCCATGCCGAAGAGCGAGATCGGGAGCATCGACACGTTCTGTGCATATCCGAGCACCGCGACGGCGCCGCCGATGATGAACGATGCAAGCCACTGGTCCACGTACGCGCTGATCTGCACGACTCCGCGCCCGAAGAACACCGGGACGAAGTTCGTGATCACCGAGCGCACGTTCGCGGCGCGAATGTCGAGCGACGCGCGCATCTTGCGCTCGAGCCTGAACAGCGTGGGCAGCTGCACCGAGAGCTGCAGAATCGCGCCCGCCACCGACGCCAGCGCCACGAGCATCACGAGATTCGCCTGCGCCACCCTCGGCCCGAAGAAGAGGAGCGCGGCGATCATCATGAGATTCCACGCGACGGGCGAGGCGTACGAAAGGAAGAACCGCCGGTGCGAGTTGAGGATCCCGAGGCACCATGCCGAGATCACGAGCACGCCGACGCCCGGGAACATCACCTGCACGAGCTTGATCGTGAGCAGCTGCTTGTCGCCCGTGAAGCCGGGCGTGAGCAGCGCGATCAGGTGCGGGGTCGCGATCACGCCGACGACGACCAGCACGGTCGCGATGAGCGCGAGCAGCGAGAACACCGCGCCGGCCACGCGTCCGGCCTCCTCTTCGTCGCCCTCGGCAAGCAGCCTCGCGTACACCGGAATGAAAGACGCCGAGAGCACGCCCTCTCCAAAGAGGTTCTGGAGGAAATTGGGAATGCGAATGGCCGCGCTGAACGCGTCCGCCGCATCCGACGTGCCGAGGAAGTGCGTGAACGCGCGCGTGCGGACCAGCCCCATGATGCGGCTGAGGAAGATTCCTCCCGCAACGAGCACCGCGCCGCCGGTGGTTCGGTTCCGGCGCGCCGCCGCTTCCTTCGGTCCGTCCGCCGGACCGGTCACAAACTTCTCACTTGCTTCCGATCAACCCGCCGGCGTGAATCGCGGCACCGGCCTTGAGCTGCTCGATCAGGAGATCGCCGTGGCGTGCGAGCAGTGGCAGGTAGTTGAGCCGTCGCTCCTGTCTCGCGCCCGCCGGCATCAGCGCCGCGCGAATGGCGGCCAGATCGTTCATCGCCGCCGTCTCGCCGCGGCCCGCAGCGGCGCGTATGCGGCGCTCGAGACGCTCCACACGATGACGGAGCTGGGCGCGCGCGCCCTCGACGACTTCCTTCGTGACGAGATGGTTGCTCCCCATGCTCGCCGAGACCGCGTCGATCCGCGTCTCCACTGACGCGCGCAGTCCCTCGAGTGCCTCGCGCACCGCGGCCGGCATCGCGCGCTCGGCAATGCGGCGCTCGGCCATGTGCGGCGACTTCACGTCGTCGAACATCATGCCGAGGCGGCCGAGCATGCGGTCGACCGCGGGTTCGATGACCGTCGCCGACCAGCGCGGCACCACCAGCGGCAGCGCGGCGCCGAGCGCCTCGGCCACCGCGGTCACCTGCGCGAAGTACGCGATCTCGCCGGCGCCACCGACGTACGCCACGGTGGGCAGGAGGCGCCGCTCCACCACGGGACGCAGCAGCACGTTTGCCGAGAGCACGAGATCGTCGCGACGCGCGGCATCGGCCGTCTGCGCGAGCGGCACGCGCTCCTTCACGCCGATCGTGCTGCGGAAGACGAGCGAGAGGCGCTGGACACGAGCGACCTGCGCGCGGAAGCCCGCGCGCTCGATGGAAACGCCGCGCAGCGCGACGGCCTCGTCGATCATCGCCGCGCGGTTCAGCGCCTCGACGAGCGTCGGCCGGGCGGCCGAGCGAACCGCGGGATGCCACGCGTCGAGCACGGCGATCCCCAGCGGCTCGAGGATCGCGCGGAGCAGCTGCACGTACGCGCCCCCGACGGTGGCGTCCTGATGATAGGCCGCTCGCAGCGCCGCGAGTACGTCCGACTGCGACGCCGATCCGGCCGCTTCCGTGAGCATCGCGATCTGCACCGAGGTATTGCCGGCCGGCATCTGCGACATCACGAGCCCTTCCGGTCCCTGCCGCTCGATCGCGATGCGACGCCACTCGGTGCCGAGTGAAACGACGGTCGAGCACGCCTCCCCGAAATCCCCATCGTCGGTCGCGGCCCAGAAGACCGGCGCGACGGGAACGCCGATTTCGCGCTCCAGCCGATTGGCGAACTCGAGTGCGGAGATCGCCTTCAGCCACGTGTAGCCCGGGCCGCCGAACAATCCCGGCTGCTGTCCCGTCGTCACGACCACGCCGTGGCCTGCCGCGACCCGCTCGAGCCGCTCCGCCGCCGCCCCGCTGGCGGAGAGCGCAGGCCTCAGTGTCTCGATCCAGCGCGCGCCCGGGAATGCGCTGCGCACGGTCTCGGCGTGACTCCGCCATTCGTCAACGCCGCGCGGACGCGGCAGGAACCAGCCCGCGGGGGCGCTGCCGTCGAGCGCGGCACGCGTGAGCGCGCCCCCGCCGATGGACTCCGCAATGACCCGCGGTGCACTCACGAACCCGTCTCCATCATTTGTGATAGGGCTCGCGTTTCACGATCGAACCCGCGCGGTAGAGTTGCTCCGCGAGCACGAGCCGCGCGAGTTCGTGCGGCAGGGTCCACGGCGCGAGGGAGAGACGCGTGCGCGCTCTCTTGCGAACGGCCGGTGAGAGCCCGAAGGCCCCGCCGATGACAAAAGCTACATCGTGGCCCCGCTCCCGCTCGCCCTGCAGCCATGCGCTGAACTCCTCCGAAGTCTTCGATACACCGCCGGGATCGCACGCGACGAGATGGGCCGACGCGGGCACGACGTCCGAAAGCCGCGATCCTTCCCGTTCGCGAACGAGGTCCGCGGAGACCGATTTCGCAGGCTCCTCGCGGACCTCGTGCACTTCGAGCGGCCAATAGTGCGCCGCCCGCCGCTCGTACTCCTCGATCGCCGTTGCAAGCGCGGTGTTTCGCGGCTTGCCGACGGCGGCGAT
>JADGQS010000221.1 GCA_017881585.1 Gemmatimonadaceae bacterium | reverse complement strand
GAAGTACCGCCCGAAGTACCGCCCGAAGTACCGCCCACAGGAGACAACATGCTTCGCTCGAATAGCCGCCGCCCGGCGCTCACGATCGCCCTGTTGTTCGCCATGCCGATCGGCGCATACGCGCAAGCCGCTAAATCCCCGCCGGCGGCGCAGCCGGCGTCGTCCGCGAAGTCCAATCCAACGCCGGCCGACGCGAAAAAACCGATGCAGCTGGCCGCGTCGTACGATCCCGCGCTTTATTCGGCGCTGCGCTACCGCATGATCGGCCCGCTCCGCGGCGGCCGCGTCACCGCCGTGACCGGCGTGCCCTCCGCGCCGCAAACGTTCTACATGGGCTCCACCGGCGGCGGCATCTGGAAGACCACCGACGCGGGGCACAGCTGGCTCAACATCTCCGACGGCCAGCTTCCCGTCGGCTCCATGGGCGCGATCGAAGTCGCGCAGTCCGACCCGAACACGATCTACGCGGGCACCGGATCGTCGAAGATCCGCAGCAACGTCTCGATCGGCCGGGGGATGTTCAAGTCGGTCGATGCGGGCAAGACGTGGACGTTCAGCGGCCTGAGGGACGTCGGGCAGATCTCGACGATCCGCGTGCATCCTGCGAACCCGAACCTCGTCTATGTCGCCGCACTCGGTAATCCGTACACGCCCAACGTGGACCGCGGCGTGTTCCGCTCGAGTGACGGCGGCGCGACCTGGAAGAAGATCCTCTACGTCTCCGACAGCAGCGGCGCAGCCGACCTCGAGCTGCAGCCCGGCAATCCGAACGTGATCTTCGCCTCGATCTGGCACGGACAGCGCAAGCCATGGACGATCGTCAGCGGGTCGAAGGAGGGCGGCATCTATAAGAGTACGGATGGTGGTGATACCTGGACGAAACTCGGCGGCGGCCTGCCGACCGGGTTGTTCGGCCGCAGCAACGTCTCGATTCCCGCATCACAGCCGAACCGCATCTACGCGCTCATCGAGGCGAAGCCGGGCGGCGGTCTCTATCGCTCCGACGACGCGGGTTCCACGTGGGCACTCGTGAACGGCGCGCAGAACCTCTGGACGCGGCCGTTCTACTACACCACGCTCGAAGCCGATCCCAACAACGCCGACGTCATCTTCGTCGGCAACGAGGGCTGGTTCAAGAGCACCGACGGCGGCAAGACATTCCGCAACGCGCAGGCGCCGCACGGCGACCATCACGACATGTGGATCAACCCGAAGAACTCGGATTACATGATCCAGTCGAATGATGGGGGAACGAATGTGTCGCTGGATGGAGGTCGCAGCTGGAGCACGCAGGACAACCAGCCGACCGCGGAGATCTACCAGGTGGCGCTCGACAACCAGTATCCGTATCGCGTCTACGGCGCGCAGCAGGACAACACCACGCTGATCGTGCCGTCGCTCCCGCTCGGCGCGGGCCAGGCCGAGGAGTGGCGCACCGGTCCGGGGTGCGAGACGGGCCCGATCATTCCGAACCGCACCAATCCCGACATCGTCTACGGTTCGTGCAAGGGACAGTTCAGCCGCATGAACGTGAAGAGCGGCGAGGAGCGGCAGTACTGGGTGGGCGCCGAGTCGCTCTACGGAAACGGCGGCGCCACGCTGACCTATCGATTCCAGCGCGTGTCGCCGATGGAAGTCTCGCCGCACGAGGCGGCGACCGTGTACTACGGCTCGCAGTACGTGCACCGCACGCGCGACGAGGGCGTGACGTGGGAGCGCATCAGTCCCGATCTCACCGCGTTCCCGAAGGGCGAGCCGCAGGAGGCGAGCGGCACGCCGATCACGCGCGACGCGACGGGCGAAGAGGTGTACAGCGTGGTCTACTCGATTCGCGAGTCGCCGATCACGCCGGGACTCATCTGGACGGGATCGAACGACGGTCTCTTCTACGTGACGCGCGATGCCGGCAAGACGTGGACGAACATCACGCCCAAGGACATGCCCCCGGGCGGCCGCGTGCAGAATATCGAGCCGAGTCCGCACCGGCCGGGCACGGCGTACTACGCCTACTATCGGTTCCTGCTCGGCGGCGATTTCGCTCCGTACATCTACAAGACCGACGACTACGGCAAGACGTGGACGAAGCTGACGGACGGCACGAACGGCATCGCGAAGGATGAACCGGTGCGCGTGGTGCGCGAGGATCCCGTGCGCGCCGGGCTGTTGTATGCGGGCACGGAATTCGCGATGCATATCTCGTTCGACAACGGCGCGCACTGGCATCCGTTCCAGCAGAATCTCCCCGCGACGCCGGTGACCGACATCAAGTTCGGCCGCAACGACATGGTGCTCTCCACGCAGGGGCGCGCGTTCTGGATCATGGACAACGTGTCGCCGCTGCGTGAGCTGAGCGAGAAGGTGGCGTCGTCGCAGGTGACGTTGTACAAGCCGCAGGAGGCGGTGCGCGGACGCGGCGGTCGTGGCGGCGGGGGCGGCGTGGGGCGCGGCGGTGGGATCCAGTATCCCGCACCGGGCGCGCAGATCGACTATTACCTCGCACCGGGCATGAAGGACGAGCTGACGCTCGAACTTCTCGACGGCGCCGGGAAAGTCGTGCGGAAGTATTCGAGCGCGGCGGTGGCTGCGTCACCGTCGCCCGCGGAGAATGCGCCACCTGCCGACGAGGAAGGCGGCGGCGGTGGCGGACGCGGCGGACGCGGCGGTGCCGTGCGCCTCGACAAGAATCCGGGAATGCACCGGATGACGTGGGACCTGCGGTATCCCGGGCCGATGAGCGGCGCCGGCGTCGAGGGCGGCAACGGACCGGCCGCAGTGCCGGGTCTCTACTCGGTGAGGCTGACCGCTGGATCCATCAGAACGTCGCAGTCGCTGACGGTGGTCGAGGATCCGCGCATTCTCCGCGACGGCATCACCCTCGAGGACTTGAAGGCGCAGTTCAACCACAACATGGCCGTTCGCGAGCTCGTGAGCGACGCGAACAAGACGGTCGCGCGGCTGAGACAGGCGCAGCAGAAGTTGAAGGGCGCGACGGGTGCGCAGCTCGATCAGCTCACGAAGCTGAACGAGCTCGCGGCGAAGATCATCACCACACCGATCCGCTACAGCGAACCGAAGCTGCTGACGCACATCACCTATCTGTACTCGATGACGAACGGGGCGGATCAGAAACCGGGCAAGGATGCGGTCGATCGGTTGAAGGTTTTGCGGACGGATCTGGAAGCGAGGAAGAAGGAGCTCGACAGGATTATCGGGCCGGCTATGTAAACCGGCACGACTGAAAAGCGGGTAAT
>JADGQS010000220.1 GCA_017881585.1 Gemmatimonadaceae bacterium | reverse complement strand
CTTACGCTCGGCGAGGCGTTCTAGGCCATGGGACGCCGCCGGCTCGTCGTGTTGCTGAGCGCGATCACGATGATGCTGATCGGCGCGGGAATCATCGGCGCCCTCGTGGCGGCCACGCAGAGTGACGGCGGGCGCGAGTGGATCCGCACGCAGCTGGTGCGGCAGGTCGCGCGCGGCGTGCACGGGCGGCTCTTCGTCGGGAAGCTGTCGGGTTCGTTTCTCACGGATTTCGAAGTCGACTCGCTCGCGCTCATCGGGCCCGACGACTCGGTGTTCATCGCGACGGGATCGACGCACATCACGTACGATCCGCGCGACCTGATCGACGGGCGGATCATCGTGCGCTCGGTGGAGCTGCAGCACCCGTTCTTCGTGATCCGAAAGGAGAACGACGGCGTCTGGAATTACGACAAGGTCTTTCCGCCGACGGGCGCGCCGCCGAGCGGGCCGCCGCCGTCGCGCAGCGCGTTCGGCGCGATCGTGCAGCTCCGAAACGTTCGCATCCGGGGGCTGCATTTTCAGCTGACCCTGCCGTGGGCGCCGGATGACTCGCTCAAGGGTGCGCGGCGCGACAGCGCGATCGTCCGCAATCTCGCCGCGAAGGATCAGGAGATTCGTGCCGTCGTGGTAAAGGGGAAGCGCGGCTACCAGCGCACGTTGCGCTGGACCGAAGGGAATTTCACCTTCAACCGCATCCGGTTGCGCGAACCCGACAAGCCGGGCATGCAGTTCGACATCGCACGCCTTGACGTCAACGAGCATTCGCCGCCGTTCGACGTGCGCAACATGAGCGGAATCGTGCTCTTGCGCGGGGACTCGCTCCGGATGGACATCCGGCACCTCGAGCTGCCCGGCTCGGTCGCGCGCGGGTCGGGTTGGCTCGAGTGGGCCGGCAAGCGCGGCGTGCAGTTCGACCTGCGCATCCTGAGCGATTCGGTTTCTCTCGGGGACGTGTCGTGGATCGCACCGGTGATTCCGAAGACCGGTGGCGGCTCGATGGAACTGCGGATCAGGTCGGATCGCGACCCGCGCCTGCTCAACTACGTCATCTCGAAGATGGACCTGCGAACGAACGCCTCGCACCTGAAAGGCGCGATGACGTTCGCCGTCGGCGGGCCGGTGCTGATCCTGAAGGACATGGACGTCGAGGCGATGCCGTTCGACTTCGCACTGATCGAGACGATGAATGGCGGCAAGTTTCCGCAGCCGTGGAACGGCTCGTTCACCGGCACCGCGCGCGCGCACGGAGGCCCCGTAAACCATTTCATCGTGGACGAGCTGCGGCTCACGTACGCGGACCGCAACGTGGCCGGCGCCACCTCGGCGTTCGCCGGCCGCGGCGAGCTCGACATCCTCAATCCGGCCAACACGACTTTCCACGGATTCCGCCTCGAACTCACGCGATTCGATCTGCGCACCGCGCAATTCCTGAGCGAAGGATTTCCGCGCCTCAACGGAGTGATCTCCGGCGAGGCGACGCTCGACTCCAGCTGGACCGACGTGCGATTCCGGGATGCCGACATCACGCACCGCGACGGCGACAGCACGCCGCCGTCGCACTTCAAGGGCGACGGACGCCTCTCGACCGGCGGCGCGAACGTCGGATTCGAAGTCGCCGTCGCGGCGCTGCCGATCTCGTTCAGCACGATCGCGCGCTCGTATCCGGGCCTGCCGATCCGCGGCGAGTACACCGGACCGCTGCGCCTGCAGGGCGACATCACCGACTTCAGTGCGACGGCGGATCTCGTCGGCGAGGCGGGCCGCCTGCAGCTCGAGGGGCAGTTCGACGCCGCGTCGCCCGGATATCGCGTATCATCGCGCGGATCTGTCGGGGCGCTCGACCTGCAGCGAGCGCTCGCCAGTCCGGGCGCGCCGTCGACGAGCATCAACGGCCGCTTCGTGACGTCGCTGGAATTCGATTCGCTGCCGAACATGATGGGCGAGGCGCAGTTCTTCGTCGACCGGTCGCTGATCGGCGGCATGCGCGTGTACGATGGCCTGGCGTCGCTGCGATTCGCCGGCGGCGCGATGCGGGTGGACACGCTCCGCGTCGAATCGTCGGGCGGCACCCTCACGGCGCACGGCGGCCTCGGGCTCGGCGCGACGCAAAGCGACTCGTTGCTCTTTCATATCGACGTGGACTCGCTCGGAGGACTGCGGCAGTATCTCGTAAAGGCGCGCGCCGCCGGTGATTCGGCGGCCCGCCCTGATACCGGCGCCACGGCGCTCGCCGATTCGCTCGCTGGTTCGATCAGCGCGAACGGGACGGTCTCCGGCAGCCTCTCGAAGCTCGCGGTGCGGGCCACGGCGACGGGCACGCAGCTGCGCATCGGTACGCTGACGGCTCGGCAGGCCACGCTCACCGCAAGAGTCGGCGCGCTTCCAGACTCTGCGACCGGTGTCTTCACGTTCGCGTTCGATACGCTGCGCGTCGGGACTCTCGCCTACTCCCGTCTGTCCGGGAGCGACAGCCTGATGTCGCGCGACCGTCAGTGGGTGACGCTCTCCGCGAAGTCCGCGCTCGACTCGGCTCACGCGAGCGCGGAACTCTCCTTTCGCGGTGACACCATCGCCGCTCGCGTGGACAGTCTCTCGATACAGACGTCGACCGACTCGTGGTTCCTGCGGCGCCGGTCGCAGATCGAGTTCGTGAAGGGCGCGCTCATCGTGGACTCGATCGCGCTGAGCTCACGGACCGGCGGCTCGATCGCGCTGAGCGGCAAAACGACGGCGGACTCCGCGGTGTCGCTCGCTATCCGCACCGACTCCGTCCCGCTGGCCGACATCGGCGAGATGATGCAGATAGAGAGTCCGTTCGAGGGAACGGCATCGCTGAGCGCCGACCTCTCCGGGACGCGCGAGAATCCCGTGCTGAAGTTCGACGGCACGCTGCGCCACGGCGTGCTGCTCGGCCTTCGGCTCGACGAGCTCCGCGCGACCGGGGACTACGCCAGCCGGCGCCTCTCGACATCGCTCCTGTACTCACGCCTCGGACTGCCGGCGATACACGGCACCGCCAAGCTTCCCGTAAATCTCGCACTCAGCGCCACCGGATCGCGGCTGGTCGAGGAGCCGATCGTCGCCAGCATCCACACCGACAGCGGGGGCATGGCGATCGTCGCCGCGCTCTCGAAATCGGTGACGAAAGCGAGCGGATCGCTCGCGCTCGACCTCGACGTGACCGGCACCTGGAAACATCCGCTCCTCAACGGTGCGCTCGTCGTGCACGAAGGCGAGCTCTCGGTCGAGCCGCTCGGCGCCGTGCACCTCACGGCGCTCGAGGCCGACATCGGGTTCCACGGCGACAG
>JADGQS010000078.1 GCA_017881585.1 Gemmatimonadaceae bacterium | reverse complement strand
GGCGATTCGCAGCGTGGTGTCGGAGGCGACGGGATCGGCGGTGCTCGCGGTGCCGATGATGGGGGGAAGTCTCCCGATCGACATCTTCGAGTCGGTGCTCGGGGTTCCGTTGATCATCGTGCCGACGGTGAATCACGACGACAGCCAGCATGCGAAGGACGAGAACCTTCGCGTGCAGAACCTGTTCGATGGGATCGAAGTGTTTGCCGCCCTGATGACGCGGCTGGGGCCGGCGTGGGGCGGGGTGTTGCCCTAGAGGTTTATCTCACAAATCAGGTGCGGCGCTTCCAAGCAGGCACGAGCGACGGGTGAGGGGCTCCCAGGCTCAGGGACGAGCGACGGGTGAGGGGCGATCTGGGGAAGGGTGACGGGCGATGAGTTTGCAAACAGGGACGAGCGACGCGTGAGGGGCGACTTGGTGAAGAGCGACGCGTAAGGAGCGCGGAGACGTTCTCCTCACTTCTCGCTCGTCGCTCTTCGCCAGATCGCGCCTCACCCGTCGCTCGTCACTCTTCGCCAGATCGCCCCTCACCCGTCGCTCGTCCCTCTTCGCCAGATCGCCCCTCACCCGTCGCTCGTCCCTCTCTAGAAGTCCCCGTCCCCGCAAAGCTTTTGGGGAGATGACTTCTGGGCTCGCTCGTGAACCGGCGAGGGGCTTCAACAACCGTCTATTTCGGCACCGAGTCGAGCGCCTGCAGCCCCTTGAGCACCCACATCGGCGCGAGAAACGCTGAGCCGTGTCGCATCCGCGGCGCGTGCAACGAGTCCGTAAATGGCTCGAAGTGTTCGAAGTCCTTGGTGCGCACGGCGCCGTAGCGTCCGCGCGTGTATTCGTCGTAGTAGACGTACGACCACTCGGGCGTCTGCAGCACCGACGGACCCTCCGTGTCCTTCGACGTGAACGACGGTGACGCGGGGCCGTACGGGCCGGTCGCATGCTTGCTGGACGCGATCCGGAGATTGCGCGTCTGCGCCGGATAGAACGTCTCGTCCTTCATGACGAGGTAGTAGCTGTCGCCGCGCTTGGTGATCGTTCCGTCGATCGCGCAGAAGCCGCCGTCGTACAGCAGGGCGGCGTGCGAATACGTCTTGAAATCCCTGGTGGTCACGTAGTAGAGCCGGTGATCGGCGCGTCCCCGTGACGTTCGCTGCGCAGCGCTGTCGGTCGCCGGGAAGCGCCCCGGAATCGACGTGGCCCAGACGATGACGTACTGCCTGGTCGCATCATCGTAGAAGAGATCGGGCGCCCAGGCGTTCAGTGCATTCGGTTCGTGGTCCATCACCGGAACCCGCGCCTGCTCCGACCAATGAATGAGGTCGCGCGATTGGGCGACGCCGATCCCATGATCGGTCCACGCGATGGTCCACACCATGTGAAACAGCTTGTCGGGACCGTAGATGATGCTCGGATCACGCATGAGCGCGGCCCTGGTATTCCAGTCCTGCCATCCGATGCCGTCGCCCGTGATCGCCGGCGTGATCACCGGCTTGCCGCCGTTCAGCGCGGACCAGGTGATACCGTCGCTGCTCCACGCGAGATGGACGCCGTCGTCGCCGTTGCCGCGGAAATACGAGAAGAGGTAGGCGGGAGGGCCGGAAGGCGGAGGAAAGCCGGAAGCCGGAAGCGCCGAAGCCGGAGACGCTCCGGTGTGTGTGCACGCGCCGACGGCGAGCGCAAGGAGCACTGCTACTCCCTCTCGCGCCCACCTCCGCGCCGCGCGTGCGAACATCAGAGCGTCGGATGCTTGAGGTGAATGTCCGTGTTCACCTGGTACCGATGCGCGACCGACAGGATCTTGTCGTCGGCGTACAGGTTGCCGATGATCGTCGCACAGATCGGCTGCGGCTTGAGATCGAGCGGAGGCTGCGGAGGAGCCCCGCCGCGTCCGCCGCCGCCACCGCCGCCGCCGCCGCCGCCCTGCGCGGGAACGTCGAACTTGTACGGTACAACCACGCACGGGTGGCCGGTCTGCGAATTCGCGCCGACGTCAGCCAACGGAGCGCCGATGAACATATCGAGATCCTTCATGTACTCGGCCCACTTGCTGATCAGCATGTAGCGTCGCCGCTGCCCCTGCACGAACTCGAACGCGCGAACCGTGCGGCCGTTCACGAAACGCGGATTCCAGTCGGCGGGCGCCATCGGGTTCGCCGGCACGGCCGGCGCACCGGGCGCCGCGGCAACGTTGCCTCCCCGGCCGCCGCCACCGCCGCCACGACCGGCGGCCGGCTCGGGGAGTGAGTTGAGGTTGAGCCCGATCTCTTTCGCCTTGATTTGGACGTAGTCGTCGAATGCCGCCGCGTCTTCGACGTTCAGTCCGCCGCCGCCCGCTCCACCGACCGTCGGACGCGGGCCGACTTCCTTCGGCTGCATGCCGAGTTCCTTGAGCTTGTCGACGAATTCTTTCGGCGCATTCGGATCGACGCCGATGCGCAGCGAGGCGAGGCTGATCTTGCGATCGAATTGAAACGGCGTCATCACCGTTGACGGATCCTTCTCGTCCACACCGTGGATCGCGTTGAAGACCATCGCCGCATCTTCCACCGTCCGCGTGATGGGCCCGACGCGATCCATCGACCAGCCGAGCACCATGCCGCCCGAGCGGCTGACCCGGCCAAAGGTCGGACGCAGCGCGTTGACCCCGCAGCGCGTGGCCGGCGAGACGATCGATCCGGATGTCTCCGTGCCGATGCCGAACGCGACGCAACCCGCGGCGGTCGCCGACGACGGGCCTGCCGAGGATCCGCTGGAGCCGAGTGCCAGGTTCCACGGATTGTTCGTGCGGCCGCGGAACCACTGGTCGTTCTGCGCGAAGAGTCCGGTGGCGAGCTTCGCGATGAGCACCGCGCCGGCCTCACGAAGACGCACCACCACCTCGGCGTCTTCATCGATGATGCGATGCTCGAAATCCTTCGCGCCCCACGTCGTGGGTACGCCCTTCGTCGAGAACAGGTCTTTCACTCCGTACGGCAGTCCGTGCAGCGGCCCGCGATACTTGCCGGCCTTGATCTCGGCGTCGGCCGTGATGGCCTCGGCGCGCGCCGAATCTTCCATGATCGTCACCGCGCAGAGCAGCGTGGGGTTCAGCCGCTTGAGGCGCGTGAGATAGATCTCGGTGAGTTGCAGCGACGTGATCTTCTTCGTCTTGATGAGCGCAGAGAGGCGGTGCGCGGGGAGGAACGCGATGTCGTCGGGATTCGTTGGGACGCTTCCGGTCCACTTCTCGACCGTGAAGACCGCGCGATCGAACGCCGCGCGGCCGCGCTCCTTCGCGAGCTTTTCCATGAGCGCGCCGGTGCCGCCGGGGTAGGGCTGGAACTGCAGGGCAGGCGCTTCGCCGTTCCCGAGAGGAACCGGCGGAGCTTGCGGCTGCTGCCCGCGACCACCGCCGGCAGCGCCAGCCGCACCGGCGGGCGTGCCCTGCGCGCGTGCGCGATCGGCGCCGAACGCCGTCGCGGCGGCGGCGACGAGCGAGAGGAACATGAAGTGCCGGCGATCCATGCCCGCCAATTCCTCGTCGTAGTCGGAGTTGACCAGGTCTGTCGCTGTCTGGTCGAGAAGTTCTTCGGGGGTCGGCATGGATTTTCCTCTGAGGCGGGCGGGCAGTCGGGAGAAGGGGAGTAATTGACCACCAAAGGCGCTCTGGCATCAAGTACGGCCAGGCCAAGACGAGTAATCAGTCATTGGTCGTTGGTCATTGGTACTTAGCCCGGTCTCAGCGTGTCTGGCCAAGAACCAACGATCAATGACCAACTACCGATTACTCGCTTTTCACGTTGCCCAGCCATCAATTCACTTGATGCGAATCAACGCTCAGGAGACGTCTTCGATGACCCGCAGACCAAGTCACCCCGCCCGTTGGCTGACCGGCTCCGCCCTGCTCGCCGGGTTGCTCGCCCTCGGGGCGGCCGCGCCGATCGAGCCGAACCTCATCTCGGGCCTGCAGTGGCGCATGATCGGCCCGTTCCGCGGCGGACGCGTCTCGGCCGTCAGCGGAGTGATCGGCAAGCCCGGCACGTTCTACATCGGACTGCCACTCGGCGGCGTGTGGAAGACGACCAGCGCCGGCACGACGTGGTATCCGATCTTCGATTCGGTAAAGGAGGCGTCGTCGGTTGGATCGGTGCAGGTCGCGCCGTCCGATCCCAACGTCATTTACGTCGGCATGGGTGATCTCATCACCGGCGGCGGCATCAACGAAGGGAACGGGATGTACAAGTCCGTCGACGCCGGCAAGACGTGGCAGCACCTGGGGCTCGACGAAACGAAGCAGATCCCGTCGATTCTCGTCGATCCGAAGGATCCGAACCTGGTGCTGATCGCGGCACAGGGAAACGTCCACAAGCTGATGGACATGCGCGGCGTTTTCCGCAGCACGGACGGCGGCAAGAATTGGACGAAGACGCTGTACGTCGACAACCAGGCCGGCGCGCAGGAGATCGCGTGGGCATTCGACAATCCGAAGGTGATGCTCGCGACGACGGTTCAGCACTACAGCGACCCGCTTGCCGGCCGCGGTGGCGGTGGTGGCGGTGGCGCGGGAGGCGCCGCGGCGGCGCCGTCGCGCACGAAGCTGTTCAAGTCGCTCGACGAAGGGATCACGTGGAAGGAGATCACCGGCAACGGCCTTCCCGCGCTCACGGGCCGCACGTCGGTCGCCGTCGCGATGAACACGAACAGCCAGCGCATGTACTTGATTGGCAACTTCGGTCTCTATCGTTCCGATAACGGTGGTGAATCATGGCGCCAGATGGCGGCGAACGATCGGCGCATCGCGAACGGACAGAACGGATACAATTGCGGCGTCTACGTCGATCCGTCGAATCCGGAAATCGTCTACACGATCAACACCTCGAGTTTCCGTTCGCTCGACGGCGGCAACACTTTCACCGGCCTTAAGGGCGCACCCGGCGGCGACGACCCGCAACAGATGTGGATCGATCCCACCAACGGCCAGCGCATGCTCCTGGGCGTGGACCAGGGCGCGACGGTCTCGCTCGACGGCGGCCTCACGTGGAGTTCGTGGTACAACCAGGCCACCGAGCAGGTCTATCACATCTCGACCGACAACTCGTTCCCGTATTGGGTGTACGCGACGCAGCAGGACGCGGGAGCCATCGCAACGCGGAGCCGCGGCGATCTCGGCACGGTCAACTGGCTCGATTGGCTTCCGACGCCGGGATACGAGTTCGGTTACATCGTCGCCGATCCGCTCAACCCGAAGATCATCTACTCGGGCGGGCCGGCCGCGGGTGTGGTGAAGATCACGTATCCGAGCGGGCAGTGGATCAACATCAGCCCGAACATGGACACGAGTCTCGCTTTGAGGAAAGTCGGCAACCAGCCGATGGCCTGGTCGGCGACGAATCCGCGCGAGCTGCTGCTCGGATTCCAGTATCTCATGTCGACCACCGACGGCGGCGCGCACTGGAAGAAGATCAGTCCAGACCTCGGCTATCCCAAAGGCGTGACACCGCCGCCGAGAAGTGCCGCGCCTGCGGGACGGGGAGCCGGTGCGGGAACTCCGGCTGCGCCCGCACCCGGGTCGATCGAGTCGTTCTCTAGCTCGAGTGTCGCGCCCGGTGTCATTTGGGCCGGCACGAACAACGGCCTGATCAAGGTGACGAAGGATCACGGCGCGACCTGGACCGATGTCACGATTCCGGACCTGCCGAATCCGACGCGAGCCGACATCTCGACGATCGACGCGTCGCATCACGACGCGGGCGAGGCGTACGTCGCGATCGACTATCACGGGGTCGGCGACTACGCGCCGTATGTCTTTCGCACGAAGGACTACGGCAAGACGTGGACGAAGATCGTGAACGGCTTCGCGACCGACCAGCCGGGCGGCAGTTTCGCGCGCGTGATCCGGGCTGACACGAAGAAGGCCGGGCTGCTCTTCGCCGGCACCGAGAGCTCGATGTACGTCTCGTTCAACGACGGCGACGAGTGGCAGTCGCTCATGCTCAACCTGCCGAACACGTCGTACCGCGACATCGCGATCAAGGACAACGATCTGGTGGTGGGCACGTACGGCCGCAGCTTCTGGATTCTCGACGACATCTCGCCGCTGCGGCAGATGACACCGGCGGTCGCGTTGGAGAAAGTGCACTTCTTCAAGCCGGGCGACGCGATTCGCGTTCGACGCAACGTCAACGGCGACACGCCGTTCCCGCCGGAAGTTCCGCACGCGGAGAACCCGCCGCTCGGCGCGGTGCTCTACTACTGGCTCGGCTCGAGGCCCTCGGGAGAAATCGCGCTCGAGATTTCCGACGCCGGCGGGAAGGTCGTGCGGCACATGTCGAGCGCACCGGTCGCGCCGATCGCGGACACGCTTCAGTCGATACCGGAGTTCTGGAAGCAAGTTGTGAGGCCGATGCCGACGTCGGTGGGAACGAACCGCATCAACTGGGACCTTCGGTACGACAACCCGCCGACTTTCACGCACAACTACGCGCAGGTCATGGGCGCGGTGCCGAACGCAACGCCGTGGACACCGGAGGGCCCGCTGGCGCTTCCGGGCGTGTACACGCTGAAGCTCACCATCGACGGCAACAGCTACACGCAGACGGTGACGTTAAAGAACGATCCGCGCTCGCCGGCGACGGCGGCGGACCTGACGGCGCAGCACGACCTGCTGATGAGACTGTTTGCCGGCTCGAGTGAAGCGTGGGACGGCTACACGCAGGTCACCGCGATGCGCTCCGCGCTGGGTGAGCTCAGCGCGTCGAATCCCCCGGCGGATGTCACGGGCGCGATTGCCGCGTTCACGGCGAAGCTGGTGTCGGCCGGCGGAACCGGCGGCGCTGGTGGGCGCGGGGGCGGTGGTGGCGGACGCGGTGCCGCACCCGCGGGCCCGCCGCCGGCGCCGAATTTCGCCGGACTCGTCGGCGCGATGAACCGGCAGCTCGACGGCCTGGATTTCGGCGATCAGGCGCCGACGGAGCCGATGCTCAAGGCTTGGTCGTGGGTCTGTGCGGATCTTCAGACTGCAGTGACCAACTGGAAGAACATCAACAGCGTTGATCTCGTCGCGTTCAACGGCGCCCTGGCCAAAAGCGGGCTTCCGGCGATCAAGGCGGCGGGGCCGATGCTCACGTCGCCGGTTTGTTCAGCGGGCGCCAAGCAACAGCATTAAGCGAGTAATCGGTCGTTGGTCATTGGTCGTTGGTCTTTGGCCCGCGCCAAGAACCAAGAACCAATGACCAACGACCGATTACCCGCTCTTGGCCGTTAGTTCTGCCGTGGCCGTTTCGGCATCGCAAAACTCTGGTACCCCTCCGGTGCCGTGAACAGCGCGGCATCCAGCGCCTTCTTCGCGATCGCCGTCACCTCCATGATCGTCTTCCCGCCTTTCGTAACCTTCAGCGGGAAACTCGTCGAGCCGAGCTGCGTCATCCAGCCGGCTTCCTTCTGTGGCGACATCGGATTGCTGGCAGCCGGCATGCGAAATCCGCCGAGCTCCGACGAAATGCAGGCGTCCACCGATGCGCCGTCGTCATCGGTGACGGTGACGTGTTCGCACTTGTAGCCGGCGATGGCCTCCCTCTTGCCGGTTCGCACGATGGACGGGTGCTTCTCGCCGACCTGCTGCTGCACCGCCGCGACGGTGCTCCCGAAATCGCGCTCCATGTACATCTTCTGCGCGTTCATGATCACCATCATGCGCTGCGCGACTGGGTCCAGGACCACGCTCATTTGCCCTCCGCCCACGTCGAAACGCATCTTGCCGCCCTTGATCATGTAGCTGATGGGGTGCGCGCTGCCGTCGTCGCTCACGATGTTCATCGTCACCGTGCCCTCGAACGACTGCGCGGCAAGCGGCGACGCGATGCACATCAGGGCCAGTGCCGCCGCCTTGCGGGTCATGGCTGTTCCCCGAGTCATGGGACGACCGGCTTCGGCGGCTTCGCCGGATGCGAGCCGTTCATCCGCGGGCGCGGGCCGTTCGCGACCTCGACGGTGACGTCGCGGAGGTAGTTCGTGATCTTCGCGTAGTGCGGATAGTCGATGAACTCCGCCTCGTCGGTGCGCTGGTGGTAGTCGCCGTGCAGACCGGTGAAGAAGAACGCGATCGGCACGCCCTGCAGCGCGTAGTTGTAGTGGTCGCTGCGGCCGTAGATGTTGTTGTAGCCCGACCAGGTGAGCGTCGTGTCGTAGCGATAGTCGAGGTCGAGCGGCTTCGCGCGCTTCTTGTTGACGCCGGCGACGGTCTCGCCGAGGTCCTTGGAGTCGAAGAACGACCCGACCACGCCGAGGTAGTCCGGTCCGCCGCCCGGCAGGTCTTCCGCGCGGCCGCGGCCGATCATGTCGATGTTGATCTGCGTGACGATCGAGTCGATCGGAAGCGTCGGGTTGTGCGTGTAGAAGTTGGAGCCGACGAGGCCGGCTTCCTCACCCGTGTGCCACACGAAGAGGATCGACCGCTTCGGCTTCACCTTCATCGCCTGGATCGCCTCGGCGATCTCGAGCACGCCCATCGAACCCGAGCCGTCATCGTCGGCGCCGTTGCTGATGGAGTCGAGGCGCGCCTTCGGGAAGAGCTTTCGAATGCTGTCCATGTTCACGTGGATCGTCGCGAGCTGTTCCGGCGTGAGTTGGAGCATGTTGTTCGCGATCAGCCTCTTGTTGCGCGCGTCGTTGAACGCCTTGAGCGAATCGTGGTCGACCGGTGTGTTCATGCCGATGTGATCGTTGTGCGCGCCGATCGCGACGTACTCGTGCTTGAGCACGGGATCGCTGCCGGGAATTACGGCGACGACGTTGCGCGCCCATTCCGACGGGGTCTCGATGAAGTCGAGCGAGGCAGTGACCGAACCGCCGGCGATTCCCGGCGTGATGCCATCGATGGAGGCCCGGCCGAATAGCTGCGCGGCGGTCGCGCGCGTGAGGCGAATGGCCGCGGCGGGTGCGAGCGCGTCGATCTGCTGGTGCAGGATCGTGAGCGAATCGACCGGAGCCGGCGCGGCGCCGCCGCGTCCGCCACGTCCGGCGCCACCGCGGCCGCCCGCCGCACTCTGCGTTGCGACCGTCGGAACGTTGATCGCGGCGCGCTGCGCCGGCGTGAGCGCGTCGAGGTCGACGGTTGCGACCGCCGCGGCGCCGGCGAACCTGCTCGGGCCGCCGAAGCCACCGCGTCCGCCACCGCCGCGTCCGCCCGCCGGGGCTGCCTGAGGCGGCGCGGGGAGGAGCACGACGAACTTTCCGTTCGCCTGGGCCGCAGAAATCTGCGTCGTCGTGTCGCCGGTCGTGCCGCCGAAGATCACGTCCGCCGTGCTGATCGGACGCGGTGCCCGCGCACCGGCCACGGCGACCCAGTCTTGCTGCCACGTGAGCGGATTGCCGTTCACCGTGAGGCGCGAATGATTCGTGAACGAGTGCAGATGGTAAGGCAGCACCTGGAAGTAGGTGCCGTTGTCACCCGCTGGCTGCAGCCCGAGCCGCTTCACTTCGGACGCGATGTAGGCGGTGCCCTTCATATTCCCGATGCGGCCGACCTGGCGGCCCTGCATGGAGTCGTCGGAAAACTGGTAGAGACGAACCTGAAGATCGTGCGCAGTGATCGCCGCGGTGGTCGGGGCGGGGGTGATCCTGGCCGGGTTGCCGTACTTGTTGAGTTTGTCGGACTGCGCACGCGTGCAGACCGGTGCGAGGAGAGCGAGAGAGAGCAGGGAGACGCGGATGTTGCGCATGCAAGACTCCAGCTTGTAGGGGGCTTATCAAGGTAGCGGTCGTTTTCGCCCACGACGAGTAAACGGTCGTTGGTCGTTGGTCGTTGGTATTTGGCTATTGGCAATCGGCCCTGGCTGCGACCTGCGCGACGGCGGAACCTCCCTGTCTCGTTCGCGGTAGATTGTTTCGAGGCAACCTGACGAATGCATTCAGTCTACCGGCAACCGATCCCCACGCGCGAGGAGCGCGCCGCGCAGCTGCGCGTTTCCGAGCGGGCGGCGGAACACGACCGGCTGCGCGACATGGTCGTCACGATCGCGTGGTGTTTTGCATTCACGCTGGTCGGGTTGTTCCTGATGGGGTGCGCAATGCACACGACGGACCAGAAGTGGGGAGGCATCCTCTTCTGGAGCGCGCTGGTCATCAACAACGCCGGGGTGCTCGCAACGCTCGCGCTCGCGTTTCAACGGGGGCAGGAACGGGGGGACTGGTAAGAGGATGCCTCCCCGCACTCTGGCAGATGAACATCTGGTATCAGCGCTCCCTGACCACGACGATCAAGTCGACCATCGATGGGCTGATCTTCGCGTTCCTGATGGCCGGCACTTGCGGCTGGCTCTGGCCGCGATAACCGCGATTTGACGACCCCGGACCGCCCGGCGAGTGCGTTCACTCCTCGCCGGGCTCCCTCCGGGGCCGCATGTTAACGAATCATCCATTCCGGGAAATTCCTTTGCGCGCCTCCAAGCTGGTGATTCTGGTTCTTGCGGTGTCATCGCCGGCGCTTGCCCAGCCGGACATGAAGCCCACCAACGACCTGCCGAATCCGTACCGGACGGTCGAGGGGTGGGCGAAGATGCCGGAGGGGCGCACGTGGGGGTCCACGAGCGCTGTCGCGATCGACCGTGATGGTCAGAGCGTCTGGGTCGCCGAGCGGTGCGGCGTGAACAACTGCGTCGGCTCGACGCTCGACCCGGTTCTCAAGTTCGACGCTACGGGGAAGCTCGTGAAGTCGTTCGGCGCCGGGATGATCCTCTCGCCGCACGGGATCGTCGTCGACAAGGACGACAACATCTGGGTGGTCGACTGCGCGTGCACGATCGGCGGCGGTCGCGGCCGGGGCGGCGCCGCAGGAGCGGCGCCGGCACCGCCCGCGGCAGACCCGACCAAGGGACACCAAGTCTTCAAGTTCAGCCCCGACGGCAAGCTCCTCCTTACGCTCGGCAAACCCGGCGGCGGACGCGATCCCGAGTTCTTCTTCCAGCCGAACAATCTCCTCGTCGCTCCCAACGGCGACATCTTCGTCGCCGAGGGGCACTCGTCGGGGCAGGGAAGTTCGACGGCGCGCGTGCTCAAGTTCGACAAGACCGGCAAGCTGCTCGCGTCGTGGGGAACCGTCGTGGACACGACGAAGAAAGACGATCCGTACTCCTTCAACCAGCCCCACGCGCTCGCCATGGACTCGAAGGGCCGCCTGTTCGTCGGCGACCGCGGCTACAATCGCATCAAGATCTTCGACCAGAACGGGAAGCTGCTCGACAGCTGGTACCAGTTCAGCCGGCCGAGCGGAATCGTCATCGACCAGGACGACAGGATTTATGTTGCCGACTCGGAATCCGGCTCGGTGAACCCCGCGCACGGCGCGTGGAAGCGGGGAACGCGCATCGGCAGCGCCAAGGATGGGTCGGTGGTCGCGTTCATCCCTGATCCAAACGAGAGCGCAGGCCCCGGACAGACCAGCGCCGCAGAGGGAGTCGCAGTAGACTCAAAGGGAATCATCTACGGCGCCGAGGTCGGCCCGAAGGCACTCAAGCGCTACGAAAGAAAACCCTGAGGAAGCCATGACAGTCACGTTCAAGGTCAACGGCAAGTCCAGCACCGTCGACGTCGCCGACGACACACCGCTCCTCTGGGTGCTGCGCGACCACCTCGATCTCAAGGGCACGAAGTTCGGGTGCGGCATCGGCCAGTGCGGCTCGTGCACCGTGCACATCAACGGCGCACCGATCCGATCGTGCCAGCGGCGCGTGTCGACGCTCGCCGGCGCGGACATCACGACGATCGAGGGCCTCTCCGCCGACGGCACGCACCCGCTGCAGCGCGCATGGGAGGAGCTCGACGTTCCGCAATGCGGCTACTGCCAGGCGGGCCAGCTGATGTCGGCCTCCGCGCTTCTCGCGAAGACGCCGAAGCCGACCGACGCGGAAATCGATACCGCGATGAACGGCAACATCTGCCGTTGCACCACCTATCTGCGCATTCGCGCGGCCATTCACCGGGCCGCCGAGATGAAGGAGAACGCCAAGTGACCACTTCATCGAGACTGGACCGCCGCAACTTCTTCAAGGTGAGTTCGATCATCGGCGGCGGCATCATGTTCGCGGCTTACATCGACACGCTGGACGCCGCGACGGCGTGGGCGGCGGAACCTGCGGGCGAATTCGCGCCCAACGCATTCATAAAGATCTTTCCCGACGGCATGGTGTCGATCGTCGCGAAGAATCCGGAAATCGGTCAGGGCGTGAAGAACATGCTCCCGATGATCATCGCGGACGAACTCGACGTCGAGTGGAAGAACGTGCGCGTGGAGCAGGGGATGTTCGACATGCTGGTCTACCAGAATCAGGGTGCGGGCGGCAGCATGGCGACTCCCTTGAGCTGGCTGCCGATGCGCCGCGTCGGCGCGGCCGCACGGGCGATGCTCGTGACGGCCGCCGCGAAGACGTGGGCCGTTCCTGAATCGGAGTGCTCCACCTCGGCTGGTGTCGTCTCGCACACGAGCGGCAAGAAACTCAAGTACCAGCAACTCATCGACGCGGCCGCGACGGTTCCCGCGCC
>JADGQS010000077.1 GCA_017881585.1 Gemmatimonadaceae bacterium | reverse complement strand
TCGTTCAGCGACGCCACGTGCGCCCTCGGTATCACGAGCACGTGCACCGGCGCCTGCGGATTCACGTCCCTGATCGCGATGCACGTCGCATCCTCGGTCACGATCTTCGCGGGAATCTCCCCGCTCGCAATCCGGCAGAACAGACATTTCTCAATCATTCCAACGCTCCTCCATTTCCTCTCGACTCGCCTTGATCGTCCGCGGCAGCGTCGCGAGCGCCGCGCGCACCACCGCGAGCGCCGCCACCGCCGCCGTCTCGAATCTCAGCACCGTGTGACCCAGGCTCACCACGCGGAACCCCGCGGCCACGAACTGTTCGAGCTCCGTGCTCTCCATTCCACCCTCGGGACCGACGACGATCGTGATCGGCTTCAGGAATCCCGCCCCGTGCTCACGTGCGTTCGCCATCGCCTCGGCCACCAGCAGCCCCATCGGTTCGCCCGCCATGTCGAGCACGAGCTTCGGTCCCTCGGGCGTCGCCGCGATCGCGCGCTCGACCGTCGCGTCGGGATACGTCGCCGGCAGCCACGCACCGTGCGATTGCCCGAGCGCACCGGCCATCCGCGCCGCGACCTTCTGCTGGAACGTCGTCCCCTCGCCGCGCGGGTTCACGCTCTTCGACCGCTTGAACACCACGGGCCGCCAGCTCGTCGCCGCAAGCTCCGTCGCCTTTTCCGCGAGCCACAGCATGCGATCGCGATCCGCAACGGGAAGCATGAGGTGCACCGACGGCGGCGGCTCCACCGACGCCACCGTCTCGACCGCCACCGCCGCGTGCCGCTTGGCCAGGCGCACGAGCGCCCCGCGTCCGCGCATGCCACGGCCGTCGAGCAGGCCGACCGGCTGCCCGAGCTCGAGCCGCAGCACGCGGATGTGACGCGCTTCGTCCTCGCCCAGCGTGACCGTATGGCCGGCCATGAACGGCTCGGTGGTGACGAACGTCGCGAGCGCCATCAGCGTACCCGCTCGATCGCCACGGACCACCACTGCCCCTCGGCGTCTTCCCGTATCACGCGCCACCCGCCGGCCGCGAACCGCGTGAGCATCTTTTCGCGCTCCTCGTCGAGAATGCCACTCAAAATGGCGACTCCGTCGCTCGTGAGCGAGCGCCCGATGGCCGGCAACAGTTCCAGCAGCACCGAGGAGATGATGTTCGCGAGCACCACACGCACCGGCGCGAGCAGCGGCAGGAAGAGCGCGGCATCGCCCTCGATCACCTTCACGCGATCCGCGACACCATTTCGCGCGACGTTCTCCTCGGCGTTCGAGATCGCGTCCGCGTCCATCTCCACCGCCGCCACACGCGTCGCGCCAAGCTTGGCCGCGGCGATCGCGAGCACCGCGCTCCCCGCGCCGAGATCGGCCACCGCGTCTCCGGCGTGGATCACCGATTGCATCAATCGCAGCACGCCGCGCGTGGTCGGATGATCGCCCGTGCCGAACGCCATCGCGGGCTCCACGATCACCGTTCGCGCGGGATCCATCCCCTCCGCGAGCCACGGCGGCGCGACCGTCAGCGACCCCACCTCATGGGCGTGAATCGACTCGCGCCACGCGACGCTCCAGTCGACGGCGGGAACGGCGCGCGTCTCGATCACCGCGCCCTTGTCCACCGCACGCACCGCGCGCTCGACCTCCACGGCCCCGTCCGCCGCCTCGAGGTGCGTCACGAGCAGCTCGCCTTCTTCCTGCAGCCCCTGCGCGCCTGCACCGAACATCGCGGCGGCCACCGCATCGCGCGCATCCACGTGCGAAGGCCGTACCGCGATCCGCGTCCACGGAGAGACAACCGTCACGCGCCCAGCGCTTCTTTCATCTTCGCCCAGAAGCCCTTGTTGCGGCCCTCGGGCACGGGCGAGTGCACCTTCGCAAGCTCGTCGATGACGCGCTTCTCGTCGGCCGTGAGATCCGTCGGCGTCCACACCTGCACCCGTACGTGAAGGTCACCGGTGCCCGACGCGTTCACGCGCGGCAGCCCGCGCCCGCGCAGCTGGAAGACCTGCCCGCTCTGCGTCCCCGAGGGAATGTGCAGCATGATCGGCCCCGCGATCCCCGCGACTTCGACGTCCGCGCCGCGTACCGCCTGAGGGAAGGTCAGCAGCACCTCGGTGTAGAGATCCTCGCCGTCGCGCTCGAACCGTTCGTCGTCGTCGACGTCGAACAGCACCACGAGATCGCCGCGCGGCCCGCCTCTCGCGCCCGCGTTCCCCACGCCGCGCAGGTGCATGTACTGTCCGGTCGAGACGCCGGCGGGCACCGTGATCGGGATCGCGTGCTCGCCGCGCTGACGCCCCTCACCGCGGCACGACTTGCACGGCGACGTGATCATCACGCCCTCGCCGCCGCACGTCGGGCACGGCGCGACGCTCACGAACTGACCGAAGAACGAGCGCTGCGAGCGCCGCACCTCGCCCTGGCCGCCGCACGTCTGACAGCGCGCCGGCTTCGTCCCCGGCTCCGCGCCCACGCCGCCGCAACGATCGCACGGATCGAGCAGCTTGATCTTGATATCCTTGGTGACACCGGCCGCGACCTCGGCGAGCGACAGCCTCAGGTCGATCTTGAGGTCCGCCCCGGAGCGCGGCCCCGACTGCTGGCGCTGGCCGCCGCCGAAGAGATCGCCGAGCCCGAA
Source organism: Gemmatimonadaceae bacterium (assembly GCA_017881585.1). GTDB lineage: Bacteria > Gemmatimonadota > Gemmatimonadetes > Gemmatimonadales > Gemmatimonadaceae > Fen-1231. The sequence goes on along the minus strand of JADGQS010000077.1, from coordinate 10,013 downwards.
GTCGCGCATGAAGATGTTGAGCGCCTCGGACATGTCGACGTGGTGAAACCCGCCGCCGCCACCGCCGCCGCGCAGCCCCTCCTCGCCGTAGCGATCGTACGCCGCGCGCTTCTGCGGATCGCGCAGCACGTCGTACGCCTCGGAGAGCTCCTTGAACTTCTCTTCGGATTCCTTGGAGCCGGCGTTCTTGTCCGGATGGTATTGCATCGCGAGACGACGGTACGACTGCTTGATGTCGTCGTCGGACGCGCTGCGCTCTACTTCAAGAGTTGCGTAAAAATCAGACATTCGTATTGATGAACGGACGATGGTGTACGAGAGAGTTACAAACTAAAAGCATTATCACGGATTTACACTGATAACTTCCGGATTCACGCGGATAATACTTGGGGGAACTGCCACTGCAGTGCTGTTGTAGTCCCCCAAGAAGGATCAGCGAAAATCCGGCAGTTTATCAGTGGAAATCCGTGTTAAAGGGGTAAAACCCACCCCACTACGGCCCGGAAGTGCGATCACCATCGGGTAGAACGCGGCAGAGTTCGGTCGCCCAGTCGTTGTCCGGCAGCTATCAGCTGATAGCTGTCAGGCGACAGCGTTCAGTCGGCTTACGCGAGTAGATCGGTGACCAGCGAGGATGTGTGTGTGACGAGCGCAATCACCTTCTCGTACGACATCCGCGTCGGCCCGATCACCCCGATCACCCCCGACAAGCTCCCCGTGTGATACTCCGCCGTCACCACGGTCAGCCCGCCCGGCAGCGCCGACCCGTGTTCGCTGCCGATTGAAATCGAGACCCCCGTCGCCGACGACCGGTTGCGAAGCAGCGTCGCCAACTCCGCCCGCGTCTCCGTCATCTCGATCAACCGCCTCATCTGCTCCCCGCTCGCAAACTCCGGCTTCTCCGCGAGCAGCGATGCCTGCCCGAGCACCACCGCCTCGCTGTCATCCACCACGGGCACATCGAACAGCGCATCTCCCTCCTGCAGGAAGATGTTCAGCAGTTCCTTGGCGCCGGTGGCCGTCGTCGCGTCGCGAAGCCGCGTTCCCAGCGATTGCCGGATCTCGAGGAGCGACAATCCCGCCAGACGCTCGTTCAGCACGACCTGAACTTCGAGCAGCGCCTCGTCCGCAATCTCGCCCGGCACTTCTATGAAGATCGTGCGCACCGCGCCGCCGCGAAGCGTCAGCACCAGAATCAACTTCTCGGTCGTGAGCCGCACGAGTTCGAGCTTTTCGAGCACCGCCTGTTCCATTCGCGGCCCGAGCGCCACACCGAGTTCCTGCGTCAACACGCCGAGCGATTGCGCCGCGCGCCGAAGTATCGACTCGATCGCGAACCCGCCCGCGGAAATTTCCTGTGCGAGCTGAAAGCGCTCGACGCGCTCGAGCGGCTGCACGCGCAGCAACTCGTCGACGTACACGCGGTACGCCTTGTCGGTAGGAATACGCCCCGCCGATGTGTGCGGATGAAAGAGAAATCCTTTCTCCTCCAGGTCGCTCATCGTATTGCGAATGGTCGCCGGCGAAACGCCAAGAACGAAGCGGCGCGAAATGGTACGCGAGCCCGCGGGTTCGGCCGTTTCCACGTACGACCGGATCACCGCCTCGAGAATCTGGCGCTCGCGTTCCGTGAGCTCGGGGGACTGCATAAGTCCTAGTCTACTAATGGCTTCGAACGGTGGTCAAGGCGGCCGCGAGGCTGTCGAGCCTCAGCCAGCCCTCCGCGGTCAGCGTCACCCGGTCATTTCGAAGCACCGCCCACCCGCTCTTGCTCCACGCCGAGATCACGTCTGTGTCCACATCCGTCACGGGCAGCCCGTTCAACGTGCGAAGGCCGAGATACGCATCTTCCGCGAGCACATTCTCGACGGTGAGCTCTTCCGAGCCGCCGAGCGGGTCCGCGCCCGAAGCGACGGTTGCGCGCCAGGGCTCGTACTCGCGCTCGTTCCACCGTCGTGTGCTGCCATCGAACGAATGCGCGGACGGCCCGACGCCGATGTACGGCGCGCGCTGCCAGTACGACGAGTTGTGCCGGCTGGCCTTCCCCGACTTGGCGAAGTTCGAGACCTCGTAGTGCTCGAACCCGGCCGTCGAAAGGAACTTGTGCGCCCGCAGGTACTCCGCCGCATAGCGCTCCTCCGGCGCCTCGGCCACCTCGCCGCGCGCCGTCCAGCGCCCAAGCGGCGTGTGCGGCTCGACGGTCAGGCCGTAGAGCGAGATGTGGTCGGGGTGCAGGGCCAAAGCCATCGAAAGATCGGAATCCCAGTTCCGCTCGAGGTCCGAAGGCAACGCAAAGATCAGGTCCATCGAGATGTTGTTGATCCCGGCCGTCCGCGCCGCACTCATCGCCCGGTTCGCCGCATCGACGTCGTGCGTCCGGTGCATCCAGGCGAGGGTCACGGCGTGAAACGACTGCGCGCCCATCGACAACCGGTTGATGCCCGCCTCCACCCACTTCGCCGCCGCCTCCGGCGTGACGTCCTCCGGATTTGCCTCCATGGTGACCTCGGCGCCTTCCTGAACGCTGATGCCGGGGGTCGCGCGGAGACGGTCGAGAAGGTGGCGGACTCCCTCCGGCCCGAGCTTCGACGGCGTCCCGCCGCCAAGATATATCGTAGTGAGTGGCTCGATCTCGGCGCCGGCAAACCGCGTCTTCAGCTCAGCGGCAATCCCATCGATGTATTCGGACACCGGAATGACACGGCGGACAGCGATGGCGAAATCGCAGTAGCTGCAACGACGGGCGCAGAAGGGGACGTGGACGTAGAGGTGCAGAAACCCGCCTTATTGGCTGGCGATATATCGGATCGTTGCATGGCAATCTAGCGAGCGGCCGGGCGGGGACCTGCCGTACAACATGTCGGGGAGTCGTTGTCCGACAGCTGTTCGCTGACAGGTGTCGGTTGAGAGCGTTTCGTGTCTGAAGTAGTTTCTAGATAACACTCCGTAATAGACTACATCACAATATGATGAGAAAGCACATTATGTCATTCTCATCCTCTCTATCGCCCCGCCCGGTTGCTGGCGAACCATGCCCGTCAGCTCAAGCCGAGCGACCCCTTCGAGGACTTGGCGGACAGTGAGCCCTGCCCGGTCGGTCAGGAGCTCCATCGGAGCCGGTCCGGCGGCCAGGGCGTCCCAGACCGCGGTCTCCAGGGCACCCAGGGTCGGCCCCTCGTCCCTCCGGCCTCGGCTCAGCCCGTAGAGCATCAGGGCATCGTCGATCGAGTGGATGACCTGGGCGCCGTCGCGGAGGAGGAGGTTGGCGCCGGCGCTGCGGGGTGAGTCGATCGGGCCCGGGACCGCGGCGACCACCCTGCCGGCCTCGAGCGCCTGGGTCGCCGTATTGATCGCGCCCGACTTGTAGGGCGCCTCGACCACGATCGTCACCCGGGCCAGCCCAGCGATGATCCGGTTCCGCCTGGGGAAGCAGCCCTGCACGGCCGGCGTACCCGGCTCGTTCTCCGACACCACGAGCCCTTTTGCCGCGATCTCCGCGTGGAGCCCGCGGTGCGCGGCCGGATACGGCACGTCGACCCCGGTGCCCATGACCGCGATGGTCTTCCCGCCGGCTTCCAGCGCCGCCCTGTGCGCCGTGGAGTCTATGCCGCGGGCCAATCCACTGACCACCCCGATTCCGGCCGCCGTGAAGGCCTCGGCGAGCGCGGCGGCGACCCTCACGCCGTATGGGGAGGCATCCCTCGTCCCCACGATCGCGACCAGCCGGTTCGGAGCCATCCGAAGGATCGATTCATCGCCGATCGTAAAGATCGACTCCGGTGGTCGCTGAAGCTCGGTAAGCGCCTGCGGGTAATCCCCTTCGTTCCGCCCGATCTCCCGCATGCCTCACCCCGTTTTCAGTACACGATCTCCGGCCTCAAGACCGCCGACAGCTTCTTGAGCTCGAGAATCTTGTCCCACCACGCGTCCTTCAGCGCATCGAGCCCGATCCGCCCCGGCGCGGAAATCGAAAACACTCCAAAGGCCCCGGTCGTTTCGAGTTCCGGCGTGTACTGCTCGCCCAGCAGGTCGAGCTTGGTGAACACCACGCAGTGTGGCTTGGCCGCGAGTTCCGCCGAATACTGCGTAATTTCCGCGCGAAGCTGATCGTACTCCGCCTGCCAATCCAGCGCATCGATCGGAATGAGGAACGCGAGCATTCGCGTCCGCTCGATGTGCCGCAGGAATTGCAGTCCCAGTCCCTTCCCTTCGTGAGCACCTTCGATGATTCCCGGGATGTCGGCGACGACGAACGTGCGATGATCGGAGAGCTGCACCACGCCGAGGTTCGGCGAGAGGGTGGTGAACGGATAGTCCGCGATTTTCGGCCGAGCAGCGGAGATGACTGAGAGCAGCGTGCTCTTTCCCGCGTTCGGCTGTCCGACCAGTCCCACGTCGGCGATGAGCTTCAGTTCGAGCTCGAGCATGCGCTGTTGCCCTTCTTCGCCGGGCTGCCATTCGCGCGGCGACTGGTGCGTGGCCGTCGCGAAGTAGGAGTTCCCTTTTCCCCCGCGGCCACCCTTCGCGACGAGCAGCTCTTCGCCGTCTTCGAGAATCTCGCCGATCACTTCACCCGTCTCGAGATCCTTCACGACCGTTCCCGGCGGCACCGGCATCACGATCGACGCGCCGCCGCGTCCGCTCTTGTTCGCGCCCATTCCGTGCTCGCCGCGTTCCGCTTCCCAGAAGTCGCGGTAGGTGTAGTCGAGGAGCGTGGCGAGGTTGGAATCACCGCGCACGGTGATGTCGCCTCCCTTGCCGCCCTCACCACCGTCCGGCCCGCCCATGGGCTCACGCCATTCCCTGCGGAACGAAGTGCACCCGGAGCCACCGGTTCCGGCGGCGACTTTCACTTTTACTCGATCGATGAACATGACGTAAGCTAACTACTCCGACCGCACGGGACGGTTTGGTGCGGTACAGGATGGCAAGTGCTCGGCTCATGGATCTCCCCCTTAACCACGGATCACGGCGGATCGAGAAAGGGCGATGGCCACCGATCAATCCTCGGGGGAACTGCAACTTCAAACGCGAGCGTTGTTCCCCCAAGAAGGATTCGCGAAAATCGCCCGGCTCCTCCGTGAAAATCCGTGGTTAAGGGGGAAGACCGTCCTCTAGCTCTTCCCCAAAATGCGCGCAAAGAGAAGAAGCGCTCGCGAGAGAATCTCTTGTGAAACGATCCCATCCAGCGCCGCCAGCGTCGCCCGTACCACCTCCGGCGACACTCCCGCGTTCAGCGCCCCATGCAAATGCGAATGCAGTTGCCGATCCTGCCCCGCCGCCGCACACGCCGCGATGATGCACAACTCCCGCCTCCCCAAATCCAGTCCCGCGCGCGACAAGACCTTCCCGTACCCCTCCACGATCATCCATTCATCGAGCGCCGGGCTCAGCGCCCTGATGTTCCCTCTCAGCTTTTCGAAGAAATCCCCGTACACGATCGAGCACGTCACTTCGCCCCGCTCCCTCCACTCGAACACATCGGCGTAACCCTCGTGCGGCCCCTCGACGAACGCCGCTCCGCTCCTCCGCTCTCCCGCCTGGCCTGTTGATCCGGCGGGCCCTCCCAACGACTGCGACTTCCTCCACTCCCTGGCCGCGTTCAGCGCCCGCGGGAACCCGGCGAACAGGTACGACTGCAGCACGAGCTCTTCCTGCCAACGCTGGCTCACCTTGGCCGCGGCGCATTCCGCGAACCCCGCTCTGATCTCCTCTTCGCTCCCCGAGGTAATCCGGGCCGACTGCCGCACGAGGGCCGCCGTCGCCCCGTCCAGCGCCGGAACACTACTGCGACCTTCCTTGAACTGTGTCATCGAAACATTCCGGGGTGAATCGGTTTATTGCACTGAGCCCGCTACACTTGCGACGCCGTTCATATAAATTGACCCGTTCTCGAAAAATCCGCACGATCCTGCGAGGAAGTAGAATGCGCTTGAACCGCTTGAACCGCTTGAACCACCTGGAACATGTCCTGCTCTGTTCGCTCCTCGCACTCGCCGCCTGTGGCGGTGACAAGTCGAAGGACGACGCGAACTCGAAGGCAGTCAATCCCAACGCCATCTCGCCCGACGAGTACCGCAAGCGCCAGCAGGCCTTCGCGGATTCGGTGCTGAATGCCGCCAAGCCGGCCTCGAAAGTCGCCGAGCAGCTCGGCAAGGGCTACGCGGTCGGTTCCGTGGCGTTGCGCGATACCATCGCGTCGCTCGCGCAGAACACGAATTGCTTCAAGACCGGCCGCGACACCGATCCCTATCTCGCGGGCACCGTCAGCATCTTCGCGCACATGGCGGTGATCGGCGTCGACCTCATCCAGGTCCAGCAGTCCGGCACCAAGTGGACCTCGGCCGCGGGCGACCTCGTGAACGCGTGCCTCGATACCGAGGCGAAGAAGTGGAAGCTCGATATGCGATATGGGAAGCCGGCGGCGTACATCGTGCAGATCCAGTTCAGGTCGGATACGAGCATGATTCCGAAGCAGACTACGGCTGTACCGAAGCCGACCACGGCTGCACCAGTCACGAAGAAGCCCGCGCCCTCCAAGAAACCGTAGTCCTCGCAAGCACAAGAACTCAAAGCGGTCAGCTGAGAACCATCAGCTGACCGCTTTCAGATTCGCGCGGCATGGCTACTGCTCTGACCTGACCTCGCCTACGATCTCCCCGCGAGTATTCCGTATCGGTTTCAAGGCCCACTCCGCGAGCCGCGGCGTGAGTGTTTCCGGCAGCACCTCCAGCAGCTGAAGCGCCCGGATCACCGCGATGTGCTGGGCGCGCAATGCGCCGTCCTCGACTTTCACCGCGATCCCCAGCCCTCTCCCCGGCACGGTGACCGAGTGCACGCCTTCCGCGCCGACCTTCGAGATCACCCGGCCGCCGGTCTCCTCGATCATCATCGTGTCGAACCGATCGGTGCCGGCAAACACGAACGGATTCGCGCGAATCGCCGTCGCGGTCCGCGCCGGAAGATCGTCGCCCACTTCCACCGCCTGCCCCCATCGCGAGTACGCGAGCGCCATCGCCGTCACCGGCAGTGCCATCACGGTCACTCCGCACCCGTCCACTCCGATCGGCATGTCGTCGATGGGAACGCCGCTCCACGTGGCGACCTCGGCGAGACATCCGCGCTGCACGGAGTGGTCGGCGCGCTCGTATCCGTGCGTCGGCCAGCCCGCGGTCGTGGCGCGCGCGAGCATCGCGGCGTGCTTGCCGGAGCAGTTGTTCATGAGCCGCGAGAACGGCCGTCCGCTTTCGCGGGCGAGCTTTGCGCCGCGCGCGGAAAGCGGCTCGTGCGGTCCGCAGGCGAGATCGCCCTCCTCGAGGCCGATCGACTGCAGCATGCGATCGGCGATCGCGATGTGCTCGGGCTCGCCGCCGTGCGAGGCGCACGCGAGCGCGAGCTCTTCGTCGCCCCACCCGACCGCGTCGAATCCGCCGGACGACAGCAAGGGCAGCACCTGAAACAACTTCGAGCACGATCGCCACATCGCGACGAGCGACGGTTCGCGGGCCACGGCGATGATGGTGTCGCCGGGTCCGACGACCGCGGCGTGTACGCGATGGCGCGATTCGATGCTGCCGCCGCGCGTGACGACGACATCGAGGGGGAGTTGTCTCATGACAGGTACAAGTCTAACGAGTGCTACGGCCCCAAAGAGAGTGGCTGCGACGGTGCGAGAGTTGGTGCGACCTACAACAGAAACGCTCTCAACTGCCAGCGGTCAGCGATTAGCGGTCAGACAACGACCCTATTACCGAGCGGTGTGGGAATCGCGGGTCGACCAATCTGATCGGTAAGAAGGCAGTGGTGAGTTCAAAGGGTCAGTGCAACATCTAGTGCAAGTTGCTCTGCTGGCGTGCGATAGCCAAGTGTTTTGCGCGGTCGCGTGTTGAGTTCGCGCGCGACCGCGTCGAGGTCGGCCTGTGTCACCTTCGCTAGGCTCGTGCCTTTCGGAAAGTATTGGCGGAGCAAGCCATTCGTGTTTTCGTTTGAGCCGCGCTGCCAGGGGCTTTGCGGATCGCAGAAGTAGACCGCCGCGTTGGTCGCCACGGAAAACCGTTTGTGGTGCATCATCTCGCTCCCGCGGTCCCACGTGAGCGATTGCATCAGACCGTCGGGCAGGCGATGGACCTCGCGGATGAGCGCCGTCACGACGCTCGTGGTGTCCTTCCCGCGGACGTGGACTAAATGGAGATAGCGCGACTTGCGCTCGACGAGCGTCGCGATGTGCGAGTTCTTCGCGCCCGCCAGCAGGTCGCCTTCCCAGTGACCCGGCAGCGCGCGGTCTTCGATGACTGGCGGCCGCGCGGCAATCGAGACGAGATCGGGGATCCGCGCCTCACGCACGGGGGCAACGCGCGATCGGCGCTGGCGGAGGACGTGCCGCCGGCGCAGATGCGCGAGCAGCTCCTGCTTCAGCGCCCCACGCGCTTGCATATAGAGGGTGCGATAGATCGTCTCGTGTGAGACGCGCATCGTGGGATCGTCGGGATAGTCCGTCATCAGTCGCCCCGCGATCTCTTCCGGTGACCAGCGCGCGGCGAGCTGCGTCGCCACCACCGCGCACAGCGCCGGATGCTGCGCGAGCACACACGCCTTCGGGCGGTGGGCACGGCGCCACGCTCTCGCGTCCGCCGGCGCGGCTCGGTACGATCGGCGCCCTCCATTCCGCTGAATCTCGCGCGTGACCGTCGACGGCGCTCGTCCGAGCCCCCGCGCGATCTCGCTCGCGGACTGCTCGGCGGCAATCCCGCGCGTGATCTCCTCGCGCTCCGCCGTCGTCAGCACCCGTAGCGCTCGGCACCGCGGGACGGGCGCGATCCCGCCCGCGCGCCGCACCACCAAGTCAATCGCTCTCGAGTCCCGGGCCAACGCCGCGCACATATCCGGCACCGACTCGCCCGCCACCCATCGCGCCCATAGCTCCTGACGGGCTCGTATACTCCATCCGTAACTGCGCCGCATCGGTCGCTCCACGTGAAAGAAGACAATCAATCACTGGTGCACCGACCCTATGAATTCACCGTTGTCTGGCAGCTGCGCTGCTGACGGCTGTGAGTTGACAGCGTCGCAGTGGCTGGCCGTTGCGCCTGTTGTTGAAAACGTTGCCGTTACGGCCGCCCGTGCTCGTCATACGCCGCGAGCACTTCCTTCGTGCTGACCGTCGCCGCGCCAAGCTTTCCCACCTCGACACCGGCGGCGAAGTTCGCGATGATCGCGGCCTCGAGCGGCGTGGCGCCGCCGGCGAGCATCGCGGCGAGGTACGCCGTCACCGTGTCGCCCGCGCCGACCACATCGTACACGGCGCGCGCGGTGGTCGGGATCCTGTGCACGCCCTTCCGGGCGGTCGCGCCCTTTTCGATCAGCGCCATGCCGCGCTCGCTCAGCGTGAGCAGGATCGCTTCCACGCCGAGCTTCTCGACGAGCCCCGGGAGCGTCTGCGGGTGTTCGACGTCCACCGCCGCGCCGAGCGCGGCCTCGAGCTCGCGGCGATTCGGCTTGAAGATCGTCGCGCCCGTGTACGAGAAGAAGTTCCGGTACTTGGGATCGACCACTACCGGGATTCCCTTCTTCCGCGCCGCGGCGATCGCGTGCTCGATGACCGGCGCGACGAGCACGCCCTTGTTGTAGTCCTCGAGGATCACCGCGTCGCTTTCCTTTACGGCGCGCGTGACGGCCGCCTTGAGTTTCGCGATCTCCACGCTCGTGCAGTCGTCGTCGATCTCTTCGTCCACGCGCACCACCTGCTGCGCTCGCGCCACGATGCGCGTCTTGGTGGTCGTCGGCCGGTTCACCTGGACGAGTCCGCGCGATTCGCTTCCCTGATTCGTCAGCAAGTCGCGCAGCCGCTGCGCCGATTCATCGGAGCCGACCGTCGCGACGAGATCGGCCGTCGCGCCGAGCGCGGCCACATTTTGCGCGACGTTCGCGGCGCCGCCGAGTGCGTAGCGGCGGTCGCGCACGCGCACCACCGGCACCGGCGCCTCGGGCGAGACCCGCTCCACGTCGCCCGTGAG
>JADGQS010000016.1 GCA_017881585.1 Gemmatimonadaceae bacterium | reverse complement strand
CCCCGTCCACCTGCCCCGAGTCGTGGAGCGGGAGGATGTGGGGATGCTGGAGGTTGGCGGTGACCTTGATCTCGAGCAGGAAGCGCTCAGCACCGATGATCGCGGCCAATTCGGTTCTCAGGACCTTCACGGCAACCTGCCGGTCGTGCCGGACGTCCCGCGCGAGGTACACGTTGGCCATGCCACCCGCCCCGATCTCGCGTTCGATCTCGTAGCGGTCCAGCAGCGCGGCGCTGAGCTTCTCGATGGTCGTCATGATGTTTTTGCGCCGACGGTGAGGCCACTGACCGGCGATGCAGACCGATGGTTGAAGTCCCCGCCGAGATCCCCGGTGGCCATTCCCCTTGTCCGAGTCCAGTCGGTTGTCCAAAGAGAATCAGAGCAATATGCGTCGAAATGGTCGTTCCCGCCTCCTGTCGCTGGCGCCCCTGGCGACCGGTGGCTTCGGCGCGCGGTGTCTATCCCAACCCGATGTCGCAGAATAGAATTTGGAATCCCCTCCTCTGCACCCGGAGTGATCGCATGGATTCCCGCCGCTCCTTCCTCGAGAAGTCCGCCACGCTGGCCGCGCTCGGCTTCCTCCCGCGCCAGATCAGCGCCGAAGAATGGCTCGAAGAGCGCGAACGCTCGCGCGGCGCCGCGCCGCCGAACTTCAAGGGGAAGCCCGTCGTCATCAGCGCGGCGAACGGCTATACCGACCACCCCATGGGCATCAAGATCGCGTACGACAAGATCGTCGCCGGCGAGGACACGCTCGACGCGATCATCGCGGGCGTCAACTGTGTGGAACTCGATCCGAACGACCAGTCGGTGGGGCTCGGCGGGCTCCCGAACGCCGAGGGCGTCGTCCAGCTCGATGCGAGCTGCATGCACGGGCCCACCAACCGCGCGGGTTCCGTCGCGTGCCTCGAGGGCATCGCCACCCCGTCGAACGTCGCGAAGGCCGTGATGGACTACACCGACCACGTGATGCTCGTCGGCCAGGACGCCAAGCGCTTCGCGCTCGCCATGGGATTCAAGGAGCAGAATCTCCTCACGGAAAAGTCGAAGGCCGACTGGGAGAAGTGGAAGGCCACGCGCCGGTACGAGCCGTGGACCGATCCCAAGGCAAAGGCCGACTGGCTGCGCTGGAACGCGGCGAAGGGCAACAAGGCCGAGCAGCCCGGGATGGATTACGACGGCGAGGTGAACTGGACGCACGGCACGATCAACATGGACGCCGTGAACGCGGCCGGTGACGTGAGCTCGGTGACGACGACCAGCGGAATATCCTGGAAGATCCCGGGCCGCATCGGCGACTCACCCATCATCGGTGCGGGGCAGTACACCGACAACTCGGTCGGCGCCGCCGGCTCCACGGGACGCGGCGAATCGAACATCATGGTGTGCGGCGCGTTCCTCGCGGTGGAGTTCATGCGACAGGGGCTCGATCCGCAGACGGCACTCATGAAGACGATGGAGCGCGTGATCGCCCACTCGGAGAAGCGGCTGCTGGCGCCCAACGGCCGGCCGCTGTTCGGCCTGACCTTCTACGCGTTGACCAAGGACGGCCGTTACGCCGGCGCCGCCGCGTACGAGGGCGTGAAGTTCGCGGTGTGCGACGAGAAGGGGCCGCGCCTCGAGGAGTGCGCGTACCTCTTCAAGGCTTCCGAGGATCCCACCAGGAAGAAGTGAGCGCGAAGTGAGTCAGCGCGACGAAAACGAACTCCGGGGACTTCAACGCCGCGTCGCGTTCGCGGCGCTGATGCTGCTCTGCGTCTTCCTTGTGGGAGTCGTCGGGTACCGGATCATCGGCTCGCCGGAGCACGGCTGGCTCGACGCCGTCTACATGACGACGGTCGTGCTCACCACCACGGGCCTGCGCGAGGTGGTGCCGACCGAATCGGTGGCCGGCGCAGTTTTCACCACAGTGCTCCTTATCTTCGGGGCCACCGCGGCCGTGTACACGCTGTCGATGATCACCGCCTTCATCGTCGAAGGCGACATGACACAGGGATTCAGGAGACGCCGCATGCAGAAGAGAATCGACGCCATGCAGGGCCATTTCATCGTCTGCGGCGCGGGTCAGACCGGCACGTCGGTGATCCGCGAGCTCACGAGCACGGACCGCGTGTGCGTGGCCATCGAGCACAATCAGCAGCACGTCGCCGAACTCGAGCGCTCCTTCCCCGAAGTCGCCGTGCTGCACGGCGACAGTTCGGACGATGAGATGCTCACGAAGGCGGGTGTGCAGCGGGCGGCGGGAATCGTCGTCTGCACCGATGACGACAAGAACGCGCTCGTGACCACGGTGCTCGCGCGCCAGCTGAATCCGAACGTGCGCGTCGTCGCGCGTGCGACGAGCGACAAGGCGGCCTCGCGTCTACGCCAGGCGGGAGCCGACGGCGTCGTGTCACCGGCGCAGATCGGCGGCATGCGCCTGGCGAGCGAGATGATCCGGCCGAGCGTCGTGACGTTCCTCGATCAGATGTTGCGCGACACCAACCGGAACCTCCGGATCGAGGACATCCCCGTCACCCCCGGTAGTTCGCTCGCGGGGCAGGAGGTCGCGGTGCTGAAACTGCACGAGTACGGCGCCGGGCTGCTGCTGCTCGCCGTGCGCACGCCCGAGGGCGAGTACCTGTTCAATCCGCCCGCGACCACGCGCGTGCAGCCGGGGAGTCATCTGATCGCGATGGGCGATCCCGGCTCGGTACAGCACCTTCGCGCCGTCGCGGCGCCGGGGAGCGCGAACGGTTAGTTAGGGCGGCGCGGCGAGCGTTCGATCTGATACAGGCCGCGCATCATGAGGCGTGCGAGGGAGTCCGCGACCGCCGGCGTCGAGCTCAGCGGGAGCGGACCGAGCGTGTCGAACTGCACGTGAGCTTGCGACGTCGCGTCGAACAGCGAGACGATCCAGCGCACCGAATCCGGCCCGGCGGGCTGGCCAGAAATCGCGGCCGCGAGGTCGGAGTTGAGCGTGCGCATGACGACGTCGGGATTCCGCGTCCGCTGAAGGACAGTCTGGGTCGAGTCATGGTTCGCCAGCGCGAAACGCGGCACCGCGCTCAGCCGCCTTCGCAGCGCGTCCATCAGCCGCGCGCCGGCGGCCTGGAGTTCCGGGTGTTGCGGATTCGGCCGCGGATCCGCCACGACGACGCGGCGCGGCGGTCCCATGTTGGCGACGAAGATCGAGTCGACGTGCGCACGCGTCATACGCGAGAAATCGGGGCCCCCACGGCCGCCGAACTGTGCCGCGCCCCGCGAGGTGGGTGCCCGCGGCTGCAGTTTCTGGAGCGAATCGAGGATGACCTTCTCCACGTCGGCGCGAATCAGCGCGATCGTCGCGGAGTCGATCTTCACGGTTGCGGGTGTGGCCGCCGAACGGTCGGCCATGCGCCGCTCGACAGCCCGCGCGATCGAGAGCGAGTCCTCGTGCGTGAGCGCCACCGCCGGGGCGGCCGGCGGTTGCTTGGCGATCGTGCCGGGTGATGCGGCAGCGCCGGAGTGGCTGCGGCGGGCGAGTGCGACCGCCAGCGCGATGACGGCGACTGCCGCGAGCGCCGCGCCCCACTGCCTCGCCGGCCTGCGCGACGGAGCGAAATCGCCGGAACCGGTCGCCATCGTGTCGAGCTCGACAACGAGCTCGTGCGCGCTTTGCGGCCGCTGCTCCGGCATCTTTGCGAGACATTTCATCACGAGCGCAGCGAGCGCCGGCGGCACGTCGGGCCGCTTGCGGCTCACCGACACCGGATCGCGCGTCATTTGCGCGGCGAGCGTCGCCTGCGGAGACGCCTCGTTGAACGGCGCCTCGCCGGTGAGGAGTTCGTAGGCGAGGAGTCCGACCGCATAGATATCGATGCGATGATCCGCGGCCGGATCGCCGGCGAGCTGTTCCGGCGCCATGTACGCGGGCGTGCCGATCGCCATGCCGCTGGTCGTCATGCCGACCGCGGGGAGCGCGGCCGAGATGGCCTTCGCCACGCCGAAGTCGGTGACCACCGCGTGCGATCCGCTGCGCAGCACGTTGCCCGGCTTGATGTCGCGGTGGATCACGCCGCGGGCGTGCGCGTAGGCGAGCGCGTCCGACACGTCGTGCAGGATCCGCACGACTTCGCGCAGTGGGAAGGGCTTCTTCGTGCCGTGCTCGTGGATCGCCTGCTTGAGCGACTCGCCCTCGATGAACGGCATCGTGTAGTACAGCAGGTCGCCGTGCTCGCCCGCCGAATACAGCGGCACGATGTGCGGATGCTGCAGCTGAGCCGCGAGCTGAATCTCGCGGCGGAACCGTTCGCGGTTCACGCCGGCCGCGAGTTCCGGCGGCAGCACCTTGATGACCACTTTCCGGTTGAGCGCGCGTTCCGTCGCGAGGAACACGCGGCTCATGCCGCCGCCCGTCAGCTCGCGCTCGAGGATGTACGCGGGCTCGAATGCGTCGCGCAGCGTGGCGTCGAAGGCGCCGGGATCGTCCATGGTCAGACCGTGAACGAGCGCGAGGCCTTCGCCACGCGCTCGGCCGCGAGCGTGAGATGCGCTGCGGCCGCGGCGATCTGCTCGGTGCTCGCACTCTGCTCCTCGCTGGCGGCGGCGACGTCCTGCATCGCGTTCGCGAACGATTGCGTGCCGGCTGTGAGCGAATCGAGCCGCTGGGTGATCTCGCCGGCGAGCGCGCTTCCGGCGCTCGCCGATTCCGCGATTGCCGACGTCCACGACTCGGCTTCCGCGACGCCGGTCTCGACCTGGGTGAAGCTCGATCTGCCATGCTCCGTCGCCGTATGCACGCTCTCCACCGCCGAGAGGGCGCGGGCGCTCGATTCGCGCGCCGCCTCCATGTTGCCGAGCACCTCCTTCATGAGGGCGTCGGTGTTTTCCGCGGCCTCCGCGGTCGTCGCCGCGAGCCGGCGCACTTCGTTCGCGACGACGGCAAATCCCTCGCCCTGCTCACCGGCGCGCGCCGCTTCCATCGCGGCGTTGAGTGCGAGCAGCTTGGACTGGCGCGCGATCTTCTGCACCAGCGTCACGAACTGCCGCACCTGGTCGGTGGCGCGCGCGAGCGACTCGGTGGCACCGGCGCTCTCGCGCACGTCGCTCGCGAGCTGCTCGAGGCGGCGCGCACTCTCGTCGAGGCGCTCGTGGTTCTCCGAGGCGAGGGCCCGCAGGGCGGCGTTGCGCGCGATGCCGTCGTGTGCACCGGCCGATACGATTTTGGCGTGATCGCTCAGCCGCGCGACCTCGGCCGTGAGGTGCAGGATCATCCCGGCCATGTCCTGCGCCTGCTCGCTGAGCTGTGACGCCGTGTCCGCGATTCCCGACGCGGCCTGCGCCATATGCTCCGTGCCGTGCGTGATCTCCGACGAGAGGCTCGATGTCTCCGCAGAGCTCGAGGTGAGCAGGGCCGACAGGTCACGGAGCTCGTGCGTCATCGCGACCATGGCGCGGGCCAGCCGGCCGATCTGGCCGCCCAGGCGCGCGGCGTCCGGTGTCTTCGTGAGGTTGCCGGCGGCCACGGCCTCGGCGACCTCCGCGAGATCGCGCATCTGGTTTCCGATCGCCGGCGAGACGATGAGGAGGACCACGAGCGTGCCCGAGAGCACCGCAAGCGAGACCGCGAGCGCGAGCAGCAGCCAGCCGTCTCCGCCGGCAATCATCCGGCCGATGGACGCCCGTCCGACCGCCAGCAGCGCGATGAACGCGAGCGCCGAAATCACGCCGAGCCATGTCGTGACGCGGTCGATGACGTGCGACCGCAGCTCACCCATCTCGGCGAGGCGCTGCGCGCTTGTTCGTCCCGACGTGGCGGCTAGATTGCTCTGAATCGTCTCGCCCATCCCTGCCACCGATTAGATGACTGATTCCGTTCCGGAAAACACCCCGGGCTCGCCGGAGGGTTTCGTAGAGCCGGCAGGCTACGATCCCAACGCCGTCGAGCGCAAATGGCGCGAGCGGTGGGCGGCACGCGCCGCCAATCGCACCGACATCGCCGGCGCCCGCCGGCCGTTCTACGCGCTGATGATGTTCCCGTACCCCTCCGCGGAGGGGCTGCACGTGGGCAATCTCTTCGCGTTCACTGGGAATGATATCTACGCGCGGTTCCAGCGGCTACAAGGATTGGACGTCTTCCAGCCGATAGGGTTTGACGCGTTCGGGATTCACTCGGAGAACCACGCGCTGAAGCTCGGCGTGCACCCGATGGAGCTGATCCCGGCGAACATCGCCAACTTCACGCGCCAGCTCGAGCGCGCCGGCCTCATGGTGGACTGGTCGCGCACGGTCGACACCACGCACCCGTCGTACTACAAGTGGACGCAGTGGGTGTTCCTGAAGCTCCTCGAGCGCGGGCTCGCGTTCAAGAAGAAGGCCGCGGTGAACTGGTGCCCGAACGACAAGACCGTGCTCGCGAACGAGCAGGTCGAGAACGGGCGCTGCGAGCGGTGCGGGGCGCTCGTCGAGCAGCGGCTGCTCGAACAGTGGTTCTTCCGCATCACGGACTACGCCGAGCGACTGCTGGCCAACCTCGACACGCTGGACTGGTCGAACACCACCAAGACCGCGCAGCGCTCGTGGATCGGGCGGAGCGAGGGCGCGGAGATCCGCTTCAGGGTGCTGAACCCGCTCGAGGATGCGGGAAGCGCTGCCGTGCACGTGACGGCCGAGGTCGGCAGCGGCGCGCAGGAAATCCGCGTGTTCACCACGCGGCCCGACACGATCTTCGGCGCCACCTACGTCGTCGTCGCCCCCGAACATCCGCTCCTCGACGCGATCACCTCGTTCGAGCAGCGCGCGGCGGTGTCGGAGTACCGCGCGCGCACGTCGCGGCAGGACCTCATCGCGCGGAAGACGAACAAGGAGAAGACCGGCGTCTTCACGGGATCGTACACCGTGAATCCCGCGACCGGAGAGATGATGCCGGTGTGGACCGCGGACTACGTGCTCATGGAGTACGGCACGGGCGCGATCATGGCCGTGCCCGGTCACGACGAACGCGATTTCGAGTTTGCGACGAAGTTCGCCCTTCCGATCGAGCGCGTTGTGGTGGGCCCCGGGGAGAACTCCCGCACGCCGCTCCGCGAGGCGTTCGTCGACGACGGCGACGGCCGCCTCTGCAACAGCGAGCAGTTCAACGGGATCCCGGTGGGCGAGGCGAAGGGCCTGGTCACCGACTGGCTCGAGTCGAAGCACGCGGCGAAGGGCGTGGTGAACTACCGCCTCCACGATTGGTGCATCTCGCGCCAGCGGTATTGGGGACCGCCGATTCCGGTGATCTACTGCGACGCGTGCGGAACGGTGCCGGTGCCGGAGAAGGATCTGCCGGTGCTGCTCCCGAACATTCCCGACTTCAAGCCGGACGATTCCGGCGTATCGCCGCTCGCGCGCCACGAGGAGTGGTATCGCGTTCCGTGCCCGGCGTGCGGCAAGCCCGCCCGCCGGGAGACCGACGTGAGCGACACCTTCCTCGACAGCGGATGGTATTTCCTCCGCTATCCGAGCGTGGGCCGCGACGACGTCGCCTTCGACGCCGCCACCACGAAGAAGTGGCTCCCCGTGAATTCGTACATCGGCGGCAACGAGCACGCCGTGCTGCACCTGCTGTACTCGCGCTTCCTCACGATGGTGCTGCACGACGCGGGCTATCTCGAGTTCGACGAACCGTTCACGAAATTCCGCGCGCACGGCATGATCATTCGCGACGGCGCGAAGATGTCGAAGTCGAAGGGCAACGTGGTAAACCCGGACGACTATTTCGATGGCTGGGGCGCGGACACGTTCCGCACGTACCTGATGTTCCTCGGACCGTTCGAAGAGGGCGGCGATTTCCGCGACGCGGGAATCAGCGGCGTGAAGAGCTTTCTCACGCGGCTTTGGATTTCCGCGCGCGACTCGCACACCAACGGCGAGCCGGATCGCGACGTCATG
This sequence comes from Gemmatimonadaceae bacterium, assembly GCA_017881585.1. Classification (GTDB taxonomy): domain Bacteria; phylum Gemmatimonadota; class Gemmatimonadetes; order Gemmatimonadales; family Gemmatimonadaceae; genus Fen-1231. Next base: position 29,762 of record JADGQS010000016.1, on the reverse strand, counting down.
CGCAAGCTGCACCAGACGATTCGAAAGGTCGGCGAGGACATTCCGAAGCTCTCGTACAACACGTCGATCGCCGCGATGATGGAATGCCTCAACGTGGTGCGGCGCGGCGAGCGCGTGGCGCATCGCGCCGAGGTGGAGCCGATGGTGCAGCTCGTCGCGCCATTCGCGCCGCATCTCGCCGAGGAACTCTGGGAAATGCTCGGGCACACCAGGAGCGTGTTCGATTCCGGCTGGCCCGCGTTCGACGCCGCTCTGGCGACGCAGGACACGGTGACGATCGCGGTGCAGGTCGGCGGCAAGACTCGCGGGACCGTGGTGGTGTCGCCCGAGGCCGGCGAGGCCGAAGTCCTCGCGGCGGTGATGGCCGACGCCGGCATCGCGAAGTTCATCACCGGCACGCCGAAGAAAGTGATCTTCGTGCCGAAACGCCTGCTAAACGTGGTGTTATAAGTGACACGTCGCACCCGCTGGGTCATCATCGGCTTGACGCCGGTCGCGCTCCTGCTGCTCGCGCTGGCCGCCGTGTGGGCACCCGACAAGACCGTTTCGGCGCTGGTGGTACGCTGGGCGCAGCCTCCGTCGCAGTTCATCGCGTTCGGCGGGATGGCGGTGCACCTTCGCGATGAAGGGCCGCGCACCGATTCCATCCCGATTGTGCTGCTGCACGGCACGTCGGCCAGCCTGCACACGTGGGAGGGATGGGCGCGCGCCCTGCGCGGCGAGCACCGGGTCATTCGGATGGATCTGCCGGGTTTCGGGCTGACGGGACCGTCCGCGAACAACGACTACTCGATCGAGGCCTATGTGCAGTTCACGCTGCACGTGCTCGACACCTTGGGCGTTCGGCGATTCAGCATTGCCGGCAACTCCCTGGGCGGGGAGATCGCGTGGCACGTGGCCGCCGCAGCGCCGGAACGTGTGAGCCGACTCGTGCTCGTGGATGCGGCGGGCTATCCCGCATCGTCGACGTCCGTGCCCATCGGCTTCCGCATGGCCCGTACGCCGTGGCTGTCGTGGATGATGACCCGCATTCTCCCTCGCGCCGTCGTGCGCTCGAGCGTGCGGAATGTGTACGGCGATCCCGCCCGCGTCACCGACGCCCTCGTGGACCGGTACTATGACCTCACATTGCGCACGGGGAATCGCGCGTCGCTGCCGCTGCGTTTCGCGCAGTCGCGCCCGGGCGCCGACACGCTGCACCTCCGCGATCTGCGCCTGCCGACGCTCGTGCTCTGGGGCGATCGCGACCGGTTGATTCCGCCGGAGAACGCGGCGCGATTCGGTCGTGATATTTCAGGGAGTCGCGTGATCATATACCCCGGACTCGGACACGTGCCGCAGGAGGAGGATCCGGCGCGCACGGCAGCCGACGTGCTCGCGTTCCTGTCACCCAGTGCGCGATAGGAGCGTGCGATGAAGACAAACATCAAGATCCGCGCCGTGTTGATCGCGAGTGTGGCATGCTCGTCTGCCGCGTTCTCGCAGCAGAGTATGGGCGACTGGCCGCAGCATTCCCGCGAGCGGCCGCTGCCGACGGTGGTGACGCCGGGTGCGCCGGCGCTGCCGGTACCGCCGCCCGCCGACGCGATCGTGCTCTTCGACGGCACCAGCCTCGCCAGGTGGGAAGACGGAAAGGGCGGGCCCGCGAAGTGGAAGCTCATCGCGGGCGGCGCCATGGAAGTCGCGCCGGGAACCGGCGGAATCCAGACCCGTGACGGATACGGCGACGCGCAGCTCCATGTGGAATGGATGTCGCCCACTCCGGCGCACGGGAAGGACCAGGACCGCGGCAACAGCGGCGTCTTTCTCATGGGGAAATTCGAAGTGCAGGTGCTCGACTCGTACCACAACGTCACCTACGCCGACGGTCAGGCCGCGTCCATCTACGGCCAGTACCCGCCGCTCGTGAACGTGAGCCGCAAGCCGGGCGAGTGGCAGAGCTACGACATCGTGTTTCACCGGCCGCGCTTCGACGCCGCCGGGAAATTGCTGAAGCCCGCGCGCTTCACCATTCTGCACAACGGCGTGCTCGTGCAGGACGACGTCGAGCCGGTCGGGCCGACGGCGAACATGAGACGGCCTCCGTACGAGGCGGGGCCCGATCGCCTGCCGATCGGACTGCAGGATCATGAGCATCCGGTGCGGTTCCGGAACATTTGGATTCGCGATCTCGAGAGAAAATAGAGAAGAGCGATGAGATGGATACGGGACACGGAATCTCGACCCGATGCAGAATGCAGAAGAGGAATGCGGGATGAGGGGTGGAGAGGGGAGCGGCGAGTTAGTGGGGAGAAATGAGAAGGGCGCGACCTGCCGAGGCCGCGCCCTTCATCGTTTCATGCACCCGCATCCAAGCTCACATCTCATCTCCAGTCCGCATCCCGCATTCCTCTTCTGCATTCTGCATCGGGTCGAGATTCCGCATCCCGCATTCGTCTCGCCCCTCCCCCCTCTTCATAGTGGCTACACGATAAGCCGCGCGATCCACTCGCCCACGAAGTATCCCACGGCGGCAACTCCGACGCCGACGACGAACATGTCGAGCCCGGAGCGGAACACACTCCGCCCGGTGAACACGCTGCGCGCGGCGCCAACGAGGAAGTGACTCGCCATCGCCAGGCTGAACGACAGCCAGATCGCCGTCGTGCCGTGCCACACGAAGAACGGCCACACGGGAATGAGCGCGCCCACCGCCGTCGCCGTGCCCGTGATCCACCCCTCCCGAAGCGGCGACTCTTCATGTCCGCCGATCTTCAGCTCCTCCTGCACCTGCTCCTTGAGCATGCGCTCGGGATCCGCCATCACCTCGGTCGCGAGCGCGTGCGCAGCGTCGCGATGCATCCCCTTCGCTTCGTAAATCAGCGCGAGCTCGTCACGCTCGACCTCCGGCATGAGCGCGATCTCGTCCTTCTCCATCGCGATCTCGTGCGCGTACACCTCCTGCTCGCTCTTGGCTGCGAGGTACCCACTGGCTCCCATGGAAAGCGAGTCGGCAATCAGGCCCGCGACCCCAGCCACGATGATCGCGTGATCCGGCGCGAGCGTCGCCGCGCCGATGACGCCTGCGACCAATCCGAAATTCGCCGTGAGGCCGTCGTTGAACCCGTAGATGACATTGCGCAGCAGCCCTCCGGATGCCGTCGCATGCCAAGGCTCCCCCTCGCGGCCCGCGAGTCCCGAGATCGTATTGGCGTGCTCCTTCGACTCCCGCGCGAGCAACAGCGCTTCGTCGCCGCCCGCGGCGCCCTTCGGCGTCTCGCGATGAAGGTCGAGGTAGCTCTTCACCTCGCGCCCTTCTTCGGCAATCAGCATCGGCAGGAGGAATCCCGGGCCGAATCTCCGGCCGAGCCACGCGAGCAGGCGCGTGCGCCCTGCCGGCCGGAACTTGCCGACGCGCCCGCCGTTCTTCGTGATGACCGCTTCCCAGATGACCGTGTGGCGGTCCTCCACCTCCGCGAGACGCTGGTACACGTCGCGCTTCACCGCATCCGGTTCCACCGACGCGAGAACGCGGTAGAGGTATGCCGCATCGGCTTCATCCTGCCAGTGATGCGTGAAAGTGTGCAGGTCGGGCTTGCCGGCTATCGCAGTCATGCAGGGGAATATGGCCGAAAACGACCGCGGCGCCTACAGAGGCAACCCTTTGGAACGGGGTCCGTGTCGTAAAGACGGATGACCGAAGACCGAGGACCGAAGACCGAAGACCGAACCAGCACCAACACCGAGGTTCACATGCGCCGTCTTATCCTCCCGATGCTCCTGCTTGCCGCCACCGCCCCGATGGCCGAGGCCCGGCAATCCGTAACGGTCGCGCCGCGCGCCCGCATCCTCATGTCGAACCGGTCGGACGACGGCGACCGCGCGATGCTCGGCATCGCCACCGGCTCGAGCGGCAAGCGCGACACGCTCGGCCTCCTCATCGAGTCGATCACGCCAGGCAGTCCCGCAGAAAAGGCGGGACTCGAGGAAGGGAACCGCATCGCCGCCATAAACGGCGTGAGCCTCAAGCTCGCTCGCGAAGACGCCGGTGAATCCGACATGTTCGGCACCATGACCAACCGGCTCGTTCGCGAGATGCGGAAGCTGAAGGCGGGTGACGAGGCGACGCTGGAAGTGTGGAACGGAAGCCGCTACAAGACGGTGAAAGTGAAGACCGTGGCCGCCAACGATCTCACTCCGGAGCGGATGACGCGCCAGGACGCGGAGGATCGCCCGGCGCTCGGCATCTCGCTCGGATCGAGCGGCAGCAAGCGCGACACGCTCGGCGTGTTCGTTTCGGGCGTGAGCGAGAACGGACCGGCCGAGAAGGCCGGCATCACCGAGGGCAACCGGATTGCGAGCGTCAATGGCGTGGATCTCCGCGTGCCGAAGGAAGACACCGGCGACTGGTCGGTCGCGAACGCGCGGGTTGCGCGCCTGCAGCGCGAGATCGCGAAGCTCAAACCGGGACAGACGGTTGACCTCTCGGTCGTCGAAGGTGGCCGCGCGCGCAACGTGAAAGTCACGCTCGGCCGCGCGAAGGATCTCGAGCGCACGAACGGATTCAGCTTCTCGACGGGTGACGGCTCGTCGTTCATCATGAGGCCGCGAGTGCCGATGCCGGCAATGCCGCCGATGAGTCCAATGGCGCCGATGTCCCCCATGGCGCCGATGTCCCCCATGGCGCCGATGTCCCCCATGGTGCCGCGCGCGAGGATCCGGGTGTTCGGCGGTGACGGAGACACGGAGGTGAACCTCGACGGCTTGCGCGAATCACTGCGTGACATCGGACCGCGCGTCCGCGCCGAACTCGATCGCGAGCTGCCGCGGTTTTTCGATGGACTCGACCGCGAACTGCCGCAGGCGATGGATCAGGTGCGGAAGGAAATGGACCGCCTGCGGATCGAGATGCCGCTGATCCGCGCACGCCTCGGCCGCGGGGTCATCATCTGACACGGCCGCGGCGTGAACGGCCGGTCCGGGCGCTCAGAACTCGATTTGCGTTCCGAGTTCGATGACCCTGTTTGGCGGCAACTGAAAGAATTCCGCCGCGCTGCGGCTGTTCTTGGCCATCACGGCGAACAGGCGCTTGCGCCAGATGTTCATGGAGAGCCCGCTCCGCTTCCACGCCTTGCGTTTGGGAATGAGCAGCTCTCGGCCGAGATAGTAGCTGGTGTCGAGCGGGCGTGAGCGTACTCCCTGCCGCCGGAGCAGTTCCATCACTTCCTTCACGTCGGGCGATTCCATGAAGCCGTAGCGCACCACCACGCGCAAGAACCCGTGCTCGAGCCTGTGCAGCGTCAGCCGGTCGGTGTTCTTCACTTCGGGAATCCCGGTGGTCTGGACCGAGAGCAGGATCACCCTCTCGTGAAGCACCTTGTTGTGCTTGAGATGGTGCAGCAGCACCACGGGCACGCCGCCCGCGTCCGAAGTCATGAACACCGCGGTGCCCGGGACGCGCGGAATCGCGCTGTGGCTGAGGCTCGTCAGGAACGTGTCGAGCGGTATCGAGATATCGGTGAGGCGCTCGCGAAGAATCTCGCGGCCCCGCTTCCACGTGGTCATCATCGTGAAAAGCCCGATCGCGATGGCGAGCGGCACCCATCCACCGTGCCCGACCTTGAGCGCGTTCGCCCCGAGAAAAGCCAGATCGACGGCAAGAAACGCGGCGGCGAGTGACAGGGCCCGCCACCGCGGCCAGTGCCAGCGACTCGCGGCCACCACCACGAACAGCACCGTGGTGATTGCCATCGTTCCAGTGACCGCGATGCCGTAGGCCGCTCCCAATGCAGTGGAGCTGCCGAAGCCGATCACCACGAGGAGGCAGCTGACCATCAGCGCACTGTTGACCTCGGGGATGTAGATCTGGCCTGCTTCGCGTGCTGAAGTGTGCACGATCGTGACCCGCGGGCTGTACCCCAGCTGCACGCACTGCTGCGTAAGGGAGAAGGCTCCGGAGATCAGTGCCTGGCTGGCGATGACGGCGGCCACCGTCGCCAGGGCGATGAGCGGATAGAGCATCACCCTGGGTGCGAGGAGATAGAACGGGTTCGCCGCCGCCGCCGGGTCGCGCAGCACGAGCGCGCCCTGGCCGAAGTAATTGAGCAGGAGGGAGGGAAACACGAGCCAGAACCAGGCGAGCCGGATCGGCTTCTTGCCGAAATGGCCCATGTCCGCATAAAGCGCCTCGGCACCCGTCACTGCCAACACCACTGCGCCGAGCAGCACGAAGGCCGCGTCGCCGCGCTCGATGAAGAACCGTACCGCGTACACGGGGTTGATCGCGAGCAGGATGCCCGGAGCGCGAAGGACCTCATTCGTGCCGAGGGCGGCGATGGCCAGAAACCAGACGACCATGATCGGGCCGAATATCGCGCCCACCTTGGCCGTTCCCAGCCGCTGAAAGAGAAAGAGCCCCACCAGCACCACGAGTGTCAGAGGGACGACGAGGTGGCGGAAGGTCGCCGAAACAACGTCGAGACCTTCCATCGCGCCAAGTACCGTGATCGCCGGCGTGATGACGCCGTCGCCGTACAGCAGCGCCGCGCCGACGAGTCCGAGCGCCACGAGCACCGCCCGCCGCTGCTTGTGCACGGTCGTCTTCCCGATGATCAGCGCCAGCATCGCGAGAATCCCGCCTTCGCCATGATTGTCGGCGCGCATCACGTAGACGATGTATTTCACGCTCACGACGAGCGTGAGCGACCAGACGATGAGGGAGAGCACGCCGAAGACGTTGGCCGGCGTGGCCGAGATGCCGTACTCCGGCTTGAAGCACTCGCGCAACGCATAGAGCGGGCTCGTGCCGATGTCGCCGTACACGACGCCGAGCGCCGTAATCGACAAGACTGCGAGCCGCCGCCCGGTGGGGTTCGCCTCCACCGTCGGACGTTCCGGCGGAATGGGACGCACCGCCGTAACGCCCATCTGCGGCGTCAGCTCTGCGTCGTTGGAACCGAGTGGACTCGTTGGGTCGGACGGCATGGTCTACGAAAGACGGGTCGCGGATTGTCCGCGACCCGTCATCGAACCTAGCGCCTGGTTACCCGCTGGGCTATTTCGCCGCGACGAGCGTTTCCAGGTCGGCCGATGCGCGCTTGAGAATTTCCACCACTTTCGTCACATAGGCCGGGTCGGCCGTGCGATGCATCGTAATGTGCATGTACGTCCTCCCGAGCACCGCCATCGCTTCGTGCGCCGGGCGCATCTGTTCACCGAAGATCGAGGCGCCGACCTGGGTGAGCCTGTCGATGACCTCGTCGACGGTGCCCTTGTTCTCGGCGAGGTGCTGCCGTCCGGCGTCGGTGATCGAGTAGACCTTCTTGCCGCCTTCCTCGACCGTGGCGCTCGCGAAGCCCATGTCCTCGAGCATCGTGAGCGTCGGGTAGACCGTGCCCGGGCTCGGCGTGTAGCGGCCGCCGGAGCGCTCCTCCAGTTCCTTGATGATCTCGTACCCGTGCCGCGGTTTCTCGTCGAGCATGCGAAGGATCACGAACTTCAGGCCACCCTGCTCGAACATGCGACCGCCGCGCCACGGACCGCCGCGCCTGTGGCCGCCTCCGAAAAAGAACGCGCCGAAGTTCGGGTCAGCGCGCCAATCCCATCCGCGCCCGGCACCCTCGCGATCGCGGGGCCCGCAGTGACGATGAAACATGCTAAATCCTCCAAGTTCGATATAACTGTGATATTACGTTCGATATATCGTACTTTCAAATGGTCGATAGCGCAAGATCCATTCGCGCGTTGAAGAATCGGGCAAAACGACAGTCAAATGTGCAGTGGTGACATAAACTGTCCCATTTGGCACCGGCGGCGTTCGCGTGGCGCGCACGACGGGGGGAAGAGAGATCAATGCGCCGGTGCCTCACTCCAGAATCCGGCCGTAACGCGCACACCTTAAACGCTTCAGCCGCAGCAGCGCGCCATCGGGCGCACCGCCGCGGCTGAAGCGGTGCGCGGCCTACTCGTACCTGAGCGCCGTGATCGGGTCGAGCCCGGCCGCCCGGCGAGCCGGGTAGACGCCGAACACCACGCCGACGAACGCCGAGAAAGCGAACGCGACGACGACGGACGAAATACCAACCTCGGTGTTCCAGCCCGCGAGGCGGTGGAACAGCACGGCTCCGCCGGCTCCGACCATGATGCCGATAGTGCCGCCGAGCAGGCAGAGCACGACGGCCTCGATCAGGAACTGGAAGAGGATGTTGAGCTTCGTCGCACCGAGCGCCTTGCGAATGCCGATCTCGCGCGTGCGCTCCGTGACCGACACGAGCATGATGTTCATGATGCCGATGCCGCCGACGAGCAGCGACACCGCGGCGATGCCGGCAAGCAGGAGACTGAACACCTGCGTGGTCTCACCGAGAGTCGCGAGGAAGTCCGACGCGTTGCGAATCTGGAAGTCGTCGACCTGTCCCACGCGAAGGTGGTGCTCGCGGCGCAGGATCTTCTCGATCTCGGCCATCGATTCCGGAATCTCGTCTTCCGACGGCGCGAGCACGCTGATCGAGCGGACGCGATTGTTGCCGAGCACGCGGAATCGCGCGGTGTTGATCGGAATGAAGATCTGGTCGTCGGGGTTGGCGAACGAACTCGTTTGTCCCTTCGACTTGAACACGCCGACCACCGTGAACTGGATGCTGCGAATGCGAATGCCTTCGCCGAGAATCGCCTCGGGCGCCTCGACGTTCAGGTTGTCGAGCACGGTGTGGCCGACGACCGCCGTGCGCTGGCGCGTGAGGTCCTCGGTGTTCGTGAAGAAGCGCCCGACTTCCATCTCGTACTTGCGCACCTCGGGATAGTTCGAAGTGACGCCGACGATCGACGTGTTCGTGTTCTTGTTGAGGTACGCGACCTGCAAGTTGCCCGACATCTCCGGCTGGACCGCGAGGATCTTCTCGCCGCGGTTCTTGAGCGCGTCCGCGTCGTCCATCGTGAGCCTCGCCGTGCCGGAGCCGACCTGGATGCCGGCCGTTCGCGCCTGTCCCGCATTGATCGTCAGCAGTGTCGTGCCGAGCGCCGCGATGCGGTCGTTCACCTGTTTCTGTGCGCCTCGTCCGAGTGCGACCACCGCGATCACCGCCGCGACGCCGATGACGATGCCGAGCATCGTCAGCAGCGACCGCAGTTTGTTCGCGCGGAGTGCGCCGAGCGCGACGCGGATGGTTTCCGCGATCAGCATGGAACTAGTTCCCCCTGCCGCCGCCCGGTCCGCGGCCACCACCAGCCGGCGCGCTGCCGCCCAGCGGGCTCGCACCGGCCTTCATCCTGTCGTTCTGGGCCTGGCGCGTGGCCTGCAGTGCCGCGGCGCTGAGCATCGCGACCTTGTCCCCTTCCTTCAGGCCGTCGTCGAGCACTTCGGTGTAGTCGTAGTTCGCGACGCCGAGGCGGACCGTCTTGGCTTCCCATGTCGCGCCGCGCTGGATGAACACGAGGCCCGTGCGCGGGCGCGTGCGGCTGTTGCCCTGCTGGCCGAAGCCGCCGCCCTGTCCGCCGCCTGCGCCGCCGCCCGCACCCGCTGCGCCGGCGCCGCCACCCATTCCGCCGCGGCCCGTGCGAGCTCCACCTGCTCCCGCCGCGCCGCCGGCATTACCGCTGCGGGCCCTGCGTGCGCACGCGCCGGAGACCTGCATGTCGACGCCGAGTTCCGCGTAAGCGGCCTTCATGTCGTCCATCGCTTTTTGGCGATCCGTCGCGTCGCGCATCTTCGAGCGCATGTCCTCGATCTTTTTTGCCACGACCGGCTTCTTCTTCATCGCGGCATCGACCTTTTTGCAATCGGCGTCGGTGACCTGGACCTGCGGGCCGCGTCCGCCGCGCATGCCGCCGCCCTGACCGCCGCCCTGCAAAGGAAGCGCGAGCTCGCCGTTGCTGATCTGAACCTGCCGACCGGGACCGCCCGAGCCACCGCGTCCGCCGCGTCCCTGGCCACCGCCTTGGCCTCCGCCACCGCCACCCGGGCCGCGCATCTGCGCCTTGACCGAGTCGGGGTTGAGTCCGAGGAGCACCGCCGCCTGCGCAGCTTCACGCGGCGAGCGGATCGCGTCGTTCGGCACCGCGATGGCGTCGAGACGCGTGTCGGCGATGATCGAGACCTCGCCGTTCATGCCGGGATGCAGCAGACCTTCGCTGTTGTTGAGCGAGACGAGCGTCGCGAACATCGTGACGTTCTGCTGTACCGTCGCCTGCGGCTCGATGTGGTCGACCTTTCCGAGGAACGGATGGTCGGGGAAGGCATCGATCGTCACGTTCACGTCCTGCCCGGGCTTCACCATGCCGATATCCGTCTCGGCCACGAGCGCGCGAGAGCGGACCTTCGTGAGGTCGGCCATCGTCGCGATCACCGTGCCGCCGCTCACTGAGGTGCCGCCGGCCTGGATGACCTGGCCGATCGACACGGGCTTCGTGAGGATCGTGCCGACCACCGTCGCCGTAACCTTCGCGTCGACGAGCGCCTGCTTGGCGAGGTCGAGGTTCGCGCGCTTGTTCGTGAAGAGCGCGGTCGCGCTCGCAAACTGCGTCTGCGCGGCCTCGAGCACGTCCATCGTGATGATGTGCTGTCCGTAGAGGACCTGCTGACGCTTCAGCTGGGCATCGGACACCTTGAGGTTAGCGTCGGCCGACGTGAAGTCCGCCGTGGCCTGCACGAACTGCTGGTGCAGGATGGTGGTGTCGATCTGCACGATCAGGTCGCCCGGCTTCACGAAGTAGCCGATGTCGATCGGCATCTCGGTCACCTGACCCGACGCCGTCTTCGACTTCACCTCGACAACGTTGATCGGCTCGATGACGCCCGTGGCCTCCGCGGTCACGATGATGTCGCGGCGCTGGATGGTGGCGGTCTGGATCGGCACCGCCTTCGTGGCGGACGACGAGCAGCCGACAGCGGCGATGAGTGCGAGGTACAGGATATTGCGGTTCACAGCAAACTCCGGATGGAGACTCGGCTTAGATGCGGAATGCAGAAAAGGAATGCGAGATGCGGGCGCGCTACCTGAGGTCGCGGCCGATGAGGGCCTCGATATTGGCTTTCGCGATGCGCGCGTTGAGGCGCGCCTGGATCAGGTTGAAACGGGCGAGGTCGAGCGCGGCCTGGGCCGTGGTGACGTCGACCTGCAGCGCGGTTCCGATGTTGTAGCGCTGCGTTTGCACGCGGAGATTCTCGGTGGCCGACTGGATCTGCAGGAGCTGCAGTGCGATGGTCTGCTGCGCCGTGTTGTAATTCACGAGGTAGGTCGTGAGGTTCTGCTGCGCGAGGAACTTTGCGTCGCGCAGGTTCGCCTCGGCGTTGTCTTCGCCGATGCGCGCGAGGATGAGCGTCTGTTCGCGTGAATAGTTGTTGAAGATCGGGTACGAGATGTTGATTCCGAAGCTCGTGCTCGTCGACGTCGGACCGCCGCCGAACAGGAATCCCTGCGTGGCCTTGGGGTTCTGCCCGTACCGGCCGCTCGCCGTGAGCGACGGGATGTAGGGCGTGGTCGCGGACTGGTGCACGGCGTGGCTTACCGCGAACAACGCGGCCGCTGCACGCACGGCGGGACCCTCGAGCGCCATCTTCGTGAGCGAGCCCTCGTCGATGTCCACGCGGCCGATGTCGGACGTGTCCGCCGCGACCGCCGTGACCATAACCGGCGACGCCACGAGTCGCGTGAGAGCGGCGTTCGCGTTGAGCAGCAGGTTCTGCGCGTTGAGGATCGCGAGCTGCGCGGTGCCCACCGAGAGAGCGGCGGTGAGCGAGTCCGCGCGCGTTGCGGCGCCGGCCTGCATCTTGGCCGACGCGACCTGGAGCGACTGCTGCGCTTCCTCGAGCTGGCGGCGCGCCGCCGATTCCTGCTCGCGCGCGGCGAGAATCGCGTAGTACTGCACTTTTACGCTCAGTGCCACCGCGTAGCGCTGCGAAACATCCGAGGCGACAGCGGCGTCGAGTGAAGCGCCCGCTGCCTTGTAGTTGTACCAGTTGCGGCCGCCGTCGAACACCGTAACGCCGGCGCTGAGCCCGCGCTGGTATGTCCACGGCAGTCCGGAGATCGGAACGGGCACGCCCTGAATGAACTGCGTGCCGCCCTGGTTGTTGGCCGAGTAGGTCGCCGTGAGGCTGGGCAGGAACTGCGACTTGGCGAACGTCACCCCGGCCTCACCGCTGCGCTCGCTGTTGCGCGACGCGACGGTGGCCGGCGAGTACTGCACCGCGAGTCGGACGGCGTCGTCGATCGTGATCGGCCGCGCGTTGTCGGCGCCCGTCTGCGCCGCGGCGAGGGCGGGCACGATGGCGAGCGCGAGGGCACCGCGAATGAACCAGGACTTCATTTCTTCTCCGTGCGCGGCGCGTTGTCGCGCTGCATATGGTCGTAAATGGATTTCTGCTCGGGCGTGAGGAGCTGCGAGAAGCGCTGGCGAGCCTGAGCGTTGACCGAGTCCGTCGCAGGACGGACCGGTGCCATGAGAGTCGAGTCCCTGCGATTGCGCTCGTCGAAAATAAGGTTCGCCGAGTCGCGCTGTGCCTGCGTCAGGTGCAGCTCGTCGAAGACCCGCGTCCGCATCTCGCGCCGGTCGTACCAGCGCGGCTGCGCGCGAACCGCCAGGCGGTCCACGGACACGCCGATCGCGGCGCCGGCGAGGGCGGCGCCGAGATAGAACGCGAGCGCGATGCTCTTCGTGCGTGTCATGGCGAAGGCGGTGTCAGCGGCCGGTGAGGACGCGCAGCGTGGCCTGCTGCTCCGTGAGCTTCCCGCGCTCGGCCACCTCGAGAATGTCGATGGTCGCCGGGTCCACGACCGTCTCGTACGCCATGCGTGTGACCTGCGACTGCGCGCGCATGATCAGCGCGCCGGCGACGATCACGGCGAAACCGGCCGCGACGAGGCCCACGCGCAGCCAGCGTTCAGGCACCGTCCACCATTCATCCGCCGCGTCGAGACGCGCGTTGATGCGCTGCTCGAGGCCGGCCCACCAGGATGCGTCCGAGGGCGCCGCATAGATCGAGCGCAGTTCGCGCGTGAGGTCGTCATCTCGAACCAATTCAGGTCCGCGGTATTCCGTCGTCATAGTTCGCTCCGTACTGAGCCGAGCACTTCGCGCAGATGCGATCGCGCGTAGTGCAAATCCGATCGCGCGGTCCCCTCGGGAATTCCGAGCGTCACGCCGATCTCCGAGTGCTTGAACCCTTCCACGTCGTGCAACACGATCACCGCGCGCTGCCGCGCGGGCAGCGTATCCAGCGCTTCCTGCAGCCGGCGGCGGAGTTCGCTCGCCTCCGCCGGATCGCGGAACGGCGACGCCACGCTCTCCGGCAACTCGTCCGCATCGCGAACCTTGCGGCGGCGCGTGATGTCGAGCGCCGCGTTGGCGACGATCCGGTGCAGCCACGCGCCGAACGCCTGGTCCGGCAGGAACCGGTGAAGGGCGCGGTACGCATGCAGGAACGCTTCCTGCACGGCGTCTTCCGCGTCCTCGTGATTGACGACGATTGCCCGCGCCACCGCGTATGCACGCCGTTCATGCGTGCGCACCAGCTCGGAAAACGCCTCGCGTTCCCCGCGCTGCGCGGCGAGCACCAGCGCGCGTTCGTCGGCCGGACGTTCAGCCACGACGCGTGCCGTCGCCGGCAGCAGGCCCAGTGACCGTTCCGCTCGCGCAGGCACGGTCATTCGATCGCCTCACGTTTCACACTCCAAATACGGGGCGCTGGATCCGAACGTTGGTGCGAACGCTGGTGCGAACGTTGGTGGCCGGCGGGTAACCGGCATCACGAGGCGGCGCTGCCGCCCAGCCCCAGCAGGTCCGCGCGTTCCCGCATGGCGCGGATCACGAGCGCGATGTGCGCGTCGAGTTCGACGCCAAGCTCCGCAGCGCCGCGGAGGACGTCGTCGCGGTTCACGCCGCGAGCGAAGGCCTTGTCCTTCATCTTCTTTCTGACAGATGACGGCTCGAGATCGTTCACGCTGCGCGACGGCCGCACCAGCGCGCACGCGGTGCACAGCCCCGCCAGCTCGTCCACCGCATACAATGTTTTCGACATCAGGGTGTCGCGGGCCACACCCGTATAGTCCGCGTGGCCGAGAATGGCTTGGAGCACGTCCTCAGGGTAGCCCGCTGAGCGCAGCACGCGTACGCCTTCGGCCGGATGCTCGGCGTCGGCGGCATGCGCGGCGTTCGGGAAACGCTCGTAATCGAAGTCGTGCATGAGCCCCGCGAGGCCCCAGCGCTCGACGTCTTCATTGAAGTGCGCCGCGTATGCACGCATCGCACCCTCCACCGCGAGCATGTGCTTGCGGAGCGAGTCGCCCGCCGTCCACTCCTGCATCAGAGCGAGGGCGGCTTCGCGAGCGGGGAGCGGGGCGCCGGCGGTGACGCTACGGTCTCCCGCCGATGAGCTTCTCGAGATCGCCGTCCTGCTGGGCGAGCAGGTCGGTGGCGGCCTTCTTCTGTGCGTCCGGAATCACGCCCAGCGCGTCCGTCACGTCCGGCTTGCGGCGCTCGCGATAGTCGGCCATGAGGGCGCGAAGGTCGCGCATGGACGACTGCATCTTGGCCTGCTCTGCCGGGGAGATCGCGGGCGCCGTGAGCTTCGAGTCGGCGACGCCGCCGCGAAGGCCATGGCCTTGCGTCGTGGAATTGTCGCCGATCGGCATCGTCCACTTTCGAACCGAGTCGTACGTCGCAAAAAACTGTACGTTCCGGTCGTTGATCTTCTTCTCGACTGCCTTGAGCTGTGCGACGGTCGAATCGGCAAGCGGGACTTTCTTCCGCTTGCTGATGAGCAGCGCGGCGGGGTTCAGGTCGGCGAGGTCGTGCGACGTCGGAGACCTCGCGCTGGACGGCGCGTAGGAAGCCCTCGACGACGAACTCGAAGCGGTATCACTCGACCTCGCGCCTTTGCCCTGCGCAAAAACGGCGGCAGGAATGCAGGCGGCCAGTGCGGCCGCGAGAATACGTGTGCGCATTGCGGTGCGTCCTCCGGACGTGTGTTCGTGCGGGTGGATTCCCATCCCCGGGGAAATTACCACCTCAAGCGCTAATGTGCTTGAACCGTTGCCCGGCTCTTGCCGTGGCGCCAGAACAGCATCAGGGGAATGGCGCAGCAGAGGGCCGCGCCGCTGATCAGGTAGATCCTCGAGAACGCGAGGACACTCGCCTGGGCAGTCACCATCCGGTCCATGACCATCAGCGCCTGCTGGTGTGCCACCGCGGGGTTCATTCCCCGCGCGACCATGCCGTTGCTGATGAGATCGAGCCGGGCCTGCGCGTCCGTTCCGATCGTCACGAGGTGCTGGGTCAGCTGGCTCTTGGCCTGGAACGTGAAGCGCGAGAGCAACGTCGCCACGATCGCTATGCCCAGCGAGCCGCCCAGCTGTCGCGTGAGGTTGAACATGCCCATGCCCTGCGGAATCTCCCACGGCTTCAGCTCCGCCATCGACGCGTTCGTCAGCGGAATGAAGATGATGCCGAGCGAGATGCCCCGGACGATCAGCGGCCAGAACAGGTCGCCCGCGCCGGCGTCGATCGTGAGCCGCGAGAGACTCCACATGCACCACAGGAAACCGAGCACGCCGGCGGCGACCAGCGGACGCGCGTCGATCCTCGACGCGAACCGGCCGAGCACGGCCATCGTCATGGCCGACGCGATCGCGCCCGGCAGGATCACGAGCCCCGTCTGGTTCGCGGTGAACCCGTGCAGTCCCTGCAGGAACACCGGCAGCACGAACACCGAACCGAAGAGCGCGAAGCCAAGCAGCATCGCCATCGTGACGCCGGTGGCGAGCTGGCGGCTCTTCAGCACCCGGAAATTGATCACGGGTTCCGTCGCGGTGAGTTCGCGCCAGACCAGCCCGACGAACGACACGACGGAAATCACCGCCAGTGAGGTCACGAATCGCGACTCGAACCAGTCGTAACGTTCGCCCCGCTCGAGCATCCACTGCAGCGACCCCACCCCCGTCGTCAGCAGCCCGATGCCGAGCCAGTCGACGGTCTCCGCTCGCTCCTGGTGCTCGGCGTTGCGCACGTAGCTCCACACCATCAGCCCGGCGATGAAACCAAGCGGAAGATTGATGTAGAAGATCCACGGCCATTCCCAGTTGTCGACGATGAATCCGCCGAGCGTGGGGCCGAGCGTGGGGCCCACCATGATGCCCACGCCGAACATTGCCTGCCCGATCGCGACTTCCTTCGGCGGGAACGCCTCCCACAGCGTGGACTGCGCGGTGGAGAGCAGTGCGCCTCCGCCGAGTCCCTGCACGACGCGCCAGAGCACGAGCGCCTCGAGCGAACGCGAGGCGCCGCAGAAGAACGATGCGACGACGAACAGTCCGATCGAGAACGTGAGATACCGGCGGCGCCCGAAGTACGCGGACAGCCAGCCCGACATCGGGATCACGATGACGTTCGCGACGATGTATCCCGTCGAGACCCACGAGATCTCGTCGAGCGTCGCGCCGAGATTCCCCATCATGTGGGGAATCGCGACGTTCACGATCGACGTATCGATGAGTTCGAGCATCGCGGCCATCGTGACCGCGATGCCGATGAGATACTTGTATCGGTACTTGTCGGCGGACGGATCCGCCGCCGGTGTCATCATGCCGTGTCTACTTCGTCGCGACGTGCGCGGTCACCGACATGCCCGGACGCAGCGGCCGGTCGGGACCACACCCTTTCGTCACCTGGATGCGCACGGGAACGCGCTGCACGACCTTCGTGAAATTGCCCGTCGAGTTGTCGGGCGGCAGGAGTGCGAATTTCGCGCCCGTCGCCGCGCTGAGGCTCTCGACTTTTCCCTCCGCCTCGCAGCCCGGGTACGAGTCCACTTCGATGGCGACGGCCTGACCGACCCGAATGTCGGCGAGCTGTGTCTCCTTGAAGTTCGCCGCGATCCAGACGCTCGAGTCCGAGACGAGCGTGAGCAGCGGCTGGCCGGGCTGCACGAGCTGGCCCACCTCGATCTGCTTGCGGCTCACGATGCCCGCGACGGGCGAGACGACCTTCGTGTATGAGAGTTGCAGGGCCGCATTGTCACGCGTGGCCTTTGCACTGGCGTAGCGAGCCTGGGCAAATTTCCCACCGATCTCGGCGTTCGAGAGCTGCGCGGCCGCGCCGCCCGCCTGCCGCTGGAGCGCGGCGAGGTTCGCGTTCGCCTGGTCGAATGCCGCCTGCGCCGCGTCCAGCTGCAGCTTCGACACGATCTGCTTTGCGGCGAGTTCCTTGTAGCGGGCGAGGTCCGCCGTCGCCTTCGCCTGCGCGGCCCTGGCGGACTCGATCTGCGCCTGGACGACCTGGCCCTGGCTCGTCGCGCTGCGGATCTGCGCCTCGGCCTGGCCTTCGACTCCCTTGCCGCCCGCGACGTACGCCGCCGCGGCGAGTTCGGCCTCCGCCTGCGCGAGTCGCACGGCGTATTCGGACGAATCGATCAGAACGATCGGCTGGCCGAGTTTCACGTGGTCGTTCTCGTCGACGCCGAGCGTCCGCACGAAGCCGCCCACTTTCGCGAGCACGGGGACGATCGTGCCGTCCACTTGCGCGTTGTCGGTCGAGACGTGTCCCTGATTGTACAGGATCGTCTTGGTGGCCCAGCCGATGCCAAGCAGCGCCACGACGATGAGGATCGGCAGAACCGGGCTGCGCTTTCCGCGCGCCGGAGTGTCGGCGGTATCGCTGGCTGGGGAGACGGTGGAGGCCATGGGGATCTCTGTTCTCGAGCGAAAGAGTGTGGTGCCGGGCCGTGTTGGCCGGACTACGGGAGTTCGGTGACGGTGCCCTGCGCACGCGCGAGCGCGACGCGGGCCGACTGGAAGGCGGCGCGTGAATCCACGATCTGGGTGCGCGCCGCATTGAGGCTGAGCGACGCGGTGATGACGTCGGCGTTGCCCGCGACGCCGGAGCGGAAGCGGTCGCGCGCCTGCGCGAGCTCCTGCTCGGCGAACCTCAGGTGCTCCTCGGTCGCGGCGAGCTCCTCGCGCGCCGACATCAGATCGAGCAGTGCGCCGCTCACGTCGATGGCCGCCTGCTCGGTGAGGTCGCGCTTGCGCACGCCGAGTTCCCGCACCGCCGCCTGCTGCTCCTCGATGCGTCCCTCGCGGCGGAAGCCGTCGAACATCGGCACCGAGAGCCTGATGCCCCAGTCGTACGTGCTGACCAGATGCTGCGTGCTCTTGCTGGTGGGACCCTGATCGATGAACGCGGAGAGCGCCGGCAGCCGCTCGGACTTGATCGACTCGATTTGTCGCTGCGCGGCCGTAATCTGCGCGTCGGCGGAGCGCAGGTCGGCGCGCGATCGCATCGCGCGTTCGGTGGCCTCCAGCTCGGTGGGCAGCGCGCCGTTCGTCGGGAGCCCGGGCAGTGAATCGGCGAGCGAGATGGGCGCGTTCAGCGGCAGGCCGAGTGCGCGATGCAGGTCGAGGCGCGCGCGGCTGCGCTCGTTGCGTGCCGAGATGATCTGCGCGCGCGTCGCCGCGAACTGCGACTGCGCGCGGGTCACGTCGAGCGCAATGCCGACGCCGGCGTTCAGCTGGTCGCGAGCGATCGCGAGCAGTTCCTCGCTGAGCGTGGAATCCGCCATGCGCGCGGCGAACAGGGCGTCAGCCCGGAGTACGCGCACATAGACGGCGGCTGCCGTTCCAGCCGCGATCTGCGACTGTGCCGAGGCCTCGTCGCCGTATGCGGACGAACTCGCGCGCGCGGCCTTCAGCCGTGCGAACGCAGACGGATCATAGATATTCTGGCGAACGGTGCCGCGAATATCGTAGTCGCGAACCGGGCCAAGAACAACGCCATTCGGATCGAAGAGATACTTGCCCGTCACCGGGTCGGCGAAGTTGATGCCGAAGCTGGCGCTGTTGAACGTGCGTTCGCCCTCGATGGCCTCGCCTGAGATGTTCGGAAGGAACGCCGACTTCGCCTGGCGCACGCGTGCCGCCGCCTGATCCGAGCGGAGGCGCGCGGTCTCGGGGCCGGCGCTCTTTTCCGCCGCGAGCCGTGCCGCGCCGCCGAGCGTGAGCACGAGCGGCTCCTGCGCGAGCGCAGCGCCCGCGTCGAACGCGAGAGCGATCGCCGCCACGAACGCGAGAGCGATCGCCGGGAAGCGCTTCATGATGGGAATCGTGATCATGCGTGTGGGGCTCCGGATGCCGGTACTGCGCGCTGCGGCGCGGCGCGCAGTGCGTGAAGGACGAAATCGGTGATGTTGGCGAGGACGTTCCCGGGCGCGGGCCGATGCTGGACCGGCGCCGGAGCGCGCGGACCCGTCCAGAGCACGTGCATCAGGATGAGCGCCTTGATCATCTGCACCGTGGCCTGCGGATCCGTCGGGCGGAACTCGCCGCTCGCGATGCCCCGGCGAATGATGTCGCCGAGAATTCGGTTCGAGCGGACGACGATTTCTTCCCAGTGGAACGCGGCGAGGTCAGGATACTTGTGGAGTTCGAGCACGACGAGCCGGATCCAGCCTTCCGAGTCCTCGAGGCCGAGGCACTCCCACTGGTGGGCGAGATAACTCCTCAGCTGATCTTCCGCCGAGCCATCGGACGCGATCGCCTGGTCGGCGTTCGCGATGGCCGGGCCGACTCTCTGGCGGACTACTTCGCGGAAGAGTTCTTCCTTGCTGGGGAAGTAGAGATAGATGGTTCCCTTGGAAACGCCTGCACGCGCGGCGATCTCCTCGAGCTTTGCCGCGTCGATTCCATGTTCCGAGAAGACGCTGAGCGCAGCGTCGAGAATCTGCTGCGGGCGCTCCTCCGGGAGGCGGCGCCAGCGCGGATCATGTGAAGTGGCGTGAGCGGACGACATAGGTATATGACTGAACGGTCAGTCAAAAGACGGATATTCAAAAGGCGAGCAGATGCTCGCCTTTCAAGTAACTTACCCGCCAGTCAGTTATGCGTCAAGGGCGCCGCTCGCGCTGCCCTGGGATGATGTCGACGCAGCCTTTGCGCCTTCCGCCCCGGCGTAGTGCGCGTTCGTCAGCCGGACGATCGTGACGAGCAGGATACCGATTATGATGGCGCCGAGAATCAGCCCGCGGTAGGCGGCGGCGCGGTCTGATTCGTGGGTCTGATGCTGTGACATGTCTTTCCTCGCAAAAAGTGCAGTGCGGACTCTCGAGAACTCAGGAAACGCGGACCGTGGTCATGGTGTCGTTCTGCTTGATCTTCTTCATGACGTCGAGCCCGTCCGTGATCTGGCCGAACACGGTGTGCACACCGTTCAGGTGCTTGGTGTTCTGCTCGCTCAGCACCATGAAGAACTGGCTGCCGCCGGTGTCCTTTCCGGCGTGCGCCATGCTCAGCGAGCCGACGGCGTGCTTGCGCGGGTTGCCCGCGGTCTCGCACTTGATCATCCAGCCCGGACCGCCCGTCCCGATGCGGCGGTCGCCAGCCGGCAGGTCACGGGAGTAGGGATCGCCGCCCTGCACGACGAAGTCCGTGATCACGCGGTGGAACTTGACTCCGTCATAGAAGCCCGAGTTCGCGAGCTTCTCGAAGTTGCCGACGGTCGCGGGGGCGTCCTTGTCGAACAGCTCCGCCGTGATGGTGCCGAGGTTGGTTTCGAACTTCGCAGTCTTTGGCATATCGCCCAATTCTATCGGGTCACGCCGCCGATGGACAGATGCGGCGCAGCACGCAATCGGCACAGCGCGGCTTCTTCGCGTCACACACGCGGCGCCCGTGCCAGATGAGGAGGTGCGAGAGAAGGGTCCACGACGGGCGCGGGAACAGCGGCATCAGCGCGCGCTCGATCTTCACGGGGTCGGTCTCGCGGGTGAGCCCGAGCCGCGCGCTGAGCCGCGCCACGTGCGTGTCGACGACGACGCCTTCGTTCAGCCCGAATGCGTTCCCGAGGATCACGTTCGCGGTCTTGCGTCCGACACCCGGCAGCACGACGAGCTCTTCCATCGTGCGCGGTACCTCACCGCCATGCCGTGCCACGACGGCCTTCGCCATTCCGATGAGGCTCTTCGCCTTGTTGCGGAAGAATCCCGTGCTCTTGATGAGCGCCTCCACGTCGCGCTGATCGGCGGCGGCGAGCGCGAACACGTCGGGATAGCGCGCGAACAGCGCAGGCGTCACCATGTTCACCCGCTTGTCGGTGCACTGCGCGCTGAGGATGGTGGCGACCGCGAGTTCGAGCGCGTTGCGATGGCCGAGCTCGCACGCGGCATCGGGGTAGGCCTTTCGCAGCAGGCGCTCGATGGCACGCGCCTGCGTCTTCAGCTCGCCTCCTCGGAGAACTTTTGCGCGCCTGGCGGCCTTCTTCTTTTTCGGAGCCACAGCCTTCACGCGGATGGTGCCGCTCAGCCCGGGGTTAATCCTCGACGCCGGCGAACGACGACAGCCGGTCGATCAGCGCGTGGAGCTGCTTTTCGGTGAGGTCGATCTCCTGCGCGGCGCCTTCGACGTCGAGGAGGCCGGCCCGCATGGATATCGCGACTTGGTTCAGGTAGCGGATCTTCGCGAGGATCTCGTCGGTCGCCTTGCGCAGTCCGTGAAAGCGGCGCTTCTCGGAGAGCGCGCGGCGATGGCGCTTGACCAGCTCGTCCGCCGTGAGGCGCTTCGCAAGCGCGAGTGCCTCATCCTTCGTGCGGCCGGGCAGCGCGCCGCGGTCGGGCAGGCCGAGATCGTCCCACGCCTCATCGGCGAACCAGAGGCGCCCCACGTACTCCACGCCGTCGAAGCCGACGCGGCACGACACGTTGTAGCGTCGGCCGTCGCTTTCGATCGTCGCGATATGGGGCTGCGTGATTTCGTCGTAGGTGGACATTTTCACTATTACAGCTGGATGCAGGGTGCGGAAGAGGAATGCGGGATGCTGAAACCCCCTACTGCGAACGCAAAAACCTCCTCAGAGCTGAGAACAGCTTCACAGGTTGTTCAACATACGGTACGTGACCGCAGTCATCCAGCGGTACGAACGCCGCATTCAGCGATTTCGCGATGGATTCGGAGCTTGCCAGCGGGATGGGATCCTGGCGGCCGTGGACGACGATGGCGGGGCAGTGCACGGCGGTGAGGTCGCTTGTGAGATCGAAGTCGCCGAGGCTCGCCCAGACGGATTGCTGCACGCGTCCGGTTACACGGAATGGCGTCAGGTCGGTGGCGCGATCCGGGTCGGCGAAATAGCCGGCGACACTCAGCTCGAACGCCCGCTGCCGGTATGCGACGGGATCGCTCTCCTTGAGGCCGGAAGCCGCGAGTTCGGCGCGAAGCGTCTGGATAGCCGGGCCTGCCTGCCGCCGCGCGAACTCGGCCTCGAAGCTCGCACGATACACGCTCGAGACGGGCGCCGGATCGATCAGGGCCAGCCGCGTGGGTGCCGGCGCCATGCGCCCGCCCGCCGCCTCGCGGGCGTACAGCAGCGCGAGGAGTCCGCCCCACGAATAGCCGATCATCGACAGCGGATCGATGGCGAGTTCCGTGATGACGTGCGCGAGGTCGTTCACCTGCGTCTCCCACGTCACCATCGTCGGCACGCTCTCCTTCGATCGCCCGCCACCGCGCTGATCGTAGAAGATCAGCTCGAACTCGGGTGTGAGGGCGAGCATCTGCGGGAGGAGATACGCATGATCCGCGCCGGGGCCGCCGTGCAGCACGAGCAGTCTTTCCCTCGGTGCGCCAGCCGGCCCGTACGCGCACCAGTACAACGGGACGTCCGTCGACTGCGTGAAGCCCTCGGCGCGCGGCGCCGGAATGGGCGCAGGCGCCATGGTCTCGTCTCCCCTACTGGGCGACGTTCGTCTTCACGCCGTCCGGCGCCTTGTACACCACGCCGTTCTTCATGACGAACGACGCGCGCTCCAGCACCGTGATGTCCTTCAGCGGATCGCCGGGCACCGCGACGACGTCGGCGAACTTTCCGGCCGCGAGGGTGCCGAGCCGGTCGTCCCAGCCGAGCAGCTTCGCGGCGCTCGACGTGCCGGCGACGATCGACTGCATCGGGGAAAGCCCGCCCCACTGCACCATGAGGGTGAACTCATGGCCGTTCGTGCCGTGCGCGCCGACGCCCGCGTCGGTGCCGAGTGCGATCTGCACGTTGTACTTCCGCGCGTATTCGCCGGCGTGTCGCATCGCGGCCGCGGCGGCGAGCCCCTTTTCGGCGCGCAATCCCTTCAGCACTCCCGACTTCACCGCCTTCTCCACGGCTTCGCCCGCGCTGTACGTCGGAACGAGGAACGTGTGGTGCTCGGCCATGAGCTTCGCGGCCTCGTCGTCGAGGAACGAGCCGTGCTCGATGCTCGCCACTCCGGCCCGGGTCGCGATCTTGATTCCCTCCGCGCCGTGCGCATGCGCGGCAACCTTGCGCTCGAGCTTGGTGGCCTCGTCCACCATCGCCTTCAACTCTTCGTACGTGTATTGCGGAACGCCGACCGCGTCGCCCTCGGAGAGCACGCCGCCGGTCGCGCAGGTCTTGATCACATCGGCGCCGTACTTCGCCTGGTAGCGCACCGCGGCGCGCACCTGCTCGGGCCCGTCGGCGATGCCGGTCTTGAAGTCGCCGTCGAACAGGCCGGGCTTGTACCCGTTCTCGTCGCAATGGCCGCCGGTGATGCCGATCGAGTGTGCGGCCGTGCGCATGCGCGGGCCCGGAACGTATCCGCCCTCGATCGCGCGGCGCAGCGAGACGTCGTCGAAGTTCGGCGCGCCCACGTTGCGCACGGTCGTGAAGCCGGCCATGAGCGTCTTGCGCGCGTTCGCGACGCCGATGATCGCCGAGAGGCCGGGCGCGTCCCTCGTCGCCTCCGCAT
Organism: Gemmatimonadaceae bacterium; assembly: GCA_017881585.1. Classification (GTDB taxonomy): domain Bacteria; phylum Gemmatimonadota; class Gemmatimonadetes; order Gemmatimonadales; family Gemmatimonadaceae; genus Fen-1231. Next base: position 6,052 of record JADGQS010000016.1, on the reverse strand, counting down.
CCTGGCCGGGATCGTCCAGCTCGCGGCCGATGAGATGCACGTGCGCATCGATGAACCCCGGGAGCAGCGTGGCGTCGCCGAGATCGACGCGCCTCGCGCCCGCCGGGATCTTCACGCTCGACTCGGCGCCCACCGCGACGATCCTGTCGTCCGTGACCACCACCACGCCGTTGAGGATCGGTGCCGCGCCGGTGCCGTCGATTACGCGAGCCGCGCGAAGGACCACGGTGCCCGATCCCTTCGCCTCCTGCTGGGCGGCGAGTCCCGCGGACGTTGTCGCGAGCATCGATGCCACGAAGCCGGCAACGCGGAAGAACGGTGCGGATCGGCGGCTGAACATGACAGGCCTCTTCGGGGTGTAGTGAGGAGCGGCGGTAGGGCGTATGTTACGCTTGCGGGACCCGCAGTGGGAGAGGTGAGTTCGAGTGGGAGGGATGAGTTGGAGAAAGCAGATCTGAGTTTGAGGGGCGAGGGCGAGCGGGAGTCGAGTGGGAGTGCGAGTCGGCGTCTCCCACTCCCACTCAACTCCCACTCAGACTCACTCTCGCCCCTCAAACTCTCACTGAGTTGTCTCCAACTCATCCCTTCCTCTCCACCTCACCTCTCCCACTCAGCGGCGGCACCGTTCCATGGCTGGATGATTACTCAGCTGCGTCATGGATAATTCACTAACTCTCGCCCGCTACTTCGCGCGCCTGGTCTGGCTGCTGGTCCATGAGGGCCAGTCGGTGAACGACCAGAAGGGCGCGTTGCGTGCCGTCGTCACCGTGTCGAAGGACTCGTCGGTGCGCCTCGGCAACAATGCAGGGCGCCTCGCCGTGAACGGGCTGGTCATGCCGCAGGCGCTCACCGGCGTGCAGGAACTGGCCGCGCGGCTCGCCGTCCACAAGATCGAAGAGATCGAGATCGACCAGAGCGCCGCCCCCGCCGAGCTGCTCGCGCTCGCGCGGCTGCTCTCCGTGGAGTCGACGACCTCGTCGGACGCCGCCGATTTCGCGCAGAAGCTTTCCGAGCTGGAGGGGAACACCGTCCGCGTGAAGCGCTCCGCGGTGACGGAGCCCGCGCCGATGCGCACGAGCGACACGCCCTCCATGGCCGAGGTGGCGCCGGACGAGGTCCAGGCGCGCGTCCCGAGACTGCTCGCGAAGCTGACCGAGCAGCTCGATCCCGTCGCGACGCATCATCTCCTCGACCAGCTCGCCTTCCTGGCCGAGCAGGCGACGCGCGAGGGGCGAACACCCGACGTGGCGGCGATTCTCAGCCCGCTGCTCGACCGCGAGGCCGCGATCACCGATCCCGACGCGCGGCGAGTGTTCCTCGTGACCATCCGGCGTCTCATGAAGCCGACGATCCTGCGGCCCATCGCGGTGCTGCTGGTGACGCACCCCGCTACGTCGTCGCGCACGGAGCGCATCCTCCAGCGCGTCGGGCAGGACGGCGTGGACTCGGTGGTCGATCAGTATGCGAGTTCGCGGTCGGTGTCGGAGCGGCGGATCTATCGTGAGGTGCTCTCGCGCCTGCCGCTGACCCGTGAAGCACTGGTGCAGATGCTGGCGGATCCGCGCTGGTTCATCGTGCGGCGGGCCGCCGAGCTCCTGGGCGAGATGGGAGCGGAAGAAGCCGAACGTCCGCTCGCCGAGCTCCTTCGGCATGACGATGAGCGGGTGCGCAGGGCGGTGACGCGCGCGCTCTCGCGCATCGAGAGCGCGTTCACGCTCGACGCGGTGGCGCGCGCCGTTGTGGATTCGTCGCCGTCGGTGCGGCTCGAAGCGGTGGCCGGCCTGGCGTCGCGAAAGGGCGGGCGTGCCGGGGCGCTGCTCGCAAAGGCGATCGACGGCGAGGGCGAGCAGGAGGTGCAGTACGCGATCCTGAGCGCGCTCGGCCGCGTCGCGACGCCCGAAGCCGTGCAGAAACTGTCGAAGGCGGCCGAAGCCGCGAGCGGCCTGTTCGCCTCGCGAAAGAACATCGGCCTTCGCGTTGCAGCGGTGCACGCATTGGGAGAGGCGCGCACGCCCGGCGCGCTGACCGCGCTGCAGGGACTGGTGCACGACAAGGACAAGGACGTGAAGGAAGCGGTGGCGAAGACGTTGTTGCTCGTGCGCGGCACCGCCGCCTGACGCCGCTGTCCACCAACCAACGGATACCTCCAGGAGGTCGCAGTCCGTGACGCTCTTCTACCTCGCGACCGGCCTGCTCGCCGGCGTGCTCTCGGGAATCTTCGGCATCGGCGGCGGACTCCTCATCGTTCCCGCGCTGATCTTCTTCGCAAAGATGACGCAGCGCACCGCGGTCGGAACTTCGCTCGGCGCGCTGCTGCTCCCGGTCGGCGCGCTCGGCGTCTACGCGTACTGGCGCGCGGGCGACGTGAACCTGAAGGCGGCGGCCTGGATCGCGCTCGGCATGTTCCTCGGCGCGTACGGCGGCGCGACCTTCGCACAGGTGGTCAGTGAGTCGTTGCTGAAGCGGGTGTTCGCGGTGCTGCTGGTGTTCGTCGCCGGCCGTCTCTGGATGACGAGCTGACGCGCATCACTTCGCCTCGTACACCATCTTGCCGCCGACCCAGGTGGAGAGGACGCGCGTGGCGAGGATCGACTCGACCGGTGCGCGCATGATGTCCTGGTCGAGCACCACGAAGTCGGCGTACTTGCCCGGCGTGAGAGAGCCGAGGTCGTGCTCCTGGAACGCGGCGAACGCGGGCCAGATCGTCATCGACTTGAGCGCCTCGTCGCGCGTCATGACCTGCTCGGGCTGCCAGCCGCCCGGCGGATAGTTGTTCGCGTCCTGTCTCGAGACGGCGGCGTGAAACGAGATGAGCGGGTTCACGCGCTCCACCGGAAAGTCGCTGCCGTTGGGAATCACGATGCCGGTGTTGAGGAGCGAGCGCCATGGATACGCTTCGACGAGACGCGAAGCGCCGAGGCGCGTGCCGACCCAGTACATGTCGCTCGACTGGTGGCTCGCCTGCATCGAAGGGATGACGCCGAGCTTCGCGAAGCGCGGGATGTCGGCGTAGTGCAGGTTCTGCGCGTGCTCGATGCGGAACCGGTGATCGGCCACGGGAACGGCGGCAAGCGCCGCCTCGTACGCATCGAGCGCCACGCGGTTGCCGCGGTCGCCGATCGCGTGAATGCACACCTGGAATCCGGCGCGCAGTGCGCGCGTCGCGACGTCCTGCAGGTGCGCCTGAGTCGAGATGAGGAGTCCCGTGTTGCCGGGATCGTCGCTGTACGGCTCGAGGAGCGCCGCTCCGCGCGAACCCATCGCGCCGTCGGCGTAGAGCTTGATGCTGCGGATCCAGAGGGTGCCGCCGTACAGGGCGCTCTGCGGCCCGCGAGCGAACGCCCTCGCGACCGCGGCCGAGTCGTCGCTGATCATCGCGTAGATGCGCGAGTTGAGCTCGCCCGCGCGGCCGAGTTCCTCGTAGATGTCGAGTACGCCCTGCCCTTCGCCTGCGTCGTGCACTCCGGTGAGTCCCCAGCGCTGTGTTTCCGCGATCGCGTTCACGACCTCGCGCTTCAGTTCTTCGCGCGACGGCCTCGGCACCGCGCGCTGCATGATGCCCTGCGCGTTGTCGACGAACACGCCGCTCGGGCTCCCGTCGGCGAGGTGCTCGATGCGGCCGCCGACGGGATCCTTCGTCGCTGCCGTCACTCCGGCCGCGTCCATCGCCTTCCTGTTCGCGAGGTTCGCGTGGCCGTCTACCCTCTCGAGCAGAACCGGGTTGTCCGGAACCGCGGCCGTGAGTTGCACGTGCGACGGAAAGCGCGTGTCGGCCCAGCGGTTCTGATCCCAGCCGCGACCCGTGACCCACACGCCGGGCGCCACGGTCTTCGCCTTGGCCGCGACGCGCGCGATGATCTCGTCGTAGCTCGACGCGCCGGTGAGGTCCACGATCGCGAGCGCGGTGCCGAGCCCCGAGACGTGGCCGTGCGCATCCACCATGCCGGGGATGACGGTGCGGCCGCCGAGGTCGAGCATTCGCGTTTGCGGTCCCTTGAGCGAAAGCGCTCCGCGAGCGTTGCCGACGAACGCCACGCGGCCGCCGCGCACGGCGAACGCCTCCACCACCGGACGCGAATCGTCCACCGTATAGATGCGCGCGTTGGTGACGATGAGATCGGCCGGCGCCTGCGACGGGGCGGCCTGTCCGGAAAGTCGCGCTGCGGCGAGCGCGAGAACGAGTGCGGAGCGAAGAGCGCTGGGCATGATGGCCATGAGTGGAGAAGTTGAGTCGAAAAGTAGAGCTCGACTCACGAAGGTGAAAGCAATCGTCATCGCGGCGTTCGCCGCTCAACCCGTCACAACGTACTTTCAACGGACATTCGCCGCGAAAGCCAACGTCAACTCGCCGCCACTCCAATGCTTCGTCCGTCGCTCCCGCGCATTGTCGCCGCCTTCGCGCTCACCGCGGCCTTCGCCGCCCTGCTCAGCGCACAGATCCCTGCCGCCGAGTTCGCCGCCCGACGCGACTCTCTCGCCGCGCGCATCGACAGCGGCGTGGTGGTCGCGTTCGGCGGGCGCACCCTCGTGCAGGACTTCGGGACCTTCTTCCAGCTCCCGGCGTTCCACTATCTGACGAACTTCGATGAGCCCGACGCCGCGTATGTGCTCGTCGCGCGCAACAAGCACGGCGAGAGCACGCTCTTCGTCTCCCCGATCAACGCGCGCACGGCGTTCTATTATGGGCGCCGCGCCGATTCATCGGTGACTCGGCAACGCTACGGAATCCCCGGACGGCCGTTCACATCGCTCTCCTACGTACTCGACTCACTCGCGACCGCCGGCCTCCCGTTCTATACGATGGGCGACTTCGAGGACGCCGACTTTGCGCGCGCGGACTCGCTGACACGCGGACAGCTGTTCATGAAGGCCTTCGCCGCGAAGCATCCAGGCGCGCAGGTGACGAGCGCGATGCCGCTGGTCGACCAGTTGCGCGCGCGAAAGTCACCGGCGGAACTCGCCCTTCTCCAGCAGGCCGCCGACATCAGCTCCGAGGGGCATCGTGCCGCGATGCTCACGGCGAACCCGTCGCACGAGTACGAACTCCGCGCCGCACTCGAGTACACCTTTACGAAGCTCGGCGCCGAGCGCTTGGCGTACGGCTCAATTGTCGGATCCGGCGCGAACGGCACGCAGCTCCACTACATGAAAGACACCGATCCGGTGAAACCGGGAGATCTGGTCGTGATGGACGCGGCGGGCGAGTATCACGGCTACGCCGCGGACATCACGCGCACGATTCCCGTGAGCGGAACGTTCACGCCGGCGCAACGGCAGATCTACCAGCTCGTCCGGGCGGCGCAGGATGTGGCGGAACGGAACTCGAAGCCGGGCATGTCGGCCCGCGTCGCGCAGGACTCGTCAGTGATCGTGCGCGCCGCGGGATTGGCGACGCTCGGCCTCATCGAAAGCACCGACGCGACCTTCGATCCGCCCTGGCCGGTGGACTGCTCTGCGCAGCCCGCGGCGTGCAAGCAGTCGAACCTCTGGATGATCCACGGGATTTCTCACGGGCTCGGCCTCGCGGTGCACGATCCGGTTCAGGCCTCGTATGGCGACGGCACCTACAAGGTCGGCGACGCCTTCACGATCGAGCCTGGGATCTACGTCAGCACGCGCTCGCTCGACGTGCTTCCCGACACGCCGAAGAACCGCGAGTTCGTCGCCAAGGTGCGTGACGCTGTGCGGCGCTATGAGAACACCGGCGTTCGCGTCGAGGACGATTACGTCATCACCGACAAGGGACTCCAGCGGATCAGCACCGCGCCGCGGGAGATCGACGAGATCGAAGCCCTCATGAAACGTCGGGCGCGCGTGCAGCCGTAAGCAACCTCCAGCCGCCACGCACCCGGCATCATGGCGCGCGCGATCCCGCGTACGCCGCCGCCGCAATCATCTGTTCGAGTGACAACCTCTGCGTGACGAATTGCATTGGCGCGCTCATCGCGCCGTTGCGCGTCTTCGTCCTGAAACCGACCAACTGTCGCAACAGATAGAGCGGTGACTTGCCCGCGATCGGCGGGCCGACCGTGCCGCCCGCTCCGCCGCGCAG
>JADGQS010000076.1 GCA_017881585.1 Gemmatimonadaceae bacterium | reverse complement strand
TTGGCGACGTCGATCGACTGGATCTTCTTCGAGACGAACACCCCCAGCTGCTGGCCGACGAGCGTGCGGCCCGCGCCGCCGAGCGCGAACGGCGCGAGGCCGCCGAGGCTCGTGAGCTCGTTGTGGAGCGTGTTCACACCGGCGCGGATATCCCAGCGGATATTGCGCTGGTCGACCGCCGCGATGTTCAGCGCGAGTTCAATTCCGCTGTTCACCACGGAACCGATGTTGGCGAGCGGGTTCGATGGGGCGCCGAGCGAGTAGCCGAGCGACGGCGGAATCGGCTCCGCGAGGATCAGGTCGTTCGTGACCTTGTTGAAGTAGGTGAGTTCGGCCGAGACGCGGTTCTTGAAGAATCCGGCGTCGAGACCGGCCTCAAACTCCACGCCTTTTTCCGGCTTCAGGTTCGCGTTGCCGGGGTTGCCGGGAATGGCGCCGGCGTTTTCCGTCGTGCCGATGTAATACGGCTGGGCCGACAGGGTATGGAGTGCGGCGCCGGGGTTAGGCGAACGGCCCGTGGTGCCCCATGCCGCGCGCAAGCGGAGCGTATTGACGTACTTCGCGAACTTGTCGAAGAACTTTTCTTCCGAGATCGCCCAGCTGCCGCCGACCTTCGGCAGGACGAATGCCGGAGCTTGTGCACCGAACGACGAGTTCTTGTCGATACGAAGGCCGAGCTGCAGGAATCGCTTGTTCTCGTTGCCGATCTGCAGCTGGCCGAGATACCCGAACTGGCGCTGCTCGGTGAAGCTTCCGCCGCCCGTGATCGTGGACGCCGAGCTCACGCTGTTATTGGCGTTCGTGACGAAGCCGATGCCGGTCGCGTTCAGGTTGGTGGTGCGCGTCGAGATGACCTGCAAGCCGAACGAGAGGTTCGTCTCCCACGAGCTGCCCCACTCCTTCCTCATGTTGCCGAGGTAGTCGAACGTGTAGCGCTCGGCGGTGGTCTCCAACTGTGCGTTCTGCCCGCCGTCCGTCAAGCCGCCGTACCACGTGCTGTCGTTCTTCAGGAAGGCGGACGTCCTCTGGCTCTGCAGGAAGTCCATGCCGAGCGTGAACCGGTTCGAGAACCAGGGCGCCGGCAGGTAGTTCGCCGTCAGGCTCGTGATGACGCGGTGCGAGAGAAGGTCGTGATCGACCGAGTTGATCGCGTTGTAATGACGGTTGAAGCCGTACCAGCCGTCGTACTGCGCTCCAGGAGCAGTGGTGCGGTTTGTCGGGCTACCGAGGAGTGCGCCGCCCAACCAGCCGATCGTGTTGTTGTCGTTGTCCGGCAGCCTCGCGTCGCTCTGCGTCAGACCGAGACCGGCATCGACCGTGAGCTGCGAGTTCGGAACGTAGTTGAAGTTCGAGCGAATGCTGTAGCGGTTGTAATTGTTGTTCGGCAGGACGCCGTTTTCCTTGTCCTGCCCGTAACTCAGATTGTAGCCGTAGTTCTGGCCGCCCCCGCGCGCGCCCCAGTCGACGATGCTGGAGCTGCCGTTCCGAAATGCGCCCACGCGGAGCAGCGGGTTGTCGTGCACCAGCGTGCCGAGGGGCTGACCCACGCAGAGCGGATTGGTGCTCGTCGAGGCGATCTGCGACGCCGAGCAAAGACCGTAGTTGTCGGGCGGCGTCCACTTGTTCACCAGGTTGCCGCCTTCGATGCGAAGCGACTGCGTGAAGCTGGTCGCACCGGCGTGCCCCTTTTTGGTGATGATCTGGATCACGCCGGCGCTGGCATCGGCGCCGTACAGCGTTGCCGCGGCCGGTCCCTTCACGACTTCGATGCTCTCGATGTCATCCGGGTTGATGTCGTTGAGGCGGTCGTACACCTGACCGCTCTGGCCGCTGGCGGTCGTGCCTTCGTTGATGCGAATGCCGTCGACGAACAGCAGTGGGTCGTTCGACAGGTTGATCGACGACGCGCCGCGGATGCGGATCGTGGTGGCGGCACCCACCGTGCCGGACTGTGCGCTCAGCGAGATGCCCGGAACCTGCGACTGGAGCGTGCCGGCCACGTTGCTGACCGGTGCGGACGCGATGATGTCCGCAGCCGAAACCGAGGCGACGACGGCGGCCTGCGCCTTTCGTTCCTGGTTGCCGGCGGTACCCGTCACGACGATCTGCGACAGGTTGACGGTCGACGCCGTCATTTGCACAGTCATGGTCGCGGTCTGACCCGCAGTGACGCGCACCGTGTCGGTTGTGGCCTTGTAACCAAGGCGGAAGACGCCGACCACAATGGATCCGGCGCGAACAGCCACGAGGCGGAACTCGCCATCGCGGTTCGTCAGCGCCTCGAGGGTGGTTCCGCGTACGATCACGCGGGCATCGGCGATGGCTTGGCTGGTGGCTGCGTCAGTCACCTTTCCAGTGATGGTGCCGGTCTGCGCAAACAGCGCGCGGGACGGAAGCACCAAAAGCAGGACGGCGACCAACTGGGCCAAGCGGAGCAAACTCGCTCGGTGGGACATCAACGTCTCCTGTGCTGTGAGTGGGGGGTGGGGGACTCGCGCCAGACACGAACCGAACGGGGGTGATCCCGGTCGGTTCGGCTGAGGAGCAGGGTGATACTACGACGGAAGCAACTTAGCGGCAAGGGTCAGCTGGAACAGGGTCAGCTCACAATCCAAGTACCTCTCCATGTGTCCCGCCCGTCACTGCCCGTCACCGACCGTTCGCCGCGATCATTGCGAGCGGCTTTGCGCCGCGTCAGCTTGAACGACGATCATCGGTCTCCCCCCACTGTCAGGATCGCGTCATGACGCGCAGCTCTTCGTTCTCGATTCTTTCCGCCGCCGCCATCGGCGTTGCCTCGCTTCACGCGCAGGGAACCGCGCCACCGCCGGTCGCCCGCCGGCCCGAACCGCCGCGGTCGCAGACTCCCGTCCAGCTCGCATCCACAAACTCTGCGACCTCCGATAAAGATGCCGACGCGCTCAAGGGACTGAAGTGGCGCTCGGTCGGACCCGCGAACAATGCCGGGCGCATTTCCGTGATCACCGGCGTTCCGGGCGATCCGTACACCTACTACGTCGCCGGCGCCAACGGCGGAATCATCAAGACCACCAACGGCGGCGTGACGTTCAAGGCGCTCTTCGACAAACAGGACGCCGGTTCGATCGGCGCCATTGCGATAGCACCGAGCGATCCGAACATCATCTACGTGGGCACGGGCGAGGAGAATCCGCGCAACAACGCCTCGGTCGGCGACGGCATGTACAAATCGGTGGACGCCGGCGAGCACTGGACGCACATCGGGCTCGTGAACTCCGACAAGATCGCGCGCATCGTCATCGACGCGCGGAATCCGGACCTCGTCTACGCCTGCGGACTCGGCCGCGAGTGGGGGCCCAACGAAGAGCGCGGCGTCTTCAAGACGACGGACGGCGGAAAGAACTGGAAGAAGGTGCTCTACATCGACCCCCAGACGGCCTGCTCCGACATCGCGACCGACCCGACCAACTCGAACATCGTCTACGCCGGCATGTACACGTATCGCCGATGGGCGTGGCACCTCGAGTCGGGCGGCGGCAACACGGCCGTGTTCAAATCGACGAACGGGGGCGAGACCTGGGAGCGTCTCTCCGGCAAGGACCGCGAGAACGGGCTGCCCAAGACCGAAATGGATCGCATCGGCATCGCGGTCGCGACGAACGAGCCGAATGTCGTGTACGTGATCAGCGAGACGAAGACCGAGGGCGAACTCTGGCGCAGCGACGACGCCGGCGCACACTGGCGCACCGTGAATCGCGATCCGAACATCAACTTCCGTCCGTTCTACTACGCCGACATTCGCGTCGATCCGGCCAACGAGAACCGCGTGTTCGCACTTTCGGGTGCACTGTACGAATCGGAGGACGGCGGCCAGAACTTCCGCACCATCGGCACCGGGGTGCACGGCGACCACCAGGCGCTCTGGATAGACCCGCTCAACCCCAAACGCATCCTGAGCGGCTCCGACGGCGGCTGGCAGCTCAGCTTCGACGGCGGCAGGACCTTCGAGGTGGTGAACACCTTCGCGTTCACGCAGTTCTACCACATCAACTACGACATGCAGAAGCCGTACGCGGTGTGCGGCGGACTGCAGGACAACGGCAACTGGTGCGGCACGAGCCTGAGCCTCACCGGCGCGATCCACAAGTCGGACTGGTTCACCGTCTCCGGCGGCGACGGGTTCTTCACCGTGCCGGACATCGCCCAGCCGTGGATGATCTACTCCGACGCGCAGGGCGGGATGCTCAACATCACCGACACGCGCACGGGCACGCAGAAAACCATCTATCCCTACCCGAACCGCGTGGGCTCGGTGGGCGACAAGATGGCGAACCACAAGTATCGCTTCAATTGGAATTCGCCCATCGCACTCGCGCCGCAGAATCCGGGCGTCGTGTACTTCGGCGGCAACGTGCTCTTCAAGTCGAAGAATCACGGCATGAGCTGGGAGGTGATCTCGCCGGATCTCTCGACGAACGATCCCGCGAAGTTGGGTGACTCCGGGGGATCGATCGTGGTCGACAACACGGCCGCCGAGTTCCATTGCACGATCATTTCGATCGCGCCGTCGCCGCTCGACTCGAACGTGATCTGGGTCGGCACCGACGACGGCAACGTGCAGGTCACGCGCGATGGTGGAAAGACGTGGTCGAACGTGTTCAAGAACGTGCCGGGGCTGAAGCCGAACGCGTGGATCCCGACGGTCGATGCGTCGCATTCCGACGCGGGAACCGCGTGGGTCGCCGCCGATCACCATCAGGACGACGACTACTCGCCGTACGCGTACGTGACGACCGATTACGGCAAGACGTGGAAGTCCGTCGTCGGCGACCTGCCGGTGAAAGCCGCGTGGGTGCATGTCGTCCGCGAAGATCCCAGAAACAAGAACCTGCTCTACATCGGCACCGAGATGGGCGTGTACGCGTCGTGGGATCGCGGAGGGCATTGGACGTCGCTGCGCGGCGATCTCCCGATCGTTCCGGTCCGCGACATCCAGATTCATCCGCGCGACAACGACTTGCTGCTCGCGACCCACGGCCGCGGCCTGTACATCCTCGACGACATCACGGCGCTCCAGCAGCTCGCGGCGGCGAGGGGTGAGGAGGCCGTCTTGTTTGATATACGACCTGCGGTCAGATGGAACATGTGGAACAAGGACGGCAACAACGGACAGAAGCAGTGGGCCGGCGCGAACCCGCCCGAGGGCGCGCTGATCACCTTCTATCTAAGGACGCAGCCGCCCGGCGCGGTGAACGTCACGATCACCGACAAGGACGGACGCACGGTCCGCCGGCTCACGCGCGTGCTCGACGAGCCCGGCATCAACCGCATCGCGTGGAACTTCCAGTACGATCCGCCGGCCGACGCCGGCGGCGGACGTGGTGGCCGTGGGGGCGCCGGCGGTGGGCGGGGCGGACGTGCTGGCGGGGCGGGCATCGATACGTCGGCGGCAGCGGTTGCTGCAGGGGCTGCGGCCGCGGCTGCTGCTCCTGATTCCGCTCTCGCGGCGTTCCGCGCGCAGCGTCGCGCGGCGGCGGCGGACGAAGCACCGCCGCAGGGCGGGCGCGGCGGCGGTGGATTCGGCGGAGCCGGCGGGATCCTCGCGCTTCCCGGCACGTACACCGTCACGCTCGTGGTGGAAGGGAAGCGCTACACGAAGACCGTGGACGTTTCGCTCGATCCGCGCTCCGACATGACGGCGGCGCAGCAGGCCGCGCAGTACACGGCGGCGCTGGCGATGCAGGATCTCGCGTCGCGCGTGAACCGCATCGTGAACTCGGTCGATGACGTCGCGCGTCAACTCACGGCGCTGCAGATCACGCTGCGCGCCGCCCCGCGTGACAGCTCATCCGCGAACGCGCAGCAGGCGCTGGCCGAAGTCGGCATCTCGCTCGCACAGCTCAAGCAGTTCAAGGATTCCGTGCTCGCGCGCCCGCTCGCCGGACTTGGCTACCGCCAATATCCGCGTCTCCGCGAGGAAGTGCAGACGATATCCGGAATGGTCTCGCGCCCGATGATGCCGCCCACGGCGGGAGAGCTGCTGCGCTCCGGCGAGCTCGCGGCCGAGGGCAATCAGGCGCAGGCGCGGTTCGACGGGATCATGCAGGATCACGTGATGAAGATCAACGATCTCCTGAAGGGGACGCCGCACGTGATGATCGTGGCGCCGCCGCGGACGTTTGTGCCTTAGAACGACGATGGAAGATCGAAGATGGAAGATGGAAGGTGATCGATCTTCCATCTTCCATCTTCCATCGCTGTTACCTTCGCCAAGTCCCCCCCAGCGCCTTGTACAGTTGCACCGCCGCCGTCAGCTGCTGCAGCTGCGCCTGGCTCAGCCCGAGTTCCGCCGCGAAAAGATTTCGCTGCGCGTCGAGCACGTCGAGATAACTGGCGATGCCCGACGAGTAGCGCAGCTCGGCGAGCTCGAGCGCATGGCGCAGCGCGTCGGCCTGCGTGGCCTGCGCGGCCATCTGGTCGCGTGACGTGCGCACGCTCACGAGCGCGTCACTCGCGTCGCGCAGCGCGCTGAGGGCCGCGTTCTCGTACGCTGCTCTCGCCTGGTCGGCGCGCGCACGCGCAGCCGCGGTCTCATCCGCGCCGCGCGAGAACGCCGAGAGCGGAAACGAGAATCCCGCCGACAGCGCGTACACCGTAGTCCCCGGCGAAAAGAGGGACGACGGATCCTTCCCCTGGCTGCCGTACGATCCCGTGACCGAAATCGTCGGCAGGTTCGACGCCATCGTGGCGCCGATGCGCGCGGTCGCCGCCGCGAATGCGCGCTCAGCCTGCTGCACATCGGGCCGGCGGGCGAGCAGTGATGCGCTCAGCGTGTCGGGCACGCGCAGCGCGCTCACCGCGGCCGCGAGCGAGCCGCGGCGCTCGATCATTCCGGGCGCCTGGCCGAGCAGCACGCTGAGGCTGTGCTCCGTGAGCGCCGTCTGCCGCTCGACCTGCGCGATCGTCACCGCGGGCGCCGCGACCTGAGCCTCGAACTGCCGTACGTCGAGTTCCGAAATCACGCCCTGCGCGAAGCGCTGCCTGGCGAGATCGAGCGTCGCGCGCCGCGAGGCAAGCGTACGCTCGGCGATCGCGCGCTCCTGGTCGAGCTCCAGCAGCTGGAGGTATCCGGTGGCGACATCGCTGACGAGTGAAAGCAGCACGGCGCGCTCGGCCGCTTCCTGCGCGGCCGCATCGGCGCTCGCCGCCTCGTACCCCCTGCGAAACTTCCCCCAGAAATCGAGCTCCCACGCCATGTCGCCCGTGAGCCGCGCCGCGCGATATCCCACGAGGCTCGACCCGAACGCGACCTGATTCGTGCTCTCGTTCCCGTTGATCGCGATGTTCGGGAGATACTGCGTATGGGCGCTCGCCGCCTCGGCGCGATACTCGCGAATTCGTGCGACGGCCGATTGAACGCTGCGGTTCTGCGCGATCGCGATCCGCACGAGACGTTCGAGCGTCGTGTCGCGGAGGATCTCGAGCCACGCGACTCCCGCGAGCGTGTCGTAGCGCAGCACGCGCTCGGCCGCCGGCGGATTGGCCAGCGTCAGGCTGTCGTGTGATCGCGCCCTGGCGAGCGAATCGAAGAACGCGCGGTTCGAATCGCTGCCGCGTGACGTCCTCAGCTGCACGTCCGGTGCCACCGCCGGCGTGGCATGATACGACGGTCCCTGCGCGCACGAGGTGAGCACCGAGAGCGCGAACGGGAAGAACAGCTGTCCGGCGCGATGCGCGCTCATGTTCGCTCCGTCGTGAGCGCCGGCGCCGGCGATGCCTTCTTCGTGCTGCGGCGATCCACCGCTCCGCGAATGATCTGGAAGAAGAGCGGAATGAAGAAGATTCCGACGGTCGTCGCGAACAGCATGCCGGCGAACACGCCCGTGCCGATCGAGTGGCGGCTCGCCGCGCCCGCGCCGCTCGCGAGCATGAGCGGCAGCACGCCGAGGATGAACGCGAACGACGTCATGAGGATGGGACGAAGCCGCTCGCGCGCCGCCTCCACTGCGGCCTCGTGCAGCGGCATGCCGTGCCCGTGCAGCTCGTTCGCGAACTCGACAATCAGGATCGCGTTCTTCGCCGCGAGCCCCACCACCGCGATCATGCCGACCTGGAAGTACACGTCGTTGGGCTGGCCGCGAATCCAGATGCCGAGCAGCGCGCCGAGCACACCGAACGGCACGCCGAGCAGCACGGCGAACGGCACGGACCAGCTCTCGTATTGCGCCGCGAGGACGAGGAACACGATCAGCAGCCCGAGCGCGAACACCAGCGCGGCGTCGCCGCTGGAGACGCGCTCCTGGTACGACTGCCCGGAATACGACACGCCGACGCCCGACGACGCGAACTGCGACTGCACGAGCGAATCCACCTCGCTGAGCAGCTCGCCCGAGCTGCGCCCGGGCTTCGGCGCGCCCGTGAACTGCGCCGACGTGAAGCCGTTGAAGCGCTGCAGCACCGTGGGCGCGCTGCGGTACGACTGCGTGGTGAGCGCCGAGAGCGGGATCATGGCGCCGCCGTTCCCGCGCACGTACAGCCGTCCGATGTCCTCCGGCGTCTGCCGGAACTGCTCCTGCGCCTCGGCCTGCACGCGATACGTCTTGCCGAACAGGTTGAAGTCGTTGATGTACAGCGCCGAGAGGAAGGCCTGCATCGTGCCGAAGAGATCGCCGAGGTTCACGCCGCGCGCCTTCGCGCTCTCGCGATTCACCGTCACGTAGACCTGCGGCACGCTCGAGCGAAAACCCGAGTTGAGCCCGGCGGACGCCGGCAGCTGAGCCGTCGCCTGCCGGAAGTCCTGCACGCGCTGCGCGAAGTCGCGAATGTCCATGCCGCTGCGATTCTGCAGGTTGATCTCGACCCCCGCGGTCGCGCCGAGTCCCGGCACCTCGGGGAGGTTGAAGCCGAACGCGGTCGCATCGCGCATCGCGAAGAGCTTGCCGTTGATTCGCCCCGCGATCTCGTCGAGCGTGTTGTGCGGACCGCGATCGCCCCAGTCCTTGAGGTTCACGAAGAGCGTCGCGCCGTTCGTGGCGGCCGAGCGGCCGCTGAGGATGTCGAGGCCCACGAGCGCGACCATGTTCTGCACCGCGGACTCGCCGCGCAGCATCTGCTCGACGTTCTGCACGACCGCCTTCGTGCGCTGGAGGCTCGCGGCATCCGGCAGCTGCACCGCCAGCGCCATGTAGCCCTTGTCCTCGGTGGGGATGAACGCCGTCGGCGTGCGGACCCACAGGAGGCCGGCCAGCGCCACCACCACGAGAAACACCGCGAACCACGCGCTCGGCCGGCGCAGCACGCCGTCCACCGAGCGCACGTAGCGGCCCCGCGCGCGAGCGAACGTACGGTTGAACCATCCGAAGAAACCCGTCGTGTTCTCCTCAACGGACTCCTTCAGCAGCAGGCCGCAGAGCGCCGGCGTGAGCGTGAGCGCCACCATGCCCGAGAGGAGCACCGAGATCACGATCGTCACCGCGAACTGCTTGAACAGTTCGCCCTTCACGCCGCCGATGAACGCCACCGGCACGAATACGGCGCACAGCACCAGCACGATCGCGACGAGCGCACTCGCCACCTGGCGGATGGCGCGGTCGGCTGCGAGTCTTGCGGAAATCTTCTCCGCGGCCATGATGCGCTCGACGTTCTCGATCACGACGATCGCGTCGTCCACCACGATGCCGATCGCCAGCACGAGGCCGAACAACGTGAGCACGTTGATGGACATCCCCAGCACATACAGACCGAGGAAGGTGCCGATCACGCTCACCGGCACGGCGAGCATCGGGATCAGCGTCGCGCGCCAGCTCTGCAGGAAGAGGAACACCACCAGCGTCACGAGCAGCATCGCCTCGGCGAGCGTGACGAGCACCTCCTTGATGGACGCCGTCACGAAGGGCGTCGTGTCGAACGGGATCGCGTACGTGATCCCCTTGGGAAAGGTCTTCTGCAGCTCGTCCATGCGCGCGCCGACCGCCTTGCGTACGGCGAGCGCGTTGGCGCCCGGCCGCGTGTAGAGCAGCGCGGCCGTGGACGGCGTGCCGTTGAGCCGGCCTTCGAGATCGTAGCTTCGCGCGCCGAGCACCACGTCGCCCACGTCGCGAATGCGGACGATGCCCCCGCTCGGGCTCGCCCGCACGATGATGTCCTTGAATTGATCCACCGTCTCGAGCCTGCCGAGCGTGGTGATCGGGAGCGTGAGTTGCGTGCCGGGCGGCGACGGCTCGCGGCCGAGCCGTCCGGCGGGATTCGTCGCGTTCTGTTCCTGCACCGCCGCGGAGACATCGCCGACGGTGACGCCGAGCTGCGCCATCTTCTCGGGATTGAGCTGCAGCAGCATCGAAAAGTCGAGGTTGGGAAACGGCGTCGCGTCGCCGATGCCGGGGACGCGCTTCAGTTCGTTCACGACGTAGAGCTTCATGAAGTTCGAGAGATACGTTGCGTCGTAGCGCGAATCGCTCGAGCCGAGGAAGACGATGCCGAGGATGTCGGTGTTCGCCTTGATGATCGTGATGCCGTTGTTGCGCACCGCGGCCGGGAGCTGCGGCTCGGCGAGCTTCACCGCGTTCTGCACGTCGACGGCGGCGAGATCCTGGTTGCGCGAGACGTCGAACGTGACAGCGATCGTCGTGCTGCCGTCGCTCGCGCTCGTGGACGAGAAGTAGAGCATGCCCTGCAGGCTCGCGAGCTGCTCTTCGATCGGCGCCGCCACGGCCTGCGCGGCATCTTCGGCGGACGCGCCGGGGTATACCGCCGAGATGGTGACGGCCGGCGGCGTGATCTGCGGATAGCGTGCGACGGGGAGGAGCTTGATCGCGAACGACCCGAGCAGGACGATGACGATCGAGATCACCGACGCCATGACCGGGCGCCGGATGAAGAAGTAGCGGGCTTCGGTCACTTACGCGTTCCCGCCGAATCTGTCGCGATCGGCGACGGCTTCACCACGCGTCCGGGCGCCACCTTCTGCACGCCGTCGACGATCACGCGATCGCCGGGCTTGAGCCCGTCATCGACGATCCAGAGCGTGCCGCTCCAGGGGCCGGTCTTCACGTCGCGCGCGACGACGGTGTCGCCGGCGCTCACGACGTAGACGAACATGCGGCCGAGTCCCGTTTGAATAGCACGCTGCGGAACGGCCAGCGCGTTCGCGCGCGAGAAGCCCGAGAGGCGGACGTTCACGAACTGGCCCGGCAGCAGGATGCGGTCGTGATTCTCGAACGTCGCGCGAAACTCCTGTGTGCCCGTCGCGGAGTCGAGGGACGGCGCGACGAAGGTGAGGCGGCCGGTGCGAGGGAGCAGGGCGCCGTTCGGGAGCACCACGCGTACTTCGAGTTTGCCGCCCGGCTCGAGGAGCGGAGCGGAGCGCGGGTCGGCTTTCCAGTCGAGCACCTGCGTTGTGGAAGGTCGGAAGACTACATACGCCGGATCGAGATCGTCGATCGTCGTGAGCAGGTCGGCGGGGCCGGTGACGCGTCCGCCCACTTCGAAGCGGGCGCGCCCGACGCGTCCGGCCACCTCGGCGCGGACGACGGAATCGTCGAGGTCCTTCCTGGCCTGGTCGAGCGCGGCCTTCGCCGCGTCGAGCTCAGTGCGCGCATTGTCGACGTCCTGCTGCGCGACGGCGTGCCTGGCGAGGAGCGGCTCGAGGCGGCCGACCGTGCTCTTTGCGTTGTTGTAGCGGGCGAGGACGCTCGCGTATGCGGCTTCGGTCTTGACGCGATCGAGGCGGAAGAGCACCTGGCCGGCGGTGACCGCGGCGCCCTCGGTGAACGGCCGCTCGAGGATCACGCCCTCGACGCGAGCGCGCACGTCGGTGCGTCGCGACGGTTCGACCTGCCCGACGAGATCGTACGACTGCGGCAGCGTCTGCGGTGCGACGGTGACGATGCCGACGTCGGCCGGCGGGAACGCGCGCGGCTTCGCGGCTCCGCGACCGCAGGCGGCGCAGAGCAGGAGCGAAGTGGCGGTGACGCACGCGGACGCCCGCCGCGCGCGAACGAGACTGTTCGAGATCACCCGTCCCCCGTCGATTATTGGTGGCTGCCGCGGCGCAGCGAGAGAAATGGTCAGCCGAATAAGCGCCGAACAAAAGCAATTCAGCGGTCGGGTGACGTCATGAATCTCTAATCTCGGGGGACTGCAGATGGGAGTGGCGCTTAAGTCGCGTACGGCCGCGGCGCCCACCGAATCGAAATCGCCGCCATCGCGAGGATCGCGACGATCGTGAGCAGCATCGAGTTCGGCTCGGGCGTCGGGCCGGTGTGGTACGGGCCGTAGAACTGGACGAGCCTGCCGCGCACCCATCCGGCAAACGGCTCACCGGTTTCGTCGAAGTACGCTTGGGGCAGCGTCTTTTGCGATCGCCACATGCGTTGGAAACGCGCGGGGCCGAGGTCGCGAACCATCGCCTCCAGCAACGTCAGTTCGAAGCCGCCGATCTCGCCAGACCGTTCCACGGACTCGTCCGGAGCGGGCACACTCAAGTCGTACCGATAGCCGTTCCACCAGGAATCTCGGCGCGCTCCGGTTCCTTGCGCGGCCTCGACGCACGCGGCGTCGTCACCGCCGCGGCACTGCATCGAAGTAATGTCGCCCAAGTCGTACGGCGCGTAGAACCGCTTGTCCGCCGGCTTGGGCTCTTCGAGCGACAGCCGCCGCGCGTAGGAGTAACGCGCCGCACGCAGCCATTCCGCGATCTTCGGTCCG
>JADGQS010000015.1 GCA_017881585.1 Gemmatimonadaceae bacterium | reverse complement strand
CGCCGGAGTGCGGCGCCAGATCTCGAAGCCGCGCATCGCCGAGGCCACGGCGGCATCGACGTCGGCTTGTCCCGAGAGTGGAAAGTGGCCGATCACGTCCCGCGTGTCGGCGGGATTCGCGTTCTCGAAATGCTTGCCCTCAACCGGCGCCACCCACTGGCCGGCGATGAAGTTCTTGAATGTTGGAGTTTCGCTGCTCATAGTCCCGCTGAAGAATGGTTTTCTGTACTGAGTAATCGCAAAAAAGGGGATGAGTTAACGGTTATCGGTCGTTGGTCACGAACTAACGGCGACAGGACAGGTCGCGCTGCGCACGGCTGTCCCGTCGCCGCTTGTTCGATACTCTGCATCCGAAGACGGTTAACTCATCCCCTTTGTTGCGACGACTGAAGACCGGTTACCGCTGTTCAAATGCTCGAAGCTAAGAACACGTCCAGTTCGCCGGATGATTCGGCGTCGGCTTCGCGTAGCCGACGCGGGGAAGCACATCCGCCGCGGCGAGCACGATGCCCCAGGTGAGCAACAGCAGCGAAACCGTGTGCGCCCTCGCGGCCCTGTGCTTCCAGGTCCAGATCGACGACCACACGCCTGCGACGATCAGCGTGGCGACGGCGCCGAGATAACCAGCCAGGCCGAACCCGCACCGCGCGCCGTACGGCCAGAACACGATCGCGATGCCGAGCACGCACGCGAGCCCGAGTCGCGCCATCACGCCGAATGTCGACGTTTCGGAGCGCGCCGCCGGCGGCGCGATTCCCGCGGACTGCGCAGGCGCGCGCACCGGCGCGGCGCCCTGGCTCGGAATCGACGAGATCTGCTGGTCGATCTTCCGCATCTCGGCATCCCAGTCTCGATCGCTCATTCGCTCTCCCGCGCCAGCCCGTGGCGCTCGATCTTCTTGTAGAGATTCGAGCGCGGCATGTCGAGTGCGCGCGCCGTTTCCGCCACGTTCCAGTCATGCTGCCGGAGCTTCACGGTGAGGAACGCCCGCTCCGCCGCAAGTTTGAACTCCTCGAACGACCGGCTGTCCTCCAATCCGCCCAGCCCGCCCGTGGTCGACGCCCGCACCCCGGTGAGGCGCTCGACGTCCGCCGCCGTCACGCGCGGGCCGGGCGCCAGGATCAGGAGACGCTCGATCGTGTTTCGCAGCTCGCGAACGTTGCCGGGCCAGTCGAACGCGGTCAGGCGTTCGATCGCCGCTGCGTCGATCGACCGCGGCGCGACGCTGTCATGCTGCGCGAACTGCGACAGGAAGTGCTCCACCAGCAGCGGAATGTCCTCGCGGCGCTCGCGCAGCGGCGGCACCTGGATCGGCACCACGTTCAGCCGATAGTAGAGATCCTCGCGGAAACGTCCCGCCGTGATCTCCCCCTCGAGCTTCTTGTTCGTCGCGGCGATCACGCGCACGTCCACCTTGCGGGGCTTCGCGCCGCCGATCCGCGTCACGTCGCCGTCCTGCAGCACGCGGAGCACCTTCGCCTGCGCGGCGAGCGACATGTCGCCGACCTCATCGAGGAACAGCGTGCCGCCGTCGGCCTGCTCGAACTTGCCCGCGCGATCCTGGATCGCGCCGGTGAACGACCCCTTCATGTGGCCGAACAGCTCGCTCTCGATCAGCTCGCCGGGAATCGCGGCGCAGTTCACCTCGACGAACGGCTTCCTCGCACGCGGCGACTGGCGGTGCAGCGCGCGCGCCACGAGTTCCTTGCCGGTGCCGTTCTCGCCGCTGATCAGCACGCGCGCGGCCGTGTCGGCGACCTTCTCGATACTCTCGATGAGCGCGCGAATCGCGAACGACTTGCCGACGATCTCGTAACGGGACTCGATCGTCGCCTTGAGCCGCGCGTTTTCCTCGGCCAGATCGATACGGCCCGTCGCGTTGCGCAGCGTCACGAGGATGCGGTCCGTGTCGAGCGGCTTTTCGAGAATGTCGTACGCGCCGAGCTGCGTGGCCTCGACGGCATTCTGGATCGTCGCGTGGCCGCTGATCATTACGACCACGGCGGACGGATCGCGCTCGCGCAGCCGCTTGAGCGTCTCGAGGCCGTCCATGCCCGCCATCTTCACGTCGAGGAACACGAGCTGCGGCTTCCACTGGTCGTAAATCGCGAGTCCTTCGGTGCCCGACGACGCGGCGCGCACCTCGTACCCCTCGTACTCGAGGAGTTGCGTCAGCGCGGCGCGGATCCCCTTCTCGTCGTCGACGACCAGCAGGCGGCGGCTCACGGCACCAACTTGTAGAGGACGACGTGCCCCTTCGCCACGCGAACGTCCGCGAGCTCCAGCGGCACGTGCACCGGAATCGCATCCCTGGGCATGGCGGCGTTGCGATCCTTCGGCCGGATCCGGCCCACGATTTTCGCGATCAGCGCCGACGGCAGCTGCAGATCCTTGAGCGCAATCTGATCGACGCGGAACAGCGCATGTCCCGGCGAGACCACCTCGAGGCGGCCGCGCACCGTGATCTCCTGTCTGCCGCCGATCATCGAGCCCAGCGACCCGAGCGACTTGGCATCCACGAGATCTGCGATGTTCACCATCGCCCGCACGTAGAGGCGATCGTCGCGCGCGAGCGCCTCGGCGCCGGCGGAATCGTGGCTCAGCTCGCGCAGCGCCGGGTCGAGCGCGTACGCGGCGAGGTCGCCCGCAGCCACGTCGACGTAGACGGGGCCGTTCCTGCTCGACAAGCGGCCCACCGCGAGGCGCGCGCGCGCCGAGCCCTCGGGAGTCAGCGGCTCCCACTTCTCGGCGGAAACCTTCACGGCCGCGGGCCCGACGCCGAGTCGCTCGCGAAGTTTCGGATACCACGAGTCGTGGGTGAACCAGCCTATCGCGCCGGCCACGGCCAGCACGAGGAGACAGCCCAGCCGGCCGATGCAACCGAACATCAGGACACTCCCAGCGACTCGACGAGCGGCGGCTCGTTCGCGCGATTGAGGGATCCGCTGCGGAAGCCGCGCAGGTCGAGCTCCACGGTCTCGAATCCGGCGGCCCGCACAGCGGCGCGCAGTGCCCCGCGGCCGTCCGGTGTACGCCAGCGCTCCAATTCCGCCGGCGCCAGCTCTACCCGGGCGGCGCTCCCGAAATAGCGAACCCGCAGGTCGCCCGCCACACCGATCTCTCGCAGTGCGCGCTCGGCCGCCTCGACCTTCCCGAGGCGAAGCGGCGTGACTGCAGTTCCATATGGAAGGCGCGACGCGAGACACGGCGACGACGGCGTTGACCAGGTAGGGATGTCGCGCCGCTGCGAGAGCGCGCGAATCTCGTCCTTCGTGAAGCGAAGTTCAGCCAGCGGTGAGAGCACGCCGTGCTCCGCGGCCGCGCCCTTCCCCGGCCGGTGATCGCGTTCGTCGTCGGCATTCGTGCCGTCGATCACAACGGCGAGCCCCCGCTCGCGGGCGACGGGCACCAGCCGCGACCAGAGTTCCGTCTTGCAGAAGTAGCAGCGGTTCGACGGGTTCGCGGCGTAGCGCGGATCGTTGATCTCGTCGGTATCCAGTTCGAGCACCGGCACGCCGAACCGGCCGGCCACGTCCCGCGCACGCGACCATTGCTCCATGGGATAGCTCGCGCTGCGCCCGATCACGGCGAGCACATGCTCCGGCCCGAGCGCGTCGAGCGCGACGCACGCGAGGTACGCCGAGTCCACGCCGCCGCTGAAGCCGACAAGCACGGAGCCCCGGCTCCGCAGCCATTCGACCAGCGCGACTTCCTTTTCGAGTGCAGACGGCGACACGTGCATCGGCATCCAAGGAAAGCTAGTGAGATGGTCTTTGGGATGGCGCGAGGCGCTGATGGATCACGCCTCCCCTCACTACGAAGGCGATGCGCCTGGTGTTCCGGATGTCGGACACCGGGTTCCCGTCGAGCACCACCAGGTCGGCCATCTTCCCGGGCACGATCGAGCCGAGAGAGGAAGCCGCGCCGATCGCGAGCGCGGAGTTGAGCGTCGCGGCCGTGATCGCCTCGAGCGGCGTGAAGCCGGCACGGGTCACGAGCAGTTCCATCTCGCCGTGAAGTCCCGGAAGCGAGTCGTGCGAGCCGAAGGGCATCATGCCGTCGGTGCCGGCGCAAATCGTGACGCCGGCGAGTTTCGCGGCCCGTGTCACATCGTACGCCCATTGCGCCGCGCGCTTTGGGTCTATCAGGCCAAACGACGATTCGCGCGCGGCTTCGAAACGCGGCAGGATCGAGAGCGTTGCGTCGAACACGGTGTTCTGCGCCTTCATCTTCGCAAAGAGGTCCTGCATCGCCGGTCCGTCCGCCGGCACGGAATCGTACGCCGAACGCGGCGGCACGCGGTCGGCGTAATGCATCGGCGGGTTCGGGATTGCCGCCCAGTAGAGGTAGATCGCGTGTGAAATCACGTCCACGCCGGCGTCCACCTCGTCGAGGGCCGTCGCCGGAAAGACGGTCGAATGGCTCCAGACCTTCATTCCCTGCCGGTGCGCCTCGGTCGTGATCTTCTTCACGAGGTCGGCGGGAAGGTCGGCGTAGATCTTGATCGCGGTTGCGCCGGTAGCCTTTGCGTCGCGGACGGCGAGCTTCATGTCCGTCGTCGGTGTGATCGCCTTCATCCAGGGAACCTCGCCCGGCGTTCCGCCGTGCGCCGACGCCTTCGTCCGCGCGTCGGTGAAGAAGCTCGGCCCCGCCATGAGCGACGCGTAGTACAGGCGCGGCAGCTCGGCGTCGGCGCGACGGGACCGCGTCGCGAGCTCCCCGAGTGCGATCCCGTCGCCGGCCATGTCACGCACGCTGGTGAGGCCCCCGAGAAGCGCGAGGCGCAGTGTCGCGCCGGCCTTCGCGTCCTGTCCCGCAGGATCGGTGGCGACGTGCACGTGCGAATCGATGAGGCCGGGGATCACGAACTTTCCGGTCAGATCCACGGTGCGCGCATCCGCGGGAAGCGCCCGGCTCCCGGTTTCGAAGATGTCCTCGATGAGGCCGCGATTCACGAGGATGGTCTGCTTCGCCGCGGGCGCGGCGCCCGAGCCATCGATGACGGTGGCGTTCGTGAACGCGATGTGCGCGAGCGTATCGGGAGCGCCCTGCGCCGACGCGCGGCTGGAGCAGGCGGCCAGGCACACGGCGACAGCCGTGGAGGAAACAGCTGCGACAGCGGCTGCGAGAGCGGCTGCCCTGAGAATTCGGCGAGTGATCTTCACCAGCGAAAAATACTACTCCAACATCACCTCTGCCGCATTGGCGCTCTTCGTCTTCCGCACGAGCACCAGCAGCGGGATCAACGCCAGCACGAGCCCTGCGGCCAGCATGTAGGTGTGCGAGTAGGCGATCACGCTCGCCTGCCCCAGGATCTCCCGGTCGAGCACGGCGTACGCGCGGCGCAGCGCGGTCCCCGCGTCCGCGCCGCGCGCCGCGAAACCGCGCGCGAGCATCGTGACGCGCGCGAGGCTCCCGGGGTCCGTGGATGTCACATGCTCGGACAAGAGCGCCCGCACCTTCGCGGTGTCGTGCGAAACGATCGTCGCGACGGCGGCGATGCCGAGCGATCCGCCGAGCTGCCGGAAGAAGTTGAAGAGCCCGGTCCCCTGCGGCAGTTCCGGGCGCGAGAGCTCCGCGAGCGTCACCATCGTGAGCGGCACGAACATGAGCCCGAGGCCGGCGCCGCGCAGGATGAGCGGCAGGAAGAAATCCGTGCGGCCGCTGGCGCTCGTCACCTGCGAGAGCTGCCACATCGCCACCGCAAAGGTCGCCGCGCCGCACGCGATCAGGAATCGCGGGTCGAACTTCCTCGTGAGACGTCCCACCACCCACATCGAGAGCGCCGTGGCGATCGCGCCCGGGAGGAGGACGATTCCCGTCTGCTGCGCGGTCATGCGCAGATTGTTCTGCAGGAACACCGGCAGCGTGAACACCGACGCGAACAGCCCGACACCCATCACGATGCCGAGGAGCGTGCCGACCCACATCTGCCGGTGGCGGAGCACGCGGAAGTCGATCACGGGGTGGTCCGTGGTGAGCTCGCGCCACACGAGCAGCGCGCCGGCGACTACAAATGAGATCGCGAGGCCGATCATGAGCTTCGAGTCGAACCAGTCGTCACGCTGGCCGTACTCGAGCAGGTATTGCAGCGACGCCACGCTGACGATGAGCAGGGAAATCCCGATGTAATCCACCGTGGGCGAACGGCGTTGGTGCGCGGAATCGTGCACGTATGTCGCGATCCCGAAAGCGGCGAGGATGCCGAGCGGCACGTTGATGTAGAAGATCCACGGCCAGCTCCAGTTATCCGTGATCCAGCCGCCGAGCGTCGGGCCGATCGTTGGGCCCACCATCACTCCGAGCCCGAAGAAGGCCATCGCCATCCCCGCCTCCTCGGGCGGGAAGGTCTCGAGGAGCACGGCCTGCGATACGGTCATGAGCGCGCCGCCGCCGATGCCCTGCACCACACGCCAGAAGATCAGCACGGCGAGCGAGTGCGCCGCCCCGCAGAAGAAGCTCGCCGCCGTGAAGAGGAAGATCGACCCCACGAAATAGCGCTTGCGCCCGAACATGCCGCCGAGCCACCCCGTGAGCGGAATGATGATCACGCTCGCGAGGATGTAACCGGTGGAGACCCAGGCGATCTCGTCGAGCGACGCGCCGAGGTTCCCCATCATGTCGGGGAGCGCGACGTTCACGATCGAGCTGTCGATGACCGGCAGCAGCGACGCGAGCACCACCGCGAACGCGATGACGTACTTGTGCGGCTCTCCGCGGTCGAACGCGCGCTCAGTTGGGGATCCCATCAGGCGGGGTGGGGTGCTCGGTGACTGTGTCCAGGATTCACGGGAGGAAAGATAAGCGAGTTGGCGGCCGCACTTTCGACGCGCGCGCCACGACGACAGATTTCAGGCATGAGCGCATCCGCCCCGCCGTCAGCACTCGACCTTGCCGCACTCGCCAAACAGACCGGCCCCAATCGCGTCTCGGAAATGGCCGGCGGCCTCGTCGCCTCGGAGATCCTCAAGATCGCCGGTCAAATCCGCGGACTGGTGCAGGGCGGCAAGTCCATCTGCAACCTCACCGTCGGCGACTTCGACCCCAAGCAGTTCCCGATTCCGGAGCGCCTCCGCTCCGAAATCGTCAAGGCGCTCGACGCCGGCGAGACGAACTATCCGCCGTCGGACGGCGTGCTCCAGCTGCGACAGTCGGTGCAGCGCTACTACAGGCGGGAGCTCGGGCTCGAGTATCCGGTGGAGTCGATCCTCATCGCGGGCGGCGCCCGTCCGCTGATTTACGCGATCTACCGTGCGGTGGTGGACGAGGGCGATCGCGTGGTGTATCCGCTGCCATCCTGGAACAACACGCACTACATCCACATGGCCGGCGCGCAGGGCGTGCCGCTGCCGTGCACGAGTGGGAACCGATTCCTTCCGACGCTGGAAGATCTCGCCCCCGAGCTTCCGACGGCCCGGCTCGTGTGCCTCAACTCGCCGCTCAACCCAACGGGAACCGCGATCGACCCGGAAGTGCTGCGCGGCATCAGCGAGGCCATCGTCACCGAAAACCGGCGGCGCGAGACGACCGGCGCGGGTCCTGTCTACCTGATGTACGACCACATCTACTGGCCGCTCTGCGTGGGCGAGACGAAGCACGTCACGCCGCCCGAGCTCGTCCCGGAGATGGCGCGATACACGATATTCGTGGACGGCATCTCGAAGGCGTTCGCCGCCACCGGTGTGCGCGTGGGCTGGTCGGTGGGTCCCGTCGACGTGATCGAGCGCATGAGCGCGATTCTCGGCCACGTCGGCGCGTGGGCGCCGCGTGCGGAGCAGGTCGCGACCGCCGCACTGCTCGACGATGCCGCCGGACGCGCGGCGTACAACGCGACCTTCCTCTCTGGTATCCGGCGTCGGCTCGACGTGACCTACCAGGCGCTCGCAGCCATGAAGGCGAAGGGACTGCCCGTGGACGTCATCGCGCCGATGGGTGCGATCTACCTCAGCGCGCGCATCCATCCGTTCGGCAAGCGCACGCGCGAGGGGAAGGTGCTGAACACGAATGAAGAGGTGCGCGCCTGGATTCTCGCGGCCGCGCAGATCGGGATCATCCCGTTCCAGGCGTTCGGCGTGCCGGACGACGCCGGCTGGTTTCGCCTGAGCGTCGGAGCCGTAAGCGAGGCGCAGATCGCCGAGGCGATGCCGCGGCTCGAGGCGGCGCTGGCGACGCTCACGTAAGTCAGGCAGCGCCGCGGTTCCGGAACCTCAACGCCTCGGCCACCGCCGCGTCGGGGACGTCGTCGGCGCCATCGAGGTCGGCAATCGTGCGGGCCACTCGCAACGCGCGATGATAGCCTCGAGCGCTGAGGTGCAGCCGGTCGGCGGCCTGCTCCAACACGAGTCGCGCTGACGTAGTGATTCCACCATGCGCGAGCAACCAGCGTCCCGGCACGTCCGCGTTGGTCTGCGTGCCGGTGAGCGACGCGTAGCGAGCGCGCTGGCGTTCCCGTGCAGCTTCGACACGCGCACGGACCGATTCGGAACGTTCCTCCGTGTTCACGGCGCCGAGCGCCGACAGGGCGACCGCGCCGACGTGCGCATGGAGATCGATTCGGTCGGCCAGGGGGCCCGAGAGGCGCGCGCCGTAGCGTTCGATGTCGGCCGCGCTGCAGGAGCAGATGGCGTTGGGGTCGCCCGATTTTCCGCATGGACATGGATTGCAGGCACCAATGAGCTGAAATCGTGCCGGGTACGCCACGGCCTGCGCGGCGCGCGCTATCACCACGCGTCCGTCCTCGAGCGGCTGCCGCATCGCGTCGAGCACGTGGCGCGGGAGCTCCAGCATCTCGTCGAGGAACAGCACGCCGCGATGGGCGAGGCTCACTTCGCCCGGCCGCGGGCCGGGGCCGCCGCCGATCAGTCCAGCCATCGAGATCGTGTGATGCGGCGCGCGGAACGGCGGCGTGCGCGATGGATACGTGCCGGGCGGGAGCAGGCCGCCCACCGAGTGCACGGCGACAACCTCGAGCAACGCGGCCTCGTCGAGCGCGGGAAGGATTCCGGGGAGGCGCCGCGCCAGCATCGTCTTCCCGGCGCCCGGCGGGCCGACGAGCAGCACATTGTGCGATCCGGCCGCCGCAATTTCCAGCGCGCGCTTCGCGACGGGCTGGCCGATCACGTCCGCAAAGTCCAGCGCATCGGGCGGCGTGCCGGATCGCACCGGCGGCGAAACGGCCGGCGGCAAGGCACCCGCCCGCAGCGCATCCACGAGCGCGCGCAGCGTCGGCGCGGTCGCAAGGCGGGCGCTCGTCACGAGCATCGCCTCGGCGGTGTTTCCTTCGGGGAGCACGAGCGCCCGCACGCCGCTGCGGGCCGCCGAGCGCGCGAGTGGCAGCGCGCCCCGAATCGGACGGATGGATCCATCGAGTCCGAGTTCTCCCGCGACGAGCAGTCCGTCGAGAGCGGCCGCGTCGAGTTGTCCCGTTGCGGAGAGCAAGCCCAGCGCGATCGGGAGATCGAACGCGGTGCCGTCTTTGCGCACGTCGGCCGGACTTAAGTTTACAGTGACCCGTCGCGACGGAAGCGCGAACCCCGAGTTCGCGATCGCGGCGGTGACTCGCTCGCGCGCTTCCTTAACGGCGCCGCTGGCGAGGCCGACGATCGTCCACGCGGGGAGCCCCGCCGCCACATCGACTTCGACGGTGACGTCGTAGGCCTCGATGCCAAGCACGGCGGCTGAGCGGACGGCGGCGAGCATGATCCATGATGCCACGCGAGGCGAGAATCGCGTCACCGGAACCATGCCATGGGCATCGCATTGGCGCACGCTCTGTAGGGGATCAACCTTCGCGGCCCGCTGGCGTCCGGAAAGCTCCCACACACAATCAGTGTTTTTCCGACTGCCACGTCGCCGTTCTGTCGGCATGCTCCGAATGAGGATGCCGACCCTTCCATCGGGCGGGGCCATTCTGATCGCGTAAGCGCATCGGACTGGAGGGTTGTTTGCAAAATTCACAGCGGGAGGGTACTGCCTTGCTGCCTCGAAGAGCGCTGCGAAGAATCGCATGACGGGCTTTTTCAAGAGGCTGCCTGAGGCGGTCGTCCGCGTCGGGATCGTGTTCCTTCTCTTCATCACCACCGTGTCGTTCGCGCGGTGGATGATTCCCGCGTCCCTCAAGAACGGCCGCGAACACCGAACGGCGACGGTCAAGAGAGAGACTGCCAAGGCCATACACTACGCCGGCGCGGATGCCTGCACCGAGTGCCACAAAGAGATCAACGCCGTCAAGACGGAGGGCTACCACCGCAATCTCTCGTGCGAGACGTGCCACGGCGCCGCCAAGAATCACGCGGAGGATCCGGACGTCAAGGCGGTGACGGACAAAGTCCGTGAAGCCTGCACAAGGTGCCACATGTACGACCCGTCGCGGCCGACCGGTTTCCCGCAGATCAACCCGGTCGTGCACAATCCGCGGAAACAGTGCGTGGAATGCCACAAACCGCACAGCCCGAAACCGCCGCACGTGCCGCAGGAGTGCCAAGCCTGCCACGGGCAGATCGCGCGCACCAAGGAGGTTTCACCGCACGTCGACCTTCCCTGCACGACCTGCCACACGGTGGACGTTCAGCACAAGGTCTCGCCGCGGGAGGTCAGGGCCCAGATCCCGTCCGATCGGTCGTTCTGTGCCAAGTGCCACAGCATCGACTCGCCGGTGAAGGAAACCCAGAAGGTCGATATCAAGACGCACGGCGAGAAGTACCTGTGCTGGCAGTGCCATTATCCCCATGAACCGGAACTGCACTCGTATGGAACGAAGACGCTTCCTTAAGAAGAGCCTGACGCTCCTGGCGGAGGCCGGCGTGCTGGGCGGCATCGCGACGGCGGCGAAGACCGCGCGTGCCGAGCCGAAGGGATACGACCCCTCGAAGCACCGCTACGGCATGGGGATCCAGATCGACAAGTGCATCGGCTGCGGGAAGTGCGTGGAGGCGTGCAAGGAGGAGAACAACGTTCCGAGGGACGTGGCCCACTTCCGGACGTGGGTCGAGCGCTACGTGATCGAGCAGGACGGTGGGGTCGTGGTGGAGCGCGTCGATCCGGGATCGAGCGGATCGCATGAACCGATCCCGAACGAGAACACCGTTCGCACCTTCTTCGTCCCGAAGCTCTGCAACCAGTGCGATAACCCGCCCTGCGTCCAGGTCTGTCCCGTGGGAGCGACGTTCAAGACCGAAGACGGCGTCATCCTGGTCGACGCCGACCGCTGCATCGGGTGCCGCTACTGCATCCAGGCCTGCCCCTACGGCGCGCGATACCTCAATCCGCTGACCGACACCGCGGACAAGTGCACGTTCTGCTATCATCGCATCACGAAGGGACTGTTGCCCGCGTGCGTGGAGGTGTGCCCGACGCAGGCCAGGATCTTCGGCGACATCGACAGCCCTGCAAGCCCGCTGGCTCGCTTCAGGCGAATGAACAAGCTGCACGTCCTCAAGCCCTCGTTGAACACTGAGCCCAAGGTCCAGTACGCGGACCTCGACGGGGAGGTGAGATAGTGCACACGGCCGCTCACGCCATGCTGTTCCTGCTGCCGCAGACCACCGGCTACATCTTTCCGAACGAAGCCGAGATGCCGTGGAGCCTCCTCATCGTCGTGTATCCGTATCTCACCGGCCTCGTCGCGGGCGCGTTCATCCTCGCGTCGCTCGTGAAGGTGTTCAACGTCAAGGAGCTGCAGCCGGTCTATCGCCTCTCCCTGCTGACGGCGCTCGCCTTTCTGCTCATCGCGCCGCTCCCGCTGCTCCTGCACCTCGGGCATCCGGAACGATCGTACGAGATTTTCCTGACCCCGAACCTGACGTCCGCGATGGCGATGTTCGGCTTCGTGTACGCCTGGTACCTGATGGTGGTGCTCCTGCTGGAGATCTGGTTCACCTACCGGCGGGAGCTCATCGTCTGGTCGCAGGGTGAACGGACCGTCATGAAGGTGGTCTACCGGGTGCTCTCCCTGTTCTCGGTGGATACGAGCGAGGAATCCGCGGCGTTCGACAGGAAGGCGATCAAGGTCATCACCATCGTCGGCATTCCATCCGCCTTTCTGCTCCACGGATACGTCGGATTCATCTTCGGTTCCGTGAAGGCGAATCCCTGGTGGAGCTCGGTGCTGATGCCGATCGTCTTCCTGTTCTCCGCGATCGTGTCGGGGATCGCCCTCGTCACGTTCCTTTACATGGTGTTGACGACGCTTCGGCGCGAGCGCATCAACATGGCCTGCCTGGATAAGATGGCCTCGTTCCTCTTCTACGCCGTGATCCTCGACTTCTCGCTCGAATTCCTGGACTTCATCCATCGCCTGTACGAGAGCGAGGAGTCCATCAAGATCCTCTCGGAGCTCGTGATGAACCGGCTGTTCTTCAGCCTCGGCGTCATCCAGGTGTTGCTCGGAATGTTCGTCCCGCTCGGCATCATGGTGTTGATCCGGGTGTTGCGCCTCGACGAAGAACTTCGAAAGCTGCTCTACTTCGTCGCTGTGATCCTCATCCAGCTCGGCATCTTCGCCACGAGATGGAACGTGGTGATCGGCGGGCAGATGTTCTCGAAGAGCTTCCGGGGACTGATGGAGTACAAGGCGAAGATCGGCGGCATGGACGGCTTCCTGATGACGCTCGTACTGCTCGTGCTTCCGTTCATCGTGCTGACGGTGCTGATCAAGGTGCTGCCGCCGTGGGATCGCCCGGAGAGCGTCGCGCGCTAGCGCTGCTCCGTCGCGCCTTCGAGTCTTGCGCCGGTGCGATCGTGGCGATGTGAACGTCCATGACGTTCGTGCCCGTCGCACCGGTTCGCATCACGGCGCCGGCCGCGTCGAGCGCTCGCAGGGTGTCGTTGTTTCGCAGTTGATCGGCGAGATCCAATCGGGCGGCTCGCACGCGGAGAGCGGTCGCACCATCAACGACGGCGCCGGCGGCATCGGTCGGACCGTCGCGACCGTCGGTCCCGACCGATCCGATCGCGACGCCGCTTGTTCCATCAATCACGAGCGCCGCGGCCGCCGCGAATTCGAGGTTGCGCCCGCCGATTCCGGAGCCGGAAACCGTCACCGTCGTTTCGCCTCCGCCCACGATGCATCTCGGGCCGCTGCGATCGCGCTGCGACATCGCCTCGAGCACTCGGCGCGCGAACGCCGCGCCAGCCTCTCGCGCCTCGCCGTCGACAGGTGCGGCGACGACCTCCACCTCGAATCCGCGCCGCCGAGCCTCGGCCGCCGCGCCCTGCACCGCGAGCGCGTTGTTCCCGATGATCTCGATCTCGACGTTCGCGAAGCACGGATCCCCGGTCTTCGGCGTCTCCGGCTGCTCGCCGCGCGCGCCGGCGAGCAGGTGCGCGCTCACCGATGGCGGCAGCGCGTCCCACACATGGCGATGGCGCAGCACCGCGATCGCGTCCGCATACGTGGTGGAATCCGGCACGAGCGGTCCCGACCCGATCACGTCGAGCGGATCGCCGATCACGTCGGACAGCACGAGCACGCGAATCGCCGCGCCGGCGGAAATCCTCGCCATCAGTCCGCCCTTCAGCTGGTCGAGGTGCTTGCGCACGCAGTTGAGCTCGCGGATGTCCGCGCCGGCGGCCATCAAGGCCCGCGACGTGGCGACGATGTCGTCGAGCGCGATGTGGTGCGCGGGCAGCGTCATCAATGCCGAGGCGCCGCCGGAAATGAGCACGAGCGCTCGCGATTCCGCGCCGAGTTCCCCCAGCAGGCGCACGGCCGCCTGCGCGCCGCGTACGCCTTCGTCGTTCGGCATCGGGTGACCTCCGGCGAACGCGATCACGCCCCGCGGCATCGAGGCCGGGACATCGGCCGGCGCATCGGGCGCGATCACGACGCCGCCACGCAACGCCTCGCCGAGCGCATCGCTCGCACCCTGCGCCATCCCGACCGCGGCCTTGCCGACCGCGATCAGCTCCACCGACCGCGGCGCGAAGCCGGCGTTCCATCCTCGCAGCGCGTTCGCCGTCAGCTCGCGCGGGTCGACCGCGCTGATGGCCGCGAGCAGGCATTGCCGCACCGCGTCCGTGAGGGAATCGCTCACCGCTCGGTCGGGAACCGCGAGATCCGCGCGCGGTACGCGTCGCTCGAGTACACCTCGGCGTTCACCGCGTTCGGCGCCCGTTTGCCATGCAGATGCGCGAGCGCGTTCTCAGCCGCCATCGTCGCCATCTTGTCCCGCGTGTCGGCGCTCGCCGACGCGATATGCGGGACGAGCACCGCGTTCTCGCACTCCCGCAGCCCCTCCGCCATCGCGGGCTCGTGCTCGAACACGTCGAGCGCCGCGCCTGCGATCCACCGCTCTTGGAGGGCGCGCACGAGCGCGGCTTCGTCGACCACCGGCCCTCGTGAGACATTCACGAGGATCGCGGTCGGCTTCATGCGCTTGAGCGTGCGCTCGTTGATGAGGTGATGCGTCTCCCGCGTGAGGAGCGGGTGCAGCGTCACGAAGTCGCTGCGCTCGAGCAGGTCGTCGAGTTCGGCCCATCGCGCGATGCCGCTCGCGTCGATCTGCGCTCGCGCGTGCGGATCGTACGCGATCACGTCCATGTCGAACCCGATGGCGCGCCTTGCGACTGCCGCGCCGATGCGTCCGAAGCCAACCACGCCGAGCACTTTCCTGCGGCCACTGCCGCCAGGACTCACGTCGGCTCCAAGCAGGAGGTTCGGTCCCCACAGCTTGTACCGGCCGGCCTTCATGTACTCCTGCGCCTCCGGGATCCTGCGCGCGGCTGCGAGCAGGAGCGCCCACGTGAGATCGGCGGTCGTGTCGGTGAGGACGTCGGGCGTGTTGCTCACGGGGAGGCCGAGCGCGGTGGCCCCGGCCACGTCGATGTTGTTGAAGCCGACCGCGCAGTTCGCGACGCCGCGGAGCGCGGGGTTCGCCGCGAGCAGCGCGCGATCCACGGGTTCCGTGAGCAGCGAAAGGAGGACGTCGCACCAACGCACGCCCTCGAGCATCACCGAGGGCGCGACACCCTCGTCCTCGCGCTCCTGCCCGACGCGCACCTCCACGCCGGCGCGTTCGAGCAGCTCGATGCCGGCGGCGGGAATCCGCCGGGAGACGAAAACCTTGCTCAGCTTGTTGCCTCCCGGCTGGACTCTATGGCTTCGTGATCGTCAGGCCGGCGACGGTGACTTCGGTATTGTGCGCGGAACGAAGTCCGTAGAGGCCGTCGGCGGACTTCAGCTTGCCGGCCACGACCAGGTCGGCCTTCGCATAGCTCGCGACGACCGTGCCGTTCATCGCGCACTCGACCTTGTCGCCCTTCACGGAAAGCGCGACCTCGTTCGTCACCGTTTCGCCGACCGCGGCCGCCTTGTGCACGGCGGCGTTCGCTTCACCGCGTCCGCCATTCATCTGGAATGCGGCGGGACCCATTCCGCGGACGATGAACGACCCGTTGCCATTGACGGCGCAATACAGGTAGGTGGCCTGGTCGCCCCCCAAGTCGTTCCCCGCAATCACGATGCCGTACGGATGCGGGTGGGTGTTGAGGTTCTGGAACTTCGGCTCGGTGAACGTCGCCTTCACCGTGTAGTTGCCGCTCGCCTTGTTGGCCGGATTCCAGTACGTCGTCGCCGGGCCCGTAGTGATGTGAAGGTTGTTGCCTTCCTTCGTGAACTTCGAATCGTTGGCCGACTTGCCGCCCTTGGCGTCGGCAGCGTCCACCTGCCCCATCCACCCGGGGACGGAGATTCCGCCGCCCGCGACCGACTTCGACTGGTCCTGCTGACCCTGCGCCGAACTGACCGCGACGAGCGAACCCGCAGCTACCGCAAACGCGAACTGTGATACACGACGCATGGTGAATCCTCTCGAGGAAGGAGTTGGCTCCGGCTAACGTTAACGCGTCAACGAATCGTCGCAACTTCCAGTAGTCGCGATGCCGGACTATTCCTCTCGAAACACGGTCTCGATGTAGTACTATTCAAGCCGCGGCCCGACGGTTCGCGTACCCTCGACAGGAACCGGGTCATGGCAACGGCCGACGAAGCGAAAGGCGCACCCAAGCAGGCAAGCGACAGCGACGCCGTGAGGTCCGCGGCGATCGTGATCATCGTCGTGATGAGCATCACGGCGCTGAAGATCGGACGCCCGGTGGTGCTCCCCGTCATCATCGCGGTCCTGCTTTCCCTGCTGTTGAGCACGCCCGTGCGCTGGCTGCGGCAGCGGAAGATCCCCGAACGGTGGGGCGCGGCAATCGTGGT
Source organism: Gemmatimonadaceae bacterium (assembly GCA_017881585.1). Lineage (GTDB taxonomy): Bacteria > Gemmatimonadota > Gemmatimonadetes > Gemmatimonadales > Gemmatimonadaceae > Fen-1231. The sequence continues at coordinate 21,717 of JADGQS010000015.1, read as the reverse complement.
GTTCGGCGCGCTCGGTGTCGCGGCGGGCGCGGGTACGCTGCTCTTTTCGCCAGCCGTCGACTGGGTATCGTCGGCGCCGGCGACCGTCGAAAAGGTCGCATCGAAGATCCGCCTGGTCTTCAAACCGATGGTCGCGCTCCAGCAGTCGGCCGACCGCATGGCCACGGTGACCGCGCCTGCGACGCCGCCCGGCGTAAAGCCTCCGGCACAGGTTCAGCTTCAGGGGCCGGGTCTTTTCGAACGCGTGGGGTTCGAGACCCTGGCCGCGGTGCCCGCCGCGCTCAGCGTCATCTTTCTCACGTATTTTCTGCTGGCGAGCGGACCGCTGTTCCGGCGCAAGCTCGCGCAGGTTCTTCCGGGCCGGCGCGACGTGGCCCACTTCGAGACCATCCTGAGCGAAATCGAGATCGCCACGTCGAAGTTTCTGGCGACCGCGACGATGATCAACACCGGCGTCGGAATCGCCACGGCGCTCGCACTCTGGGCGGTCGGAGTGCCGAACCCGATTCTCTGGGGCGGCGTGGCGGCCGTGCTCAACTTCGTACCGTATCTCGGACCGATCACGACCGCGACCATCATCACGTTCACCTCGTTCGCGAGCTTCGACGATCTCACGCGCGCGCTGGTCGCGCCGGCCTGCTTCGTCGCGATTCACCTCACGGAGAACAACCTCGTCACGCCGATGCTGCTGGGCCGGCGGCTCCCGGTGAACACGGTCGCGATCTTCCTCGGCTTGCTGTTCTTCGCCTGGATCTGGGGAGTTCCGGGTGCCGTGCTCGCCGTGCCGCTCACGGCGGTCGTGAAGATCGCGTGCGATCACATCCCGGGGCTGGTCCATTTCGGCGAGCTGCTCGGGAACTGAGTATGGTGGCGCGTCGTTGGGACCCGCTCGTACTTTCCTTCCTGATATGACATCCACTTCCCCGCTTCGCGCGATGGCCCGCGCGGCGATTGCGTCGCTGATCGCCGGCGCCGCATTCGCCCAGGTGCCCGCAGCGCCGCCCGCAGCGCCGCCGGCACGCGCGGCCGAGCCGGCAGCGGCGTCGTACGTGTCGCAGCGTCTCAACGGAAAGCCGCTCCCGGTGACCGACCGCGTCAGCGACGACAAAGGCGTGCAGTACCTGATCGAGTTCGGCGAGCTGATACTCGGCATCCGGGCGAACCACGAGTTTCGCGCGGCGCTGAAGTACCGCCAGACGCTCGCAGCGAAGGGCGCACGGTTCGGCCAGGATCCGTTGCAGAAGATGATCGTGTACGGAACGTGGGCGGTGGTCGGCACGGAACTGCGATTCGTACCCGATCCAAAGCGCGGCGGCAACGGCCTCCGGATTCTCACCGGCACGTTCAAGGGAAGGGAGATCGACGTGCCCTTCGATTACCGCAACGGGTCGGTTTCGCGGCGCGCAGCGGTGATTCTCATTCGCGACGACCACATCTACTAGACGGCGGACGACAGAGGACCGACGACAGAGGACCGACGACAGAGGACCGACGACAGAGGACCGACGACAGATGACAGATGACAGACGACAGATGACGGTGGACGGAATCGCGTGGAGGCGCCGCAATTGCACGCTGGTCGCGGCGCTGCTCGCAGCGGCCGGCACTGCGCTCTCGGCGCAGACCGGCCCAGCCGATGCGCATTTTGCGCTCGTGCGGCCGCGCTTCGACCCGTCGCACGCGATGGAAACCGTCGCGTTTCTCGACCGGTACGTGCGATGGCCGGGAAACGCGGGATTCGACTCGAGCATCATGCATGTCGCGGCCAAACTCGCGGCGGCGGGATACGTCGAGCGGTCGGCGGCGAAAACTTCCGACCGGCTCACGTATCGCATCGAGCGCTATCCGATGTCGCGCCCCGCGTGGGAGCCGGTCGATGCCTCGGTCGCGATCGTCGGCGCCGGCGGAGCCGGGGGCGCCCGGGGCGCCAGTGACGTACGGACTCCGGTGCTTTCCTTCGCGACGAACCGCAACATGCTCGCGACCAACTCGTTCTCCACTCCCGACGGCGGCGTGAACGCCGAGCTGGTGCGCGTCGCCGCCGTGACGGCCGCCGCGCTCGACTCCGCGCACGTGAAGGGGAAGATCGTGCTGGCCGACGGGCGGCTCGGACAGCTCTTCACGCTCGCGGTGCAGCAACGCGGCGCGATCGGCGTGCTCGCGTACTCGATGCCGAAATACACACAGCCCGAGCGCTACCGCACGTCGATCCAGTTCACCAGCATCGCGTACGACAGCTCGAGCCGAAGCTGGGGAATGCCGATCTCGTTCGCCGCGCGCGTGCAGTTGACGAACGCGCTCGCGTCGGGCCCGGTCATGCTTCACGTCATGACCAAGTCGCGCTTCACGCAGCCCGCCGTGGAACTCGCCATCGTCGCCGAGATTCGCGGAAGCGCGAAACCCGATGAGCGCTGGGTGTGGAGCGCGCACGTGCAGGAGCCGGGCGCGAACGACAATGCCAGCGGCGTCGGTACGCTCCAGGAAATGGCGCGCGTCGCCGCGGATCTCGTGCGGACGGGGAAGGAAGATCCGAAACGCACGCTCACGTTCCTGTGGGGCCAGGAAATCACCGAGACCGACCGGTTCATCAAAGAGGACACGGTGCGCGCCAGGGGCATCCGCTGGGGGATGAGCCTCGACATGGTCGGCGAGGATACGCAGAAGACCGGCGGCACTTTTCTCATCGAGAAGATGCCGGACCCGTCGGCGATCTGGACGCGCGGCGAGGATCATCACACCGAGTGGGGCGGGTCCGTATTGAAGGAAGACCGCATGACGCCGCACTATTTCAACGACTACGTGCTGCAGCGCTGCCTCGACCAGGCGAAAGGCACGGGATGGGTCGTGAAGACGAATCCGTTCGAGGGCGGGAGCGATCACACGCCGTTCCTCAATGCCAGGAAGCCGGGATTGCTCCTCTGGCATTTCACCGACGTGTTCTATCACACGGACGGCGATCGCAAGGAGATGGTCTCGGCGGGCGAGATGAAGAATGCGGGGATCGCGGCGCTCGCGAGCGGCCTGACGATGGCGAGTGCCGACGGCGCCACCGCAAGGGCGATTGTAACGGAACTCGAGCGCGCGGCCCTCGCGCGACTCGAGACCGAGCGCAAACTTTCCGCCGACACGCTCGCGCGTGGTGGCAGTGCGGCGTTCGAGTCGCACATTCTCGAGGTATGGGGCGCGTGGTACCGCGAGGCACTCAGGACGGCGGACGATATCGAGGTGGGCGGGTCGAGTGACGTCACCAAGGCGGCGATCGCGGCGTCGGTGAAGCGCGTGGATGATGCGACACTGAAGGCGATCGCGAATCTCAAATCTCCAACCAATCGACAGCCATGAAACGTTCGACGAAATCTTCGCTGATCGCCCTCGCGGCGCTCATTGCTGCGTGTGAGAAAGCGCCGCCGCCGGCGAAGGCACCCGAGACTCCGGCGGAGAAGGCCTGGGCGGCCGCCGCAGCCGCGGTTCCGGCGCCGCCGACTGCGGCGATCCTGCATCCTGATGCGGCGACGCTCGCGGCGGCAGGTCCCGACAGCTTCATCGTCCATACGGTGACGTCGCGCGGTGATTTCGACATGATCGTACACCGCAAATGGGCGCCGAAAGGGTCCGACCGGCTGTACTATCTCGTGTCGAACGGCTTCTTCGACGGCGCCCGTTTCTTTCGCGTGCTCGACGGATTCATGGCGCAGTTCGGCGTTTCGGGCGACACCACCGTCTCACGAGTATGGCGCGACCTGCACCTCACCGACGATCCCGTCACGCAGAGCAACACGCGCGGAAGGCTCACCTTCGCCACCGCCGGACCCAACACGCGCACGACGCAGCTGTTCATCAACTTCGGCAACAACGCGCAGCTCGATAAAACGGGATTCTCTCCGATCGGCGAGGTCAGCAACGGCATGAACGTCGTGGACTCGCTGTACAGCGGCTACGGCGAGGGAAACGAGGGCGGAGGGCGCGGACCGGCACAGGGAAGGCTCGGCATGGAGGGAAACGCGTATCTCAAGAAAGATTTTCCGAAGCTCGATTTCATCGTGACCGCACGCATCGCACAGGAGTGGAAGAAGAACAAGTAGCCTTCACCGCCTTGGAGCCGGAGCGGCGCCCTACATGACATCGACTCACCACACGCTGGCGGCGGCCAGGTGGCGCGCGGCGAGCGCGAACTTCCCCGCCCTGGTGCTCTCGATCTTCTGGCGGCGCTGCACCACGCAAGGCGCCGTCGCGAGCATGGTCGCAGGCACCGTCGGAACGCTGCTGCTCATCTGGCTCTCACCGGTCATCCAGGTGGACATCCTGAAGCACACCTCTGCGTGGTTCCCCCTGAAGAACCCCGCAGTGCTGACCATTCCCGGCTCTTTCCTCATCGGGATCCTCGTGTCGCTCTTCACGTCCGACGAAAAGGCGGTCGCCGGCTACGACGGCAGCCTGCGCGACATGATCGACGGCGCCCGCGCCGCCTAGTGTTCGTCTGCCGTCTGCCGTCTGCCGTCTAATCAGTTGAATACACGGAGGTTCGTGATGCACCGTCCCCTTCTCCGCCCGTCGCGCGCGCTGCTGATCGCGGCGGCCGCGTTTTCGTTCGCGGTTCCCGCCTCCGCGCAGCCGTCGCGAGCCGCCGCGCAAAAGGCCGCGCTGGAACGCGCGTCGCAGATCAACGAGCTCGACGCGTTCGTCGCGAAGGGCGTGAAGGACTGGGGCATTCCCGGCCTCTCGGTCTCGATCGTGAAGAACGACAGCGTGATCTTCGCGCGCGGATACGGCGTGCGCACGCTCGCCGGCGCCGGCGCGGTGGACGACCAGACGCTCTTCGGCATCATGTCCACCACCAAGGCGTTCACCGCGATGGCCATCGCTATGCTCGTCGACGAGCACAAGCTCGCGTGGAACGACCCCGTCACGAAATGGCTTCCGCAGCTCGAGTTCCCCGACGTTCTCCAGTCGCGCGAGCTGACCGTGAAGGACCTGCTCACGCACAACACCGGGCTCGGCGGCGCCGACCTGCTCTGGACGCGCGGCGACCTGTCGCGCGACGAAATCCTGCGCCGTGTGCGGTTCCTCACGCCGGCCTATTCGATGCGCAACGGGTTCGTCTATCAGAACGTCATGTACGGCGCCGCGGGCGAGGTGGTCGCGCGGGCGTCGGGGATCTCGTGGGAGGACTTCATCCGGACGCGGATCTTCCAGCCGCTTGGCATGACCCGATCGTATCCCACGCTCGGCATCATGCGCGCGGCGCACGATGCGAACGTTTCCTCGCCGCATTTCAGGATCCGCGACACGGTTCGCGTCATCGACGATGAACCGGCAGATCCGATCGAGTCCGCAGGAGCGATCTGGTCCACGGCGAGCGATATGGCGAAGTGGATGCGCTTCCTCCTCGACAGCGGCCGCGTGAGCGGCACGCGGCTCGTGAGCGAGCGCAACTTTCACGAACTGTTCAAGCCGCAGGTGGTCGGTCCGCCGAACGGCTTCTATCCCACGTCACGGATCATCAAGCCGCACTGGGAGACGTACGGACTCGGCTTTTTCGAGGAGGATTTCCGCGGCCGCTTCGTGGCGTACCACACGGGCAGCCTCGCCGGCCGCACGGCGATCATCGGGCTCATGCCCGACGAGCGCGTGGGCGTGTACGTCTTCGGAAATATCGACCACGCCGAGTTCCGGCACGCGCTCATGTACAAGGCGTTCGATCTCTTCGCGGGAACCAACGGTCAGCCCGCGCGCGACTGGAGCGCGGAGTTTCTCACACTCTACGGCGACGCCGAGAAGCGCGCGCAGACCGCGCGTGCGGCGCAGGACGCGCTGCGCGTGACGGGAACGCATCCGTCGCTCGCGCTCGAGAAGTACGCCGGCACCTACACGCATCCGGCGTGGGGCGACCTGGTGCTGAAGATGGACAACGGCGCGCTGCGGATGACGCTCGGCACCGGCGCCGACAACACCGGGCTGCTCGAACACTGGAACTACGACACCTTCCGGGTGAGACTGGGCGACGGCCGCGGCGGGAGCAATGCACTCACGTTCGCGCTCGATCCGGCCGGGAATGTCGCCTCGGTGATGCTCGACGGCAGCGCGCAATACGTGTTCACGCGGCGGTAGGCGCTCTAGTCTTCCTGCCCGGTGCGCGCGTGCACGTGCGCCCGGTGGTGCCGCCGCTTCGCCGCGGCGGCGCGCCGACGCACTTCAGCCTGTGAGAGCGGAGCGAGAATCGTCCCGCGGCAGCTCTTGGCCCCGCAGCGACACCCGTAAAGGCCGGTCTCGTCCTCCTCCGTCTCCGATCCGTCTCGAGTGTATGCGTAGTCGTACGTGAGTTCGGTGCCGGTCTTGATCGGCTTGGCCGCGTCGATGAACACGCGCCCGCCCTCGATGACCGACTCGCAGTTCGGATCGCACGAGTGATTGATGAAGCGCGCCTCATTCCCGTTGACGGTCGCGTCGATCACCACCTTTCGGCTCACGGTGAACAGGAAGGTGTGGTGCAGCCCTCCCTTGTGATCATCGTAACGCGCGTCGGCCACGGCGTGCGAAACGCGCTCACCGAGGTACTCCACGATCCGCTCGCCCTTGGCTATGGGGCGCACCGCGAATGCGCCCCGCCCCGCGATCTTCGACCCGCGAACGGCGAACGGCAGGATCGACTTCACATCGGCCTTCCCATTCACATCGGCCTTCCCATTCGCCCGAGCTTTCGCCTTCGTCTTCACTTTACTGCGCGCCATCCGATCTCCATCCCGAAGTAATAGTTGCGAAGCGGAGCCGGCTCGATCGTCCGTCCGGCCGCTCCGTTGATCGTCACCGATCCGATATAAGCCTGGTTCAGCAGGTTGTTGACGGCGGCGTACGGCTGCAGGCGGACGCTGCCGGCCTCCGCGGTCCACGTCGCGCGCACGTTGAGGTCGCCGTTTCCCCAGCTCGAGATGAGCTGCGTGTTCTGGTCGTCGGCGTACATCGAAGAACTCCACGTTTCGTCGGCATCCAGGGTCCAGCGATTCCAGTGCGTTCGAAGTCCGAATCGCACGAAATGATCCGGAACCCCAGAGAGTTTCTTGCCGTTCAGCGTGTCCATCACGGCGCCGACCGGAAATATGTAACGCACGAACCGGTACTTCGCCTCCGTCCAGGCGAGGTTGAGATTCGCCCAGTTCGCCACGCGCGCTGCGAGTCCGAATTCCAGGCCGTCGTTGCGTATCCGTCCTGCGTTCCGGTAGTACGCGGACGAGCCGGACTGCAGGTACTGGATGATCGCGTTGTCCTCGATCAGCCGGAACATGCTCACGGTGTATGTCACGTCCGCGCCGAGGCTCCCGCGCGCGCCGGCCTCGATGGTGCGGATCTGCGCCGGTCCGAGATCCGGGTTGAACCCGCCGGTGCCGTCCGGCTTCACGTCGAGCTCGGTCGTCGTCGGCGTTTCGAACGCGGTGGACCAGCTCGCGTACGGCGTGAACGCGTCCGACACCACGTACGACGCGCCCACGTGCCCTGTGGTCGCGGTCATCGCGCGCGAACCGCTGTTGTCGAGGTGGTCGCCGAAGAAGTGATCCTGCACCGTGAACGTGGTCCGGTCCCAGCGGGCGCCGGCGCTGAGCGAAAGCTTCGCCACGGGCGACCATTCGATATCGGCGAAGGGACCAACCGACCCCACACTTTCACTCTGGTTCAAATAGAGCGTGTCGGTTGCGGCGTTCGGGTGCCCGCCGGTCGCGCGGGAGTTGCGGCGGATGTCCAGCGACCGCTCGATGTCGATCCCCGTCGCCAGGCGCGGCGCGTTCTCGCACGCGCACAGCGGATGCGACGCATCGATCCGCGCGCCCGTCACCCAGCGATTGAGCGTCGAATACGTCCCGACGGTCGCGCCCGCCGTGCCCGGCGGCGACGTCGCGAGCGGGTTGTCGACGAAGCGCCGCACCACGTACGCCGTCGCCGAGTAGCTGCCGCCGTCGCCCGCGCTGTGCTGCAGCCGCGCCGAGAACTGATTCTGCGAGATCGCCTTGCTCGCGTCGCGCCTGATGTTCGTCGCCGATGCCGAATCGCGGTTCGCCGCGTACTCGGCGGCGGTGAGCGCGCCGGGGTTGAGCGCGGTCGGCATCTCCGTCGCGAACGCGCGAAGCGAAAGCGACGTGCCCGGCGTGAACCCGTAGTCGAGCGCGCCGTTGAGCTGTTTGAGGTCGGCGTTGCTGAATTGGCGGAACCCGTCCACGGTCGTGCGTGACGCCGAGAGCGAGCCCACGAGCGAGCCATCGCGGCCCGACGTGCGCGACTGCCACTTCGTGGTGCCGAACGATCCGCTCTCGATGCGCAGCGTCTGGTCGAGCGGATCCGGCGCCGACATGTCCGTGGTGAAGGAGATCACGCCGCCCGAGCCGTTTCCGTAGAGCGACGACGCGGAACCGCGCAGCACCTCCACGCGCGAGACGTCGCCAAGCTCCAGGTTGTTCAGCTGGTTCTGCCCGTCGGGGAGCGACTGCGGAACGCCGTCGATCAGGACCTTCACGCCGCGAATGCCGAAGTTCGCGCGCGAACCCGCGCCGCGAATCGAGAGGCGCTGGTCGAGCGAGTAGTTGTAGCGGTTGTCGACGTACACGCCGGGAATGTTGTTGAGCGCCTCGTCGATGCCGAGCGTCGCCTGCCCCGCCTGGATGTCCGACTTGTCCTGCATTCCCACGGCCCAGGGTGCCCGCTGCGCCGTTTGATCGGTGCGCGTCACCGACACGTGCACGCGGGAGAGAGCCTGGGCCGTGGAATCGCGCTGCGCGCGAACGGAATCGCGCTGCGCCGCGCGCACGGAGTCGGCGCGCGCGGATCCCGATGGTGCCTGCGCGTGCGCCGACGTCCCGAGCGGCGCCGCGAGCGCCGCCGCCACGAGGATCGCGCCCGCCGCTCCGCCGAATCCGTTCCTGATCGCCTGTGCGACGCGCGCACTCCACGGCAGCCGCGACTCGTGCTTCAGCACTTCACGCGTGACCCGGCGCCACTCCGCCTGCATTTCCGAGGCGTCCACGAATCGCTGGTCGGGATCCGCCGCGAGCCCTTTGCGCAGCCAGCTCGCGAGCTCGGGATGGAAGCGTGAGAGGTCCGCGCTGCCCGCGAGCTGCTGCGCCAGGATCGCGCGCCCGTCCTCGCCCACGAACGGCGCCGCGCCGGTCAGCGCGAAGTAGACGATCGCCGCCACCGCGAACAGGTCTGCCGCGACTCCCTGCGGTTCGCCGAGCAGCTGTTCCGGCGGCGCGAACGCCGGCGTGCCGCTCGACCCCGCCCACTCCTCGCCCATCGCGTTCGCGATGCCGAAGTCCGCGATGCGCCAGCGGCGATAGCGGTCGATCAACAAGTTCTCCGGCTTCAGGTCGCGATGAATGATCCCGTTCTCGTGCGCGGCGTGGAGACCGTCGAGAATGAGGTCGATCTGCGGCGCGACTTCCGCGAGCGGCCGCGGACCCATGCGCCGCACGAGATCCGCCACGGAGCCCTCGTCCTCGAGCTCCATCACGTACCAGTGCACATCTCCTTTGGAGTCCCAATCGTATATGGGGACGATCGCCGGGTGCTGCAGCCGTGCGGCCATCTGCGCCTCGCGACGGAACCGTGCGACCGCGGCGTCGCTCTTCGCCACCGATGGATGCAGCACCTTCATCGCCACTTCGCGCTGCAGCGAGAGATCGCGCACGCGCCAGACCGTTCCGAACGTGCCGGACCCGAGCGACGACAGCACCTCGAAGTCGTCGCCGGTGGCCCAGCGCAGGCGGTCCTCCTCGCTCACCGCCTTGTATTCACCCGACGCGATGTCCACGCCGGAGAGGGCGGGCGTTCCGGATCCCGAAATCTTTTCAACCGCGCGCAGCAGCGACGCAACCGAGTGAAAGCGGTCGTCCGGGTTCGCGGCCAGCGCACGGTCGAGCAGCTCGGCGACGTTCGCCGGGCAATCGGGGCGCACCCAGCGGAGCGGCGGGATCTCGTCGCGCGGCGGCAGTTCACCCGTGAGGATCGCGAAGCAGCTCGCGGCGAGCTGCCACTGATCGCTCGCCGGCGTCGGACGCCACTCGCCTGCCGCCCACTCGCGTGGAGGCGGCGTGAAGAGCGGGTCCGGCCGGACACCCGGCGGAATTTCCGACGACGGCAGCGCCCACTGCCACCCGAGAATCCATACGCGGCCGGTGGGTGTCACGTAGATCGTGTCGGGCGAAAGCGCGCCGTGCGTCTGGCCGGCGTCGTGCAGGTAGGCGACGGCCGAACCCGCCGCGCGCAGCACGCGCAGCATGTACGGGATCGTCTCGATGCCGAGCCGGCGGATGCGCGCACCAACCGTTTCGCCGACGATCCATCTCCGGAGGTATCCCGGCCCGCGGCGCGACCCGGCGCTCTGCGTCCAGAAGTGATACGTCGTGGGAATCGCCGGATGGTTGCGGTGCGCGAGCGAACGCGCCTCGTCGAACAGCCAGGTCGCGTGCGCGGGATCCGGCACCGTGACGAGCGCGAGCGAGCGGCCGAGCGCGTCGATGATCTCCTGCGCGTGCCGGTGGTTGGCGTAGTAGCCCTGATCGCCCCAGATCCAGCCGGGCGGGAGCTGCCATCCGTCGAGGTGCGGCGGAATCCCGGTGGTGCGTCTGACTGGAATGGTTTCGGCGCTCGGCATGTCGCTGGAAAACTGTCAGATGGCGGGCGCCGGAACCAGTGCGATGCGGACGGTCGTGCCTTCGGCTGGAGCGCTCTCGATGCTGATCGTGCCTCCCCACCCCTCGATCATGCGCCGGCTGATGGCGAGTCCGAGCCCGCTGCCGCTGGTCCGCGTGGAGAAGTGCGGCTCGAAGATCCGGGGCATGACGTCGCCGGCGATCCCGTGTCCGTCGTCGCGCACCGAGACCTGGACCGTCTCACCGGCCGCCGACAGCGTGACGTGTACGTTACGGGCGTTCGCGAGGCGGGCGTTTTCCAGCAGGTTGAGCAGCACCTCGCGAAGTTCCGTCCGGCCCGCCAGCACCAGCACAGGCGACCCGGCTCCCTCGGCGTGCCAGCGCACTTCCTCGCCGCCGAGCTGTTCGAGGCGCATGACATCGTTCAGCACCTGGGCGACGTCCACCGGCACCGCCGCGGCACGGTCATCCGGCGCGGTGCCGTAGCGGCTGAACGCACGCGCGATCTCGTCGAGCCGGTCGATCTCGGAAAGCACGCGTGAGACGTTCTCCTCGAGCACCAGGTCGAAGTCCACGTTCGGGTCGTGGCGCGCGCGGCGCAGGTGCTGCATGCCGAGCCGCATCGGCGTGAGCGGGTTCTTGATTTCGTGCGCGACCTGCCGCGCCATCTCGCCCCAGGCGAGCACGCGCTGCGCGTGCGCTTCCTGCTCGCGCCCGGCCTCGATGTCGTGCGCCATCTGCCGGAAGGCGGTGAACACCGGCTGGAATTCCACCGGCGGATCGCTCGAGAGCCGCGGCTCCCGCTCGCCGGCGGCGAGCGCCAGCGCACCCTCCTGCAGCGTGCGAATCGGCCGCGAGAACTGGCGGGCGGCGAGTCCGGAAAGCCAGAGCGCCGCGAGCGCGCCGAGCGCCGCCGCGAAAAGCACCAGGATGCCGAGGTCGCGCCGTCGCTGGTCGAGCGCGAGATCGTCCGTGCGCGCCGGCGCGGCGAGGACGAATCGCACGGGGGATGCGTCGGCGCTGGCCGCGCGGAATCCGAACAGCATCGGCTCGGAACCAACCAGCTCCTCGCTGCTGGCCGTGATGTCGTCGCGCTCCTCGAGCGCGAGCGCGGTGGACCGCGGCAGGAGACGGCCGAGCGGCGCGAGCGCGTCGAGGACCGTGTCGCTCGAGGCCAGCAGGATGCCGTCGGCATAGAGGAAGAGCGGCGTTTGGAATTTCGCGGCGATGTCCGAGAGCTTGGCACTGTCGGTGTAGACCGCCACGCCGCGCAGCGTCTCGCGCACGAGGAGATCGCGCGCCTGGTCGTCGTCGCTCCGCAGGCGCTGGTAACTCCAGGCCGCGAACGCGCCCGCGGGGATCACGAAGAACGCGAAGAGCGCGAGCGTGAGCTGCGTGCGGTAGCTGCGCAGCCAGCGGCGGCGCTGCATGCGCAGCCAGCGGCCGAACGCGCCGTCGGCGATCACGAGCAGCAACCAGAGCGAGAAGAGCGCGAAGAGATCGAGGATCACCACCAGCGATCCGCGCATGATCAGCTGGTTGAAGCTCCGCAGTTGCACGCCGGCGTGCACGTTGTAGAACCCGCCCTTGGTGTCGGGCAGGAACCAGTCACCGTGCAGCTCGTCGCCGTGCCGTTCCCACTGCGCTTCGTTCGTGATGAGCGCGTTGTGCCGGATGCCACCCGGCGTCAGCGTATACGGCGGATCGGTGGTCGGCGTCGAGCCCAATCCCATGAGCGCCCCGAACGGGTCGCGGGCGAGGAGCCGCGTGCGCGGCGCCACCACGACGGTCGTCACCGACCGGTCCTCATGCGGCACCGACAGCACGAGGTGCAATCCCGGCGTCCCAGGCACCTTGCTGAAGATCGCATGCGTGGAATCCGCCGCCTGCCGCGCGAAGTATTCGATTCCGGCCGTCTTCTCGGTCTTCCCGACGAGCAGATTCGCCATCGGCGCACCCAACGGACTCCAGCTCGTGAGCTCGACCGGATAGTCGCCGCTCGCGAGATCCGACTCGGCGAACCGCGCGAGCAGCTCCGAGCGACTCGCGGGGGCGTGCGCGACGTCGAGCTGCGCGGTGAAGCGCTTCAGGAGCGTTGCCGCGGAACTGTCGAGCATGTTGAGGCTCGCCACGTCGTGTTCGGCGAGCAGCACGCGCGAGTGCACCGACTGTCCCCACACAAGCGTCACGGCGCCGCACGCCGCGACGATCGCCACGGGAAGGACCGATCCGCGCGCGCGCCGGGCGAACGCGAGCGCGCCGATCGCCACCACCCAGAGCGCGGGATACCACGGCGGATACCCGCCCGGCGCGTCCATGAGTGCGGGAGCGAGCAGCGATGCCGCCGCGGCGACGCCGGGCGCGATCCAGAGCGGAATCCCCTTGCGCTCGCCGAGCGCGGCCTGCCCCGCGGTGGCGCCCGCCATCAGCACCGAGACCGACGCGAGAAAGAGCGTCGATTCCCATGCGAGCCACATGGCGGTCGACACACCGGCTTCCGGGAACTGGATGCCGCGCGCGAGATCGCGGAGCAGGAACGGGCCGACGCCCGCGATGATAGCGACTGCGACAATCGCCTGCGCACGCGACCGCGTGCCGACGCGCGCGCGCAGCGCGGCGAGCATGCCGAGCAGCACGAGCGAGCAGGTGAGCGCGAGCGCTCCAACGCTGCCCGTGAACGGGCCGCCGTTGGCCACGTAGAAGTAGGTCGGATCGAACAGCGACGACGCGTTCGAGAATCGCGCGAGGGGCACGAGCGCCACGACCGCCAGCGCCACCGCGAGCGCGGCGAGCCGGCGCGTGACGCCGTCCCGATGGCGCCACGTCGCCGCGAGGAAGAAGAGCGCGGCGATCGCAAGGGCAATGCCGCCGCGCGTCCGGCCCCGCTCGCGGGCGGCATCGGCCAGCAGCTCTCCGGCGGGCGCAACCGCTCGAACGCCCATCACCGGCACTCCGGCGGCGCGCACGACCGTCAGCGTGTCGCGGTCGGCGTCCGCTGCAGACCCGTAGCCGAATCGCTGTACCCCGTACGCGAGAGTCAGCGGTTCGTCGAAGGCGGAAGCAAGCACGTCGCCGGGACGATCGGCGTGCACGAGCACCTCGGCGACGGCGCGGTCGCTGCCGCGTCCGGCAATCGCATAGAGCGCGAGGTAGAACGGCGTCGACCAGGCGCCGACCGGCCCCGCGAGGGAATCGAGCGGTGTCATGAGCCGTCCCGACCACGCGAACGGCGCACCGCCGCGGATCAGCACGACCGAGCGCGATTCCGACGATCCGCGCAGCCTGTCGAGGTCGGCGAACGCGCGCCGCGGGTCGGCGTGCGCATCGAGCGCCTGGACCGCCAGCCGCTGGAGCGCGGCGGTTTCCACCTCGAGCGCCGCGGCCATCGCGGCCGTGCCACGTGCGGCGACTGCGGTGCGGGCCGCGTTTGGATTCGCGGCGAACGAGGCACGCGAGCGCTCCGTCATCGCGACGAGCACGACGAACGCCGCCGCCGACACGGCGAATCCGATGCGATTCCACGCCCGGTCGCCGCCCAGGGTGAGCGCGACGCTCAGCGCCGTGGTCAGCCCGCATGCGATCAACGTTCCGGTCGCGGGCGCTCGCAGCCAGAGGGCCGCGCTCAGCACGGTTGCCGTCGCGGCCACCGTCCACCAGAGGCCGGGACGAGGGTTCACAATGGGATAATACCCCGACAAACGGCGACGGGCGACGGGTGAGGGTGCCAAGACGGCGACGAGCGACGGGTGAGAGGTGCCAAGACGGCGACGAGCGACGGGTGAGAGGCGATCTGGCGAAGGGCGACGCGTGAGGAGCGCGGAGATGTTCTCCTCACGCCTGACACATCGCTCTTCACCAAGTCGCCCCTCACGCGTCGCCCGTCGCCGTCTTGTCGCCCCTCACCCGTCGCCGTAGGTCCGGTGTATCTTTATGAGGATGCGACCGATCCCTCTTCTCGCGCTCGCGGCTTGCCTCGCCTCGACCGCCCGCGCCCAGGTGATCTCCCTCGACGAGGGGAGCTTTACAGTCATGCGGGCGGGCGACCGTGTCGGCCGTGAGGACTTCTCGATTCGCAGTTCGCCGTCCGAAAGGGGTCGCGTGCTCGTCGCGCACGGCGTCGTCGCGATCGGATCCCGGCGTATCGAGCCGAAGCTGAACGCGGACACCAACGGCGCCGTGCACAAATACGAGACCGAGGTGCGCGAAAACGGACGGACCGCCCTGACATATAGCGGCAAGCTTGTCCGCGACCACTACCAGGCCCGCTCCACCAGGCCGGAGGGCGAGTCGTCCCGCGAATTCCGTCTTCCGCCGGGAACCGTGGCCGTCGAGGACGACGTCCTCCACCAGCTCTGGTTCATCGCTCGGCGCGGTCCGGGGGCCACGGTCTCGGTGCTCTCGCCGCTGCGCAACGTGGTCGAGACGGTGCGTGTCGAACTCGTCGGCAGCGAGGCCCTCACGATCGACGGCCACGACCTCGAGGCGCGTCATCTGCGGCTGCGCACCGAGGGATCCGGGGTCACGAGGGACGTGTGGGTCGACGCGGCCGGCCGGTTGCTGAAAGTGGTGATTCCGGCGACCAAGATCGTCGCGGTCCGCGACGAATCACCACGCTGATCACCCTCGCTGAAACCCCGTGGACCGGTCTCGCGTACGGCCACTTGAAGAAACACGTACCCCACCCAGGATCAATACAAAGATGCGAAAGCTGTGGTGTGCTCTTCTCCTCTTGGCTACGGCCTTGCCCGCCGCCGGCCAGGGCGCCGTCGGGCCGACCCTCTCGCTCGACGACGCGCTTTCGCTCGCCAAGGCGAACAATCCGACGTACCTGCAGTCGGGCAACGGACGCCGGCGCGCCGACGCAAGCCTGCGCACCGCGCGGGGATCCTTTCTTCCCGGCGCGAGCACGAACCTCAACACCGGCTACCGTCAGGGTAAGCCGCAGTTCTTCCAGGGTGTCGAGTTCGGTTCGAACTCCGACCTGCTCTCGTCGAATTGGGGCCTGAACATTTCGGCCGGCCTGAGCGCGAGTTCGTTCTCCACACTGAAGGCGGCCCGTTCGAATGTCATGGCGTCGGAATCCGACGTGGTCAGCGCCGAGCAGAACCTCCGCTTCGCGGTGACCAGCCAGTACTTCCTCGTGCTCGAGGATCAGGCGCAGACGCGGTTGCAGGACACGCTCGTCGTCTTCAACCGACTGCAGCTCGATCTCGCCCGGGCGAAGGCCGGCGTAGGCTCGGCCACGTCGCTCGATGTGAAGCGGGCCGAAGTCGCGCTCGGCACCCAGCAGGTGGCGGCGCTCCGCGCCCGCAACGCCGCGGCGGTCGACCTGCTCCGGCTCTTCCAGAGCATCGGAATTGCGCCGCAGGTGAACGTCCAGCTGACGACGATTCCGCCCGTGACCGAGCCCACGTTCGACCTGAACCAGCTCCTCGCGATGGCCACGCAGTCGAATCCCACGTTGAAGTCCCTGGCGGCGAGAATCGAAGCGGCCCGCCAGAACTACAACGGTGCGCGCGGACAGTACATCCCGTCGCTGAACTTCTCCGCGAACATCGGCGGGTCGTCGCAGCAATACACGGACCAGAACTACCTCGTCACCCAGGCGCAGACGCAGCTCGCCTCTTCGCAGGCCCAGTGCTATTCCTCGGACTCGCTGCGCCGCGGCGCGGGACTCCCGGGGCTGAGCTACTGCGGCAGCTACGTGCTGTCGAGCGCGCAGGCCGACCAGCTCCGCGCGTCGAACCAGAACTTCCCGTTCAAGTTCGTCTCGAACCCGTACACGTTGTCGCTGGGTCTGTCGCTTCCGTTGTTCAACGGCTTCCAGCGCGAGCAGACGATCGAATCGTCGGCCGCCGACCAGAGCGACGCAGAGTACTACCTGAAGGCGCAGCAGCTCAAGCTCACCGCCGACGTCCAGTCGGCCCACGTCACGCTGATCGCGGACTACCAGGCGCTGAAGTTGCAGGAGTCGAACTCGGTGGCCGCGCGCGAGGCGCTGCAGCTCGCCGAAGAACGGTACCGCGTCGGCCTCAACAGCCTGGTCGACCTGCAGCAGGCGCGCAGCGACTACGAGACCGCGGAAGCCGGCAGGATCTACGCGATATTTGAATTCCATCGGGCGTTCGCGGCGCTGGAAAGCGCCGTCGGCCGCTCCCTTCGCTAACCGGGGATCGTCATGAGCAAGGGGATGAAATACGGGATCTTGGGCGTCGCGGTCCTCGCCTTGGGAGGCGTGATCGCCGTGACGGCCGCCAGGAAGAACAAGAAGCCCACCGAAGTGCGCATCGAGGGCGTGCAGAAGCGCGATCTCGTCGCCTCGGTGACCGCCAGCGGCCAGGTGGCGCC
The DNA here is from genome assembly GCA_017881585.1 of Gemmatimonadaceae bacterium. Lineage (GTDB taxonomy): Bacteria > Gemmatimonadota > Gemmatimonadetes > Gemmatimonadales > Gemmatimonadaceae > Fen-1231. The sequence goes on along the minus strand of JADGQS010000015.1, from coordinate 4,735 downwards.
GCACACCAAGGCCGATCTGTCAGCCGACGTCTCGGGCCGCATTGTCAAGCTCACGGTCAAGGAGGGCGACTGGGTGAAGGAGGGCGACTTCCTCCTCCAGATCGACCCGCAGTCGTTCCAGGCCGCCGTGCAGCGCACCGAGGCCTCCGTCGCGAACGCGAGAGCGTCCGAGACGCAGGCGCTCGCGAGCCTGACGCAGGCCCAGGCCAACTACCGTCGCTCATCCGACATCCGGAAGAGCAACCCGAATCTCGTGTCCGACGACCAGATGGAGCAGCTCAAGACGGCGGTCGAGGTGAACACGGCGCTGTACGACGCCTCCAAGCACAACACCGAGATGGCCCTCGCCGGCGTCACCGACGCGAAGGTCTCGCTCGCAAAGACGACCATCCGCGCCCCGATGAGCGGCCGCGTGACCCGCCTCATCGTACAGAACGGCGAAACGGCGATCCAGGGCACATTCAACAAGGACGCTGCAACGCTCCTCACGATCTCGGACATGAGCGTGCTCGAGACCAAGGTGAAGGTCGACGAGACCGATGTGTCACGAATCGCGCTCGGCGACTCCGCCATCGTCCAGCTCGACGCCTTCCCCGACACCACGTTCCTCGGCAAGGTCGTCGAGATCTCGAACAGCTCGGTCAAGGGAACGACGACGACGACGGGCGACCAGGCGATCGACTACGAAGTGACCATCCGCCTCCTGAACCCGCCGAAGGACACCAAGCCGGATTTCTCGGCGACGGCCAAGATCATCACGGACGCCCGCACGCAGGTGCTCTCGATCCCGATCATCGCGCTGACGGTCCGCGAGAACGAAGCGCTCGCCAAGACGGATACAGCCCAGCGCCCGGGGAGCAAGACGTCGAACGGCAAGCAGGTGGGCAAGAAGGACGTGGAGGGCGTCTTCGTGGTCGGTGCGGACAACAAAGTCACCTTCAAGCCCGTAAAGGTAGGGATTGCAGGTGAGAAACACTTCGAGGTACTGTCCGGTCTCAAGGAAGGCGACAAGATCGTGGGCGGCACCTATCAGGCAATCCGCGACCTCAAAGACGGCACGCTTGTGCGTGACATGAAGCAGCCCGACACGAAGGCCACTGGGAGCACGAAGCCGTGAGTCCACAAACCGATGATGTAGCCCTCAGCACCACCGCGGAGCGGAAGGTCGTCGTACAGTCGGCCGGCGCCCAGCCCGGCAAGGACTGGGTGATCGTCACGCGCGGGCTGAAGCGCGAATACGACATGGGCGGCGAAATCGTCCGCGCCCTCCAGGGCGTGGACCTCGCCATCCGCAAGAACGAGTATGTGGCCATCATGGGTCCGTCGGGATCGGGCAAGTCGACCCTGATGAACCTCATCGGCTGCCTCGACACGCCCAACGGCGGCGAGTACTGGCTGAGCGGCCAGCTCGTCTCGACCATGAAGGACGACGAACTCGCCCGCGTCCGCAACAAGGAGATCGGGTTCGTCTTCCAGACGTTCAACCTGCTCCCGCGCGCCAGCGCGCTCCATAACGTGGAGTTGCCGCTCGTGTATGCGGGCGTCGGATCGGCCGAGCGCAAGGAGCGCGCGATGGAGGCGCTCACCAAGGTGCAGCTCGCCGACCGCGCCTCGCACCGTCCCAACGAGCTCTCCGGCGGCCAGCGCCAGCGCGTGGCGATCGCCCGCGCACTCGTGAACCGCCCGGCGATCCTGCTTGCCGACGAGCCCACCGGCAACCTCGACTCGACGACGTCGGAAGAGATCATGCGCGTGTTCGAGAACCTGGCGAGCACCGGGCAGACGGTGATCATGGTGACGCACGAGCCGGACATCGCCGCGCACGCCCGCCGCGTCGTGGTGCTTCGCGACGGCAAGATCGCGAGCGACGAGCGCAACCAGAAGGTCACGTCGAGCCTCGGGCTGTAGCCGCGGCACAAAGGGCCGCGATGCCCTTTTTCGAATCGGTCGCGCTCGCACTGAACACGATCCGCGTGCAGAAGCTGAAGAGCTTCTTCACGCTGCTCGGCGTCATGATCGGCGTGATGTTCCTCATCGCGGTCGTCTCGATCGTGCAGGGGATGAGCAACTACGTCGAGAACGATTTCGCCGCGAAGATCATCGGCGTGAACACGTTCACGTTCCGGCGCCGTCCCAACTTCAACCCGAACACCACCGACGATCAGTGGCGTGAGTTCCAGCGCCGCCCGCGCATCTACGCGGCCGACGCGGAACTCGTGCGCTCCGTGCTTCCCACGGGCAACAAGGCCGCGATCGTCAACCAGAACTTCCTCTACGCCTCGTCGAAGCTGTCGCGCCCGCGCCAGGTGCAGGCCATCGCGACCGAGGCCGCGTACTTCGACATCAAGAAACTGGTCGTCGAGAGCGGGCGCGCCTTCAGCTCCCAGGAAGTCGGCGCCGGCGCGAAGGTCATCGTCATCGGCACGGACATCGCCGACCACCTGTTCAACGGGCTCGATCCGCTCGGGCGCGAGGTGCGCATCGGCGGCATGCCGTACACGGTGATCGGCGTGCTGGAGAAGCAGGGCAGCGTGTTCGGCTTCTCGCTCGACCGCATGGCCATCGTGCCGTGGACCACGCCGGTGAGCCGCCTCATCCAGCCGAAGGGCGACCTGCAGTCGATGATCGTGCAGGGCAGCTCGCGCGAGGAGATGCAGGACGGCATCGAGAACGCGCGCGAAGCAATGCGCGGCTCGCGGCATCTCGCGCCGGGCAGGCCCGACAACTTCGCGCTGGAAACGGAAGACTCGGCGCTCGCGTTCTTCGATGGGCTCAAGCGGCAGATGATCGTGTTCGGCACCGCGCTCCCCGCGATCGGCCTCGTCGTGGGCGCCATGGTGATCATGAACATCATGCTCGTCGCCGTGGCCGAGCGCACGCGGGAGATCGGCATTCGCAAGGCGCTCGGCGCCCGGCGCATCGACATCCTCTCGCAGTTTCTCATCGAGGCATCCACGCTGAGCGTCGTCGGCGCCGGCATCGGCATCGCCCTCGGCCTGCTGGCGGCGAAGATCGTCTCCTGGCTCACGCCGCTGCCCGCGGCGGTCGCACCGTGGTCCATCCTGATGGCGCTCGTGCTCGGTGCGGGCGTGGGTATCGTGGCCGGAGTGTATCCGGCCTCCCGCGCGGCGCGGCTCGATCCCATCGCGGCGCTGAGGCAGGAATGAGGTGGCAGCCATGAAGTTCTTCGCGCGGGTCTCCATGGCGCTCGAGGGCGTGACCATCGCCTTCGAGGCGATCCGCGGCAACAAAGTGCGCGCCGCGCTCACGATTTCCGGGGTCGCCGTCGGCGTGTTCGTGGTGGTCACGATGGCCGCCGCCGTGCACGGCATTCGCGAGAGCTTCCAGAAGGATCTCGACGAGTTCGGCGCGACCACGTTCCAGATCAACCGCCGCGACCCGGGCAACAATCAGTGCAACAGCCCGGACGATCCCTGCCCCGACCGGAAGAATCCCCCGGTCTCGCTCGACGAGCTGCACGCCATCCAGAACCTTCCGGAGGTGGCGTACGCCGTCGCGCGAATCGGAAACCAGGGCACGATGATCTACCGCGATCATCAGCTGAAGTCCGTGGGCTTCGACGCGTACACATCCGACTGGATCCGCACCGACCGCGCCGACATCTCGCCGGGCCGCAGTTTCACCGAGTCGGAGGACCAGAGCGCGGCTCCGCTGATCATCGTCAACGACACGCTGAAGTCGCAGCTCTTCGGCGACTCCGATCCGCTCGGCAAGGAGATCACGCTCGAGGGCAAGCCATTCACCGTGATCGGCGTGTTCCACACCAAGGCGGGCTTCCTCAAGACGCTGAACGGCACCGGCCCGGACAACCCCCGCGCGATCATCCCGATGATGACGGCGTGGCGGCACCTCAGCGTATACAAGCGCGGCATCAGCGTCGCGGTGATGCCGCAGCCGTCGGTCACGCGCGACGACGCGATGGACGCCGTCACGGCGTTGCTGCGCAGCCGGCGCGGCATCAAGCCGGGTGCGAACAACTCGTTTTACCTGGTTGGCGAAGACCGCATCATGGACATCTTCAACCAGTTCTTCGGTGCGATCTTCCTCGTGGGCATCACCCTCTCCGGTGTGGGCCTGCTCGTCGGCGGCGTCGGCGTGGTCGCGATCATGATGATCTCCGTCACCGAGCGCACTCGCGAGATCGGCGTGCGCAAGGCGCTCGGCGCCACATCGGCCATCATCCTCTGGCAGTTCCTCGTGGAGGCGGCGACGCTCACGACGCTCGGCGCCGCGATCGGACTGGTGATCGGCGCCGTCCTGTCCTGGCTCGTGAAGATCTACACGCCGATCCCCGCCTCGATTCCGCCGGAAGCCGTGCTCGTTGCGCTCGTCGCCGCGGCCGGCACGGGAATTCTCTTCGGCATGATGCCCGCCGCGCGGGCTGCCAGAATGGACCCGGTGGAGTCGCTCAGACACGAATAGCCGTCTGACGGCTATCAGCCGATAGCTGTCGGCGGATAGCTTCCAGCATGCGCCTGGCCGACCTGCTGAGCGTCGCCTTCGGCGAAATACGAGCCAATAAGCTGCGCTCGTTCTTTACGCTCCTCGGCATCATCGTGTCCGTCGCGTTCCTCGTCGCCGTGGTGGCGGTGATCCAGGGCATGAACGCGTACGTGAAGGAGAACATCGCCGGCGCCGTCGTCGGCACGAACGCCTTCCAGGTGCGGCGCGCGCCCATCCAGATCGGATTCTTCGACGACGAGGCGATGAAGCG
>JADGQS010000219.1 GCA_017881585.1 Gemmatimonadaceae bacterium | reverse complement strand
GCCGGCGATCGTGATGCATTCGGATCGGCTGCAGTTGCGGCTGAACGCGGGGGCGGTGCTGCCCTAGCGATCGAGCCGCGCTCACGGCACCACGGCGCGGTACTTCTCGAACCATCCCGCGAGCGTCGTGAGCTTGGCCGCCTCGTGACTCGGCCGCCGCCGGATGCCGTGCGGCTCCTCGGGCACGCGCACCAGCACCGCGTCGACGCCCCGCATCTTCAGCGCCTTGTAATACTGCTCCGACTCCGACATCGGCGTGCGGAAATCCTCCTCACCCGTCATGATGAGCGTCGGCGTCTTCACGTTCTTCACCACCGACAGCAGCGACCGCTGCTCGTAATTCTCCCGATTGTCCCAGGGGAAGCCGGCGAACCAGTCGTTCACCGCGGTCGGCGCCATGTCGGCGGTCAGGGCGAAACTCTCCCAGTTGATGACGGGATAGAACGCGAGCGCCGCGCGGAACCGGTTCGTGTGCCCGATCATCCACGCAGTGAGAACGCCGCCACCGCTCCCGCCCGTGACGAACAGGTTCTTGTCGTCCACGTAGCCCTTCGCGACCACGGCATCCACTCCGGAGTTGAGGTCGAAGAAGTCGTCGCCCGGATATGCGTGGTGAATCAGGTTGCCGAACGTCTCGCCGTAGCTCGTGCTCCCGCGCGGGTTCGTGTACAACACGACGAACCCGGAGGACGCCATGATCTGCTTCTCCTCGTCGAACCGGTCGCCGTAGTTCATGAACGGACCGCCGTGGATCTCGAGGATGAACGGATACTTCCGCGACGGATCGAAGCCGGGTGGCTTGATGATCCACCCCTGGATGCGCCGGCCGTCTTTCGACGAGTTGTACGAGATCTCCTCCACCTGGCCGAGCGACCGGCCCGACAGCAGGTCGGTATTGAGCGACGTGAGTGTGCGCGCCGTCGCGCCGGCCGCGCCCGTGGTCACCGCAACCTGCGACGGAACGGTCGGCGTGCTGAGTGTGAACGCCACCGTGCCATCGCGCGCCACCGAGAAGCTCCCGCCACTGTACGCGCTCGATCCCGAGCCCAGGTTGCCGACGACCGTGCGGAACGTGCCGTCGAGCGCGAAGAGCCCGACCTTGGTGTTGCCGCGTTCGTCGTACTGCACGTAGATGCCGCGACCGTCAGCGCTCCAGACGGGATTCGCCACGCTCTGGTCGAGCGTGCCGGATACGACGTGCTTGCCCGAGCCGTCGCGATTCATCACGTAGAGCAGCGTGTTCTGGTAGCCCTGATGGTGATCGTCGTATCCGGTGTAGGCGATGAGCCTGCCGTCCGGCGACACGGCCGGGCTCTGGTCCGGGCCGAACCGGTCGGTGAGCTGGCGCGCCTTGCCGTCCTTCACGGCGAATGCCCAGAGGTCGGTCTCACGCGAGTTGAACTCCGGGTTGTCGCCGCGGCGCGCCGAGAGCACGAGCTCGGCGCCGTCGGGCGTCCAATCGATGGACCCGCCACCGAACGATGTGCCGCCGTGATGGAAATCGCCGCTCGTGACTTGCCGAGCCGCGCCACCGTCGGCCCGCACGACGAAGGCGTGCATGAACCCCGGCGGCACTTCACCAACGCCGTTGAAGCGGAAGACGAGCTGGTCGGTGTACTTCGGCGGCGGCGACCAGGTCGCACCGGCCGGTGGCGTGATCGGCTTTCCGATTACGAGCGCCGGTTTGGGAACGAGCTGGAGGAACGCGAGCTGCGTGCCGTCGGGCGACCAGGTTGGGGCCGACGGCGCGGGGCCGCCGTTCGTCAGCGCATACGATTCGCCGGTGTCCATCCAGCGCACGTAGAGCTGCGCGCTCCCGCTGCGGTTGGAGACGTACGCAAGGCGCTTGCCGTCGGGCGACCAGCGCGCCGACGTCTCCTCGAACTTCCCCGACGTGAGCGGACGGTGCAGCGAACCATCGGCCTTGACCAGCCAGATGTTGCTGTAGCGCCGGTCCGTCATGTTGTCGCTCCACTGCCGCACATAGGCGACCCACTGGCCGTCGGGTGAGATCTGTGGGTCGGCCGCGTATTCCAGCTGGAAGAGATCGGCCGGCTGCAGGCGCCGGTCCTGCGCGCGCGACGACGAGACGCCGGCGAACAGCAGCAGTGCGAACGTGATCGGGCGGACGAGGCTGGGGCGCATGTGAACTCCGACGTGCGTGTGGACCCGGGCGTGCTTCATCTACAACAGGAAAGTACACGATTTGGCGAAGAGGGACGAGCGACGGGTGAGGGGCGACCTCACGCGTCGCTCGTCCCTCTTCGCAATCCCCTCACGCGTCGCTCGTCCCTGTTTGTTGGGTCATCGACCTCACCGCCCCGATGATGTCCGTCAGCACTCCCGCCGCCGTGACCACCGGTCCCGCGCCGGGCCCGCGCACGACGAGCGGCAACGTGGCGTAGTGGTCGGTCCAGAGGACGATCACGTTCTCGCCCGGCTGCGCGTTGGCGAGCGCGCTGTCACCGGCGACCTCACGCACGCCCACGTGCGCGGCGCCGCCTTCGAGTGTCGCCACGTAGGCGAGCGCCGCGCCGGAGGTGCGCGCCGCGCGCAGGCGGGCCGCCCACTGCTCGTCGGCCTCCGGCAGGCGCGCGAGAAAGCTGGCGGGATCGTCGTCGCACAGGAGGCAGTCGCTCACGAGCGCTTCGAGCGGGATGTCGCCGGCATCGAGTTCGCGGCCCGCCTCGCGCGCGAGCAGCAGCATCTTGCGCGCCACGTCGGCGCCGGCGAGGTCGTCGCGGGGATGCGGCTCGCTGTAGCCGAGCGCATGCGCCTCGCGCACGGCGGTGGAAAAAAGTGCACCGGCGCTCACGCGGGCGAACACGTACGAGAGCGTGCCCGAGAGGAGTGCCTCGATGCGATGCACGCGATCGCCGCGCTCGACGAGCGAGCGCAGGGTGTCGATCACGGGGAGTGCGGCGCCCACCGTGGTTTCGTAGCGGTAGGGCACGCCGCAGCGCCGGGCGGTGTCGAGCAGATGCCGGTACGCGCCGAACGGGGCCGCGTTGGCCCGCTTGTTCGGCGTTACGACACCAACTCCCGCCTCGAACAGCGCGGCGTACCGCGACGCGACGTCGTCGCTCGCGGTGCAGTCGACGAACAGACTGCGCCGCCGGCCATGGCCCTGCACGCGGCGCAGGAACGCGTCGCCGGCAAATCGGTCGCCGCGCCTGAACGGGTCGAGGCGCACATGCACGCCCTGGCGGGTCAGCAGCTCGCCCTGCGCCTGCAGTTGAAGGACGAGTGCGCTCCCGACGCGCCCCGTCGCGCCGGCGATGACGACGTGCACGACACCCGGCGTCATGCCACCGCCTGCGCGTGCACGAGCGATTGCCGGAATGCGACCACCAGATCGTTCACCGCTTCGATTTCGATGAGGAACGCATCGTGCCCGTGCGGGGAGCGCAGCACTTCGAACCGCGCCTGAGG
>JADGQS010000218.1 GCA_017881585.1 Gemmatimonadaceae bacterium | reverse complement strand
GGTTAAGGGGGAATACTCACCCGTAGCCCTTCCCCTCGGAGCCAAACCAGCCCACCCCAGCGCATTGGACCGTTTTGGCGTTATTAATGGTTGACCCTCTTACGAGCCTTCATATGCGCCGTATCCTCGCACTGTTCCTCGTCATCGCCGCCCCGCTGGGGGCGCAGATGGCGTACAAGCAGCCCCCGGCTGCCATCGCCAAGATCCTCGACACGCCGCCCACGCCCGCGGCTTCGTTCAGCCCCGATCGGTCGAAAATGCTCATGACCGAACGAAACGGACTGCCGCCGATCAGTGACGTCGGCGCGCCGTACCTCCGGCTCGCGGGAACGCGCGTGAATCCCCGCACCAACGGATCGTGGCGCGAGGCCTTCGCGCGTGGCTTGATCGTGCTTCCTGTGGGAAGCTCGACCGAAACCCGCATTCAGACGCCGCCGGGCGCGAAGATCTCGCACGTCATGTGGTCCGACGATTCGAGGAAGATCGTGTTCTCGATCACCGGCGGCGACGGCATCAAGCTCTGGGTGGCCGATGCCGCCACCGGCGCCGCGCACAAACTCACCGACCTCGCGCTGAACGCGATCGCGAATCCCTGTTCGTGGATGGACGCGACCGACATCATCTGTCAGACGATTCCCGCCGGCCGCGGCGTCGCGCCTGCCGCGCCCGAGATTCCCGAAGGGCCGATCGTGCAGGAAGCCGACGGCCACAAGAATCCGGCGCCGACGTTCGAGGACCTCCTTTCCAGTCCGCAGGACGAGAAACTCTTCGACTACTACTTCCCGTCGCAACTCGCGATCATCTCGCTCGAAGGCACTGTCACAAAGCTCGGCGCGAAGGGAATTCACCTGCGTAGCTCGCCGTCCCCCGATGGCAAGTACGTGCTCGTCTCGACAGTGCATCGCCCGTATTCGTACCAGGTTCCCGAGGCGCGCTTCCCGGCGCTGACCGAAGTGTGGGACCGCACGGGCAAGGTGGTGCGCAAGGTTCAGGACACGCCGCTTCAGGAGTCCGCACCTCGCGGCATGGATGCGGTCGAAGCGGGTCCGCGCGCCGTGAGCTGGCGCGCCGATGCGCCGGCGTCGCTCGTGTGGGTCGAGGCGCTCGACGGCGGCGACATCGCCGCGCAGGTGCCGAAGCACGACCACCTCCTCTCGCTCTCGGCTCCGTTCGCCGGTGCGCCGACGGAGCTCATCGCGGTCGACTCACGCATCGGCGGCGGGCGCGGCGGCTCGGTCACCTGGGCCAGGTCCGACTTCGCGATCGTGAGCGAGGCGTCGCGCAAAAATCGCAAGGCTCGCACCTGGGCAATTGATCCAACGAATCCTTCGCAGGCGCCGCGACTCATGTGGGAGCGCAGCACCGACGATCGCTACGGCGATCCCGGCCGTTTCGAGCTCGCGCGCGGGCCGTTCGGCGACAACGTGCTGCTCACGTCGAAGGACGGAAAGTTCGCGTACCTCACGGGCGCGGGCTCGTCGCCCGAGGGCGATCGTCCGTTCCTGAACAAGTATGAGCTCGCCACCGGCAAGTCGACGCAGCTCTTCCGCTCGGAAGCGCCGTACTACGAGAACGTCTCGACGATGCTCGATGCCGATGCCAACCGCATCGTGACGATTCGCGAGTCGGTCAACGAAGTCCCCAACTATTTCGTTCGCGACATCGCGGCCAACAAGCTGACGCAGCTCACGCACGCCAAGGACCCCGCGCCGGAGTTCGCCGGCGTCACGCACGAGTTCGTGCACTACAAGCGCGCCGACGGCGTGGATCTCACGGCGACGGTGTATCTCCCCGCCGGTTACGACAAGGCGAAGGACGGCCCGCTGCCGTTCTTCCTCTGGGCGTATCCCGCCGAGTTCGAGTCGGTCGCGGCGGCGTCGCAGGTGAGCGGGTCGCCGTATCGCTTCACGCGACCGTCGGGCGCGTCGCGCCTGATGATGCTGACGCAGGGCTACGGCGTGATGGACAATCCGACCATCCCGATCATCGCGCAGAACGGCGGCAAGCCCAACGATACGTACGTCCAGCAGCTCGTGGCCGGCGCCAAGGCGGCGATCGACAAGATCGTGGAGATGGGCGTGGCCGATCGCGACCGCATCGCCGTGGGCGGCCACTCATACGGCGCGTTCATGACGGCGAACCTGCTCGCGCACACGAACTTCTTCAGGGCCGGAATCGCCGAGAGCGGCGCGTACAACCGGACGCTGACACCGTTCGGATTCCAGAACGAAGAGCGCACGTACTGGGAGGCGACGGAGATGTACACCAAGATGTCGCCCTTCACGTATGCCGACAGCATCAAGACGCCGATCCTGCTCATTCATGGAATGGCGGACGACAACACCGGCACCTTCCCGATCAACAGCGAGCGGCTGTTCGCGGCGCTCAAGGGAACCGGCGGCACGGCGAAGTACGTGCAGCTGCCCGCCGAGCCGCACGGGTATCGTGCGCGCGAGTCGATCGGGCATGTGCTGGCCGAGGAAGTCGCGTGGCTCGACAAGTACGTGAAGCCGAAGGTGAAGGTGAAGGCGGACTGAGCCGGCGCTCTTGAAGCGACACTCGTTCGATGTAGGCCGTCTGCAACGGCGCCCGACGCTGCGCGGATTCATCTGCGCGGTCGCACTGTTGCAGTTGCTGCAGGCGTGCGCGGGCCGCACGAGGCCGGCCCCTTCTCCTGCCGACGACGCACTCCTCCAGCGGATCCTCGTCGCCGAAGACGCGCGGGGCACCGGCCCCGAGGGAACCAGGCCGCTGCTCGAAGGTCTCGCGAGCAAGGACAGCACGCTGCGGCACACCGCCGCTCGCGCGTTCGGCCGGCTCGGGTGGGCGCCCGTCACCTCCACCGCGAACCGCCCGTTCGAGCGCAGGGTGCCCGAGGAGTGCGCGCGCATCGCGCCGCGCGTGCATGCGGACAATCCGCGCACCATGCTCGGCGCAATCGACTCGCTCGCCCTGTGCACCCCGGACGCCTCCGATGACGGCACCGCGCGCATCGGCACGCTGCGCGCGATCGCCGCGACCCTCGATCCCCGCGACGTCCCGCGCAAGCGCAACCGGGTCTCGTGGCACGCCGCGGCGCACGCGCTCGTCGCGCTCGCGCACGCTCCGAGCGGCGCGCGTGCCGCCGCGGATTTCCTGCCGCGGTTCGTCGCGCATCCCAGCCCGCACGTTCGCGAATACGCCGCGCGCGCCGCGGCCCAGCTCAAGCTCGGCGCCGTGTTGCTGCAACTCGCCGCGGACGCCGACGACAACGTTCGCGCCACGGCGATCGCCGGGCTGTCGCAGGTTGGAAAGCACGCGTATGACAGCGTATATGTCGCGGCGCTCGCCGCGAGCGGATACCAGGTGGTCCTCGCCGGCGCGACCGCGCTTGCCGGCACGTCGAATCCGGCAGCCGTTCCCTCGCTGCTCAACTCTCTCGACCGCCTCTCCGCCGAACGCCGCGAGAACTCACGCGATGAGCGC